>JBPCRX010000113.1:0-12911 GCA_050996395.1 Nocardioidaceae bacterium
CGATCGCGGAGAACGCGTCGACCGGCTCGCCGTGCAGCAGCACGTCGACCTTGACCAGGTCACCCGACTGCTCACCGATCGGTTCATAGTCGAGCGAGGCATAGCCCTTGGTACGCGACTTGAGCGCATCGAAGAAATCGAACACGATCTCGGCCAACGGGAGGGTGTAGCGCAGCTCCACCCGGTCCGCCGACAGGTAGTCCATCCCGTGCAAGGAGCCCCGCCGGGTCTGGCACAAATCCATGATCGTGCCGATGTAGTCCGACGGGCTCAAGATCGTGGCCCGGACTACCGGCTCGAAGACCTCGGCGATCTTGCCGCCTCCGGGGTACTCGCTCGGGTTGGTCACCGTGACCTCGCTGCCGTCCTCCATGACGACCCGGTAGACGACGTTCGGGGCGGTGGAGATGAGGTCGAGGTTGAACTCGCGCTCGAGGCGCTCGCGCACGATCTCCATGTGGAGCAGGCCCAGGAACCCACACCGAAAACCGAAACCAAGCGCCCCCGACGTCTCCGGCTCGTAGGCCAACGCGGCGTCGTTGAGCTGCAGCTTGTCGAGCGCGTCGCGCAGCGTCGGGTAGTCGTCGCCGTCGATCGGGTAGAGACCGGCGTAGACCATCGGGTTGGGGTGGCGGTAGCCGCCGAGCGCCGTCGTGGCACCGTGCACGGCCGAGGTCACGGTGTCACCGACGCGGGACTGCCGGACTTCTTTCACGCCGGTGATCAGGTAGCCGACCTCCCCGACGCCGATCTCCGACGTCTTCTTCGGGTCCGGCGAGATGACGCCCACCTCGAGCATCTCGTGCACGGCTCCGGTCGACATCATCTTGATGCGGTCGCGGTGGCTCAACCTGCCATCGACGACGCGCACATAGGTGATGACGCCGCGGTATGTGTCGTAGACCGAGTCGAAGATCAGAGCTCGGGCTGCCCCGTCGGCGTCGCCGGTCGGCGCCGGCACCGTGTCCACTACCTCGTTGAGAAGAGCCTCGACGCCCTCGCCGGTCTTGGCGGAGACCCGCAGCACGTCGGCGGCGTCGCAGCCGATGATGTGGGCGATCTCAGCGGCATACTTCTCCGGTTGAGCGCTCGGCAGGTCGATCTTGTTGAGCACCGGTATGACGTCGAGGTCCGCTTCCAATGCGAGGTAAAGGTTCGCAAGGGTCTGCGCCTCGATGCCTTGCGCAGCGTCGACGAGCAGGACAGCCCCTTCGCAGGCCTCGAGCGACCTGCTCACCTCGTAGGTAAAGTCGACATGTCCGGGGGTGTCGATCATGTTGAGCACGAACAGCTCGCCCGGATGCCTGCCTCCGGTCGCAGTCCACGGCATGCGGACTGCCTGGCTCTTGATGGTGATCCCCCGCTCCCGCTCGATGTCCATGCGGTCGAGGTACTGCGCGCGGGCGTTGCGGGCGTCGACGACGCCCGTGAGCTGGAGCATGCGGTCCGCGAGCGTCGACTTGCCGTGGTCGATGTGCGCGATGATGCAAAAGTTGCGGATCGTGGAGGGCTCGGTGCTGCCCGGCCGCGGAGCCGTCGCGAGCGTCTGAGGCAACGGGCACCCTTCGAGTGTCGGTCTGGAGGAGGCGCTCGGAGTTGGCCGAGCCCTGCCATCCTCTCACGCAGCCGGCGAGGCGAGCTCATGCAAGAAGCCGTCGCGCAGTACGGGCAGTGGGGCTCGGGCGGCCAGAATCTGGATTGACGAAGCGAAAGGCCAGATTGCGTCGGGCCCGCTCGGCAGTGGCCGCGCCGCGCCGCAAAGTAGTGGAACCTCGCTTGTTCGATGGCGAACAATGGCGCAGCATGATCGTTGAGTCGCGTCCGGTGCTGGGCGAGGAAGGGCCGACACCCTGGCAAGGCAGTGGTCTGGCCGACACAGTGGTCACGGCCGGAGGCGACGTCATACCGGTGCGGGCAACGGCTCGGCGGCCGGCGTGGGCGAGCCTCCCTCTCGCGGTGCGCCACCTCATCGAGACGTCCGCTGGAGCGCCGGTGTCGGCAGCCGAGTCCACTGGCACCGGCTTCACACCGGGGTTCGCCTCACGCCTCGCTCTGGCCGACGGCCGCAGCATCTTCGTCAAGGCGGCCTCCTCGACGTACGACGCCCTCCACGGCTGGGCTCTGAGCGACGCCTACCGCGAAGAGGTGCGCAAGCGACGGTTGCTCCCGCACGACATCGGTGCGCCGACGTTGCTGTGGCATCTCGACGTAGACGTTGACGAGGAGCGGTGGGTGATCGCCGCGTTCGAACACATCGGCGCGGCGCCTCCCCGTCGACCATGGCGGTCTGACCAGCTGCGATCTGTCGTCAACAAGCTGGAAGCTATCGCACCTGCGCTGACTCCGGTGCCCACCGGGCTGTCTCTCGAAAGCGCAGACGAGCTTCTGATGAGCGGCTTCGAAGACCGGATGGGACAGCTCCGCAGCCGATCACACAACCATCGCTGGCTCGACGCCGTGGAGCAACTGTGCCGCGACCACTCGGCACTGCTCGCCGGCTCGAGCGTCGTGCACATGGATCTGCGGGACGACAACGTCCTCATCAGCGCCACCGGCGAGGTCTGGTTCGTCGACTGGAACTGGCCGGTCGCCGGAGCTCCTTGGATCGATCTCGTCTGCCTGCTGCTCTCGGCCGGCGGGGACGGGCACGATGTCGAGGCAGTGCTTGCGCAGCACCCGTTGACCGACGACGTGGACCCAGTGGCGGTGGATGCCCTACTTGCGGTGCTCTGGTCCTTCTGGGCCGACGGCATGCTCAGGCCCGTGGTTGCGAGCTCGCCGCACCTGCGCGCTCACCAGGCGTGGTACGCCGACGTCACCCGGAACTGGCTCGACCAGCGGTTGGCCAGGCGATGACGAACCTGCCAGGACTGCACGGACTTCGAGTGGCGTATGCCGACTCCTCCCCTGCCCTGCGCTCGTGGGTGGATTCCCAGCTCGGCGCACCGGTGGTCGGCCACATCCCTCGCGAGGGAGGCATGTCACCAGCAGTCGCTGCGAGCGTGCAGGCTGCTGACGGGTCTCGTGCCTTCGTCAAGGCGGTGAGCGCGAGCGTGAACCCCGACACACCGAACCACTTCCGTCACGAGATTCAGGTGTTGTCCAGACTTGCTCCGGCGTCATACCGAGCGCAGCTGTTGGGGACGTACGACGACGGCGACTGGGTAGCCATCCTGCTCGAAGACATTGACGGAGGGCACCCGAACTGGGACCACCCCCACCATCGGGCGCAGGTTCTCGAGACGGTCCAGGCGCAGACCCGAGAGCTCACGCCCGCACCGGAGCTCGGGGTCACATCGACGGCTCTAGCAGCTTTCGACAAGTATGCGGCCACTTTGCAGGAACTTTCCGAACGTGAGCTGACCGTCATGCCTGCCTGGGTTGCTGGACAGCTCGATCAGCTGAGTGAGCTCGTCGCCTCCACTCGGACTGGCCTGACGGCTGACTCGTTCTGCCACTGGGACATCCGCCAGGACAACATCGTGCTGCGCGCCGACACCGGGCAACCGGTCCTTGTGGACTGGGGCATGAGCCGACACGGGCCGGTGTGGGGAGACGTCATGTGTCTCGGCCTCGAGTGGGTGGACACGCCCTACTTCGACGACCTGGTCGGCTCCTGCCACCTCGAAGCCGATGACGAGCGATACGTCACCGGGTTCTTGGTGGCGCTCGGGATCGCTAGTGCGGTCACCTCCTTGAACCCAGCGCCACCTGGCCTCCCTCACATGCCAGCCTTTCGGGCTCAGCTCGCGCGGCGCACCCTCGAAGGTGTCCGTCGCCGCCTTCACCTCTAGGAGCTCCGCACGCCGTCGAGGCGCTCACGCAGGAGGTCCGCATGCCCGTTGTGACGCGCGTACTCGGCGATGAGGTGCACGAACACCCAACGCAGGTCGAGCTCGATGGGCGGTCGGTCGACGAGCGGATGCGACGCTGACCAGAACCTCTCGTCGAGCGACCGCCCTGCGACGACCTGGCGAGCAAGCTCCACCTCGGTGGCGAAGACGCCGAAGTCCTCAGCCGGATCGGCATCGTCGACGTCGTCGAACTCACCCTCAGGATTGCCCTCGGTGAAGTAGAGGTCGTCGAGCTCCATCCCGGCGAAATTTATGCGAAACCACCATCGCTCGGCTCCGGCGAGGTGACGCACGAGACCAAGAAGAGACAACGACGACGGCGCAGCGGACCGGGTCTTGAGCTGGTCAGGACTCAGCCCGGAGCAGATGTGCAGCAGCGTCTGGCGCTGATGGTCGAGCTCGGCGTCGAGCGCTGCGTAATCATCAGCCACTGGCGGTGCCGGAACGGGTGTGACGTCGGGAGCGATCCAGGTCATGAGCAGCATCGTGCTCCCGACCACCCGACCACCGACCACCCGACCACCCGACCACCGACCGTGCACGTGCTACGACATACCGGCGGGCACGTCGCCACTCGAGGTGGAGCTCATGGCGAGACACGAGTGCGCTGTTGCAGGTCGATCACCACCGCCAGCAGAGCCGCCCCGTTCTCAGGGTCAGACCCGCCGCCTCGACCCCAACCGTTCGCCTCGGCCACGGCGCGCTGGCGGCTTGCGCCCGAGCCTCGCGCGACCAGCCGCTCGTATGCAGCTCGGACCCATTCAGCGTCTCCCGCGTCGGTTAGAGCCGCCGCAACGTGAGCAAGCAACGCGTCGACAACCTGGCGAGCCGGCGCCAGATCCTGGCCGACCGGGTCGAGGAGGAGCCCGGACAAGCCGAAGCGCCCGGCCCGCCAGTGCGCGGCCCGCAGCAGGTCGCTACGCCAAACGGGGACCGGTTCCCCGGCCCGCCACTGCGCAGCCGCGGTCTCGACCAGCCCTCGGCACAGCGCGGCGATGAGCACGGCGTCATCCACCTCCGTGCAGACGTCGGCAACCCGGACCTCGACCGTGGGGAACGACGCAGCCAGCCGCGCGTCGAAGTACAGCATCCCAGCATCGAAGGCAGCACCCGAGCCGATGAGCGCATCGCTCGCAGCCCGGTAGCCGGCCACATCCCCGAACGGCTCCGAAGGCCCCGCTGTGGGCCAACGGTTCCAGACCTGGGACCGCCAGCTCGCATGGCCAGAGTCGTGGCCCCAGCCGAACGGGGAGTTGGCGCTCAACGCGAGCAGGACCGGCAGCCACGGCCGCAGCCGGTCGAGGACGGCCACACCCTCCTCGTCACCGTCGATGTCGACGTGCACGTGCATGCCGCAGACGACGGCCTGCCGGCTGGTGAGCCCGAACCCGTCGACGATGCGCTGGTAGCGGGCGTTGCGGGTCGGCGCGAGCGTCTCCTCGTCGAGAACCGGTGCCGCGACGGCCGCGAGCACGGCCCCGGCGTGCTCAGCGCCCTGCGCCGCGACGACCCGGCAACGGCATACGTCGTCCAGCAGGTCCCCAAGCACGGTGAAAGGTTGGGTGGCCGTCTCGAGCTGTGGTTCGAACAGCTCCTGCTCGATGTCGTGGACACCGTCCTTGGTCTCGGCCGTCCGGGCCTGGACGGCTCGAGACGAGCCTGCCACCAGACGACCCGTCTCTGGGTCGGTGAGCAGCAGCTCCTCCTCGATGGCGATCTTACGGGTGGACACCGGATCAGTGTTTCTCATCGCAAGGCATCCCGCCTGACAGCAGAGCGTCTCATACGGACCGTCAACGGCCGTTGGTACTAGGACCATTGGACGATGTGGCGGAGGTGGCGGAGGGTCACGATGGACGAACTAGCGCCGAAAGGACATGACCATGTCACAACCGAACTCTGGGGCCGGGTCGTCAAGGGGCCTACGCCTGTTGGCACTTGCCGCCGCCTCATGCATCGCCATTGCTGGAATGGCCGCCCCCGCGACAGCAGGCGCGTCGGATCCAGCGAGCCAGCACCGCGTTGGCGACCACACACTGACCGCATCCCTGAACGGCGCGAAGGAAAGCCCCAATGGCGACCCGAACGGCACGGGCAAAGTCACCGTCAGGCTTCGACCCGCCGCTGGAACCGTCTGTGCTACCGCTACCTGGGCTCACATCGGCACGCCGAAGGCAGCGCACATCCATCGAGGCCGACCTGGCGCGAATGGCGACGTAGTCGTTGACCTCACCGGGTCGGTCACAGGCGGCGCTCACTGCGCGACGGGGCTGCAGCACACGCTGATCCACCGGATTGCCCAACATCCCAGGCGCTTCTACTTCAACATCCACAACAACGCCTACCCTGCCGGCGCTATCCGGAGCAGCTTCACCAGTAGCTGAGTGCTCAGGTCGGCGTCGAGGTGGCGAAGCGGTGTCCGACGAGCCACCCTCCGCGCATCGAGTTGTCATTAGGCTGACGGACGTGGCACGGGTGCACGTCGGCATCTCCGGCTGGACGTACACCGGTTGGCGCGGCTCGTTCTACCCGCGGGGGCTCGTGCACCGCCGGGAGCTCGGCTATGCCGCCGCTCGGCTCAATTCGATCGAGATCAACGGCTCCTTCTACTCCCTTCAGCGCCCTACCAGCTACCTGAGCTGGCGGGAGCAGACGCCTGACGGCTTCGTCTTCACCATCAAGGGGGGGCGCTTCATCACCCACCTCAAGAAGCTGGCAGGCGTGGAGACGGCTCTCGCCAACTTCTTCGCCTCCGGTGTCCTGGCGCTGGGTCCGAAGCTCGGACCGATCCTGTGGCAGCTGCCGCCGATGCTCGGGTACGACGAGCAGCGGCTGGCAGCGTTCTTCGACCTGTTGCCGCGCTCGACGGCGGCTGCAGCAGCGCTGGCATCGGCACACGACGACAAGGTGCCGGACGGCCGGGCGCTCTTGACCACGGAGCGTGACATGCCGTTGCGGCACGCCCTCGAGGTTCGCCACCACAGCTTCGCCGCACCCGAAGTGGCCGATGTCCTGCGTCGGCACGAGATCGCGTTGGTCGTCTCCGACACCGCTGGCAAGTGGCCGTTCCTGCAGGAAGAGACGTCGGACTTCATGTACGTGCGCTTGCACGGCTCCGAGGTGCTGTATACCAGCGGCTACACGCCGCAGGCGCTCGATCGGTGGACGGTGAAGGTGGCGACGTGGCGTGACCACGGCCTCGACACCTACGTCTACTTCGACAACGACGTCAAGACTCGTGCGCCGTACGACGCCATGAGCCTCGCGACCAGGCTCGGGATCGACTGGCCTTCGAGTGCGCCGCCAGCCGTTCGGTAGCCAATGACGGCTCCGACTCAAACGAACTGCGGGAGCGTTGGAGCGGGCAGGGGGCCTTGGTCGGCATCCCTGGCCGCCTCGTATGCCGCGGCGACCTCGATCAAAACGGCCTCGCTGTGCGCGCCTCCCCAGAACGAGATCGCCACCGGCAGGCCCTGGACGAGAGCCGAAGGCACGGTCAGCAACGGGTAACCGGCCATCGCCGACGGCTGCGTGCAGCTGTCGCCTCCGGCTTCGCGGTTCACCAGGTCGATGGGGAAGGCTGGTGCGTATGAGGGGGTGACCAGCGCGTCCAGGTCGTTACTCCGCAGCACCTGGTCGATGCCGCCTCGACCAGCGCGCAGACACGAGCGTCGTGCTGCGAGGTATTCCGTTGACCTCACGTCCGGTGAGGTCAACGCCGCCTCCAGCAGCGATTGCCCGAAGTGGGCCAGCTCGGTGTCACCATGTTGCCGGTTGAACTCCACCACGTCCTCCAGCGATGTGGGGCCGTCACCGTCGCGAGTGGCCAGATAGCCGCTGAGCCCGTGGCGGAGCTCGGTGAGCAGCACCAGCAGCTCGTCGGCAGAGTCGAAGTCGACCATCGAGTCGAGCTCGGTGCCGTCCACGATCTCCGCTCCTGCAGCTGCCAGGAGCTCCACGGCTCGCTCGGCTGCCGCGTCCGCCTGCGGGCTGTAACCCCAGAATTTCGAGCGCGGTATGCCGATCCGCCTTCTGGCCAGCCTGCCCTCGACGGCGTGCCTGGCGTAGTCGTGGCCGTCACCGGCCATCACCGAAAGCAGCTCCGCCGCGTCCGCGACCGTCAGCGCCATCGGGCCTGGAGCGTCCTGCGACCACGAGATGGGGACGATGCCGGAGGACGGGACGAGGCCGACGGTCGGCTTGAGCCCGACGCAGCCGTTGAACGCCGCCGGACAGGTGATCGAACCGTCGGTCTCCGTCCCTATCGCGAGCGGAACGAGCCGTGCCGCCACTGCCGCGCCGCTGCCCGAGCTCGATCCTCCGGCCGAGCGGTTGAGACCATAGGGGTTGCGGGTCAGGCCACCGTATGCGCTCCACCCCGACGTCGAGGAGCCATCGCGAAGGTTCGCCCACTCACTGAGGTTGGACTTGCCGGCGACGACGAGACCGGCCCGCCTCAACCTTGCCGTGAGTGGGGCGTCGGCTGCTGGCGGGGTAGTGGCCAGCGCGAGTGACCCCGCGGTCGTGAGCATGTCAGCCGTGTCGATGTTGTCCTTGACGAGCACGCAGCGTCCGTGCAGAGCGCTGCGTCGACGTCCGGCCGCGAGCTCGGTGTCCAAGCGAGTCGCGGTGTCGAGCAGAGCGGGACTGACGGTGCATACCGCCGCAAGCGCAGCGTCGTACTCGGCGATGCGAGTCAAGGTGAGCTCGGCGTTTTCGCAGACGGTCATGAGGCATCCTGGCAGTGATCGCGAGATTTGGTCAGCCCTCCGGGCCGCTGGTAACCTGGGCCGTCGCGCGCGCCGGTCGACCCACCACCGGACCGCCAATCTCCGTCCGAAACCCTTAATGAGGCCTTGCCCCGTGGCGAACATCAAGTCCCAGATCAAGCGTAATCGGCAGAACGAGCTGGCTCGTGAGCGCAACAAGTCGGTCAAATCCGCGCTCAAGACCTCGATCCGGCGCTTCCGTGAAGCAGCCGACTCCGACGACACGGGCACGGCTCAGGACCTCGCCGCAGCCGCGAACCGCAAACTCGACCAGGCTGTCTCGGCCGGGGTCATCCACAAGAATCAGGCCGCCAACAAGAAGTCTGCGATCTCTCGGCGGGCCGCCTCACTCTGACTCCGAGACGGCCGGGACCAGATAGCCTGCTGTCCCTACCACGCTCGACAACAACGGGCTGGCCCGCTATGGGTCGCCCGTTTGCTGTGCGGCGCCGGACCACTCAACTGCTAGTTGAAGGCGCGCGCCCGCACCACGGAGATCACGAGTCGCTCGCATGACCAGAGCCGGTCCCCACCCGCACCTTTGACGTCGGCGTCAGCACGTGCCGCGGCTTGGATGGCCAGCGCCAATCCCCGTGGCGACCAGCCGCGAGCCTGTGCTGACAGTGTCTTGAGCTTCCATGGAGGTACACCTATGAGCCGGGCGAGATCTGCCTCCCGCAGCCCACGAGGCGCGGAGGCGAAGCGGGCCACTCCACGAAGCCCTCCGGCCACTGCGCTGGTGATGAGGACTGGATCCACCTTGGCAGCGAAAGCCCAACGCAGCTGTTCCAGCGCCTGCGGCTCCAGGCCGTCGATGGCGGCATCGGCCACGGCGAACCCCTTGACCTCGGCGCGGCCGCCGAAGTACAGCCGCACGACGTCCTCGTCGACGGGCCGGTCCTCGGCGTCCACTGCTAATTGGTCGACCGCCGCAGCCAGCGCCCTCATGTCGTCACCAACGGAGTCGACCAGTGCATTGGCCGCAGCCGCGTCGATGCGGATCTTGTGCGTCCTGAACTCACGTGCGACCCAGCCTGGCAGCTCCCAGCGCTTGAGGGCCTCGGCCTTGACCTCCCGCGCGCCCGCCTTGCGGAGCTTGTCCAGCAGCGACCGGGCCTTGACCCCTCCGGAGTGGCGCAGTACGAGGGCGACGTCGTCAGCTGGTGCGGCGACGTACGACAGCAACGGCTCGACGGCTGCGTCAGGCAGGTCCTCGAGCCCACGCACGACGACGCAGCGCAGCGCGGCGAACAACGACGGACTGGCCACCTCGGCCAGCGCTCCGGCACCAAGCTGGTCGGCCGCCAGCTCGGAGACATCAGCGTCACCGTCCGCCCTCTTGACGGTGGACCGGACCTCGCCGATCCTGCGCTCGGCCATGAATTCGCTGCTGCCGGTGACGAGCAGCGTCGTGCCCAGCACGTCGCGAGGTGAGGGGTCTGCCATGACGCGGCAAGCATGTCATGAGGTCCCGACAAGGCTGTCAACGCTTCGAGGTCTCTACCAACAGCTCGCCGGCCCGCTCCCCCACCGCGATGTCACCGTCCAGATCCGTGCGGTAGACCCGGGCACCCATTACCGCCAGCATCGTGAGTGTCTCCTGCGCCGGATGTCCGTAGTCGTTGTCCGCACCCACCGAGATGAGTGCGACCGGCGCGGCTGACGCAGCCACGAAGTCTGGGTCCTGATTGGCGGACCCGTGGTGGGCGACCTTGAGCACGTCGGAGCGCAGATCCGCTCCACTCTCGAGGAGATCGCCCTGCTCCTCCGGTTCGGCGTCGCCTGTGAGCAGGAACCGATGACCATCGACCGTGAGGGCCATCGCGACGCTGGCGTTGTTGGGGGCCGAGCCCGAGACGGACACTCCACCGGGTGCCAGCGGTCCGAGAACAGTCCAGCTCAGCCGACCGACCGTGCGTTGCTCCCCTGGCACTGCGACGGTGACGGGGACCGCCGCTGCGGCGGCCCAATCCATCACCGCCGCGGCGCGGTCCGGCGGGTCTGCCAGTGGCGATACCTCGATCTCTGCAACAAGGCGACCGCCAAGGACACCCGGGAGGCCGTTGACATGGTCGGCGTGGAAGTGCGTCAAGACGACCAGGGCGACTCGATCGACGTGCAGCCGGTCGAGGCACTTGTCCATCAGCGGCGGATCTGGGCCGGTGTCGACGACGATCACCGTCCCTCCCCCGGCGTTGAGGACCAGCCCGTCGCCCTGGCCGACGTCGCACATCACCATCAACCAGTGGTCGGGTGGCCAGCCCCACGAGCCGAGAGGTCGCACGACCACCAGAAGCAGGACCAACACGACGACGAGGCAGCTCCAGGAGTGGCTCAGCAGTGGTCTCATGCCAGTGATCAGCACGACGCTGGCCCCGGTGAGAGCCGTCAACGCCACTGGACCGACCGGCCAGGCGATGCTGGCGCCATCGAGCTCGGCCGTATGACGAGCGACGGTGATGATCCACCAGGCGGGCACTCCGGCCACGTGACCAGCGAGATGGCCCACCGTTGGCTGGACCATCGCGACGGCGCCGGCGACCAGACCGCCGACCGTGGCCGGACCAACGGCCGGTGCTGCGAGCAGGTTGCTCAGTACGGCGACCAAGCTGACCTGACCAGAGATCGCGGCGATGAGTGGAGTGCAGACGATCTGGGCAGACAACGGGACGGCGATGGCCTCGGCCACCAGCTGAGGCATCCAGCGGGCCATCGCGTCGCGCCAACCTGGTGCCAACAACAAGATGCCTGCCGTCGCCAGAGTGGACAAGGCGAATCCGATGGATCGTGCCAACCAGGGGTCGAGCAGCACCAGGCAGACCACGCACACGCACAGGGCGCGCACGCCCCGCCGCCTGCTGCCCGTGGAGAGGCCGGCGAGGGCCACGACTCCCATGGCGGCGGCTCGCAGGACGCTGGGTTCGGGGCGGGCCAGCAGCACAAAGAAGACGACGCAGACAAGACCGACCACGCTGGTGCCCCAGCTACGGACTCCGCAACGGCTCGCCACGAACAAGGCGAAGGCCAGCACAAGAGTCAGGTTCGACCCGCTCACCGCCAGCAGATGGGTGAGACCGGTTCGCTGGAAGTCCGACGTCACCTCGTCGGGCAGCTGTGAGTCATCGCCGTCGACCAGCGCAGGCAGGAGTGCTCGTTGTGCAGGCGGCAGCGGAGTGGCCGCCTCGAGGATGCCGCTCCGCACGCCCGCGACACCGCGCCACATCCAGCCGGCTTGGTCGACGACGGTCGGCGGGCCGCTGGCGATCACCACCCCCGCGAGGTCGCGCCCGCGCGATGGTTCCAGCCGCCCGGACAGCTCGACCCGCTCACCGAGGGAGACCCCCGACCATGACGGGTCGGCGATCACGAGGGTGGGCGAGCGCACGTCGGCCATTTGGCCCCGCCCAGCGACGCGTCGCGCGTTGAACCGCAGGACCACGTAGGGCTCGAACGTGCCCTCCTGCTCGACCGGGTCGCTGGCCACCGTGCCAACCAGCGTCACCTGGGCACGCTGGGCCGCCAGCTCGGGAAGCGGACCGGCCTGCGCGGCGCCCCCACGAAGACCGGCTACGGCAAGCGCTGCGCCGCTCACGACCAGCACCGCCGCGAGGGCGGTGCGCCAACCGGGAGAGTGCGTGCCGCCGGTTGGCAGCCGCACGGCCAGGGCGCCGGCTCCCAGCAGGAGCAAGGCCGTCAGCACAGCCCGGCCTGGCGACCACCCCACTCCCACCGCCGCCGACAGCCAGGCCGCCAGCGCAGCGGGAAGCAGCCGGAGGTCCAGCCGCTCAGGCGTCATACGAAGACGAAGGGGGCGACGTCTGCGAGCGTGGCGTCACCGACACTCAAACGGCGACCCTATAAAGCCAACCCTCACTCAGAGGAGTGATCACCTCATGACCACCATCACGCAACCGCGAACGCACCAGTCCTGGTGTGAGCACCACAAGGAAGACGGCGAGCTCGGCTTCTGCTGCACGCAGGAGATCACCGTCGCCGGCCACGGCGTCGAACTGAGCGACGGCACTCTCGACAGCGAGCCCGGCGTGTACGTTTTCACGCAGGACGCTGAGCCCTACCTGACGCTTGACGGGGCTCGGGCGTTCGCCGCGGCCATCCTCGGACTGTGCGACCGAGTGGAGGGCAAGCGATGACCACGACGTCCGAACTGTCCCACGCGTGGGACAGTTGCCCACGCTGGTGCGAGGGACATTCGGCCGGCGGCCCTGAGGAGCAGAGCCCCTTCCACCGCTCACGGTCGTGGAGCTGGGACACGTCGACTGACGCGGAG
>JBPCRX010000109.1:0-6199 GCA_050996395.1 Nocardioidaceae bacterium
AAAGTGGCAGCCCGCGAGTGTGTTCAAAAGCGCCTTAGACATTGAGGCTGGTGCGGTTGGCCCGACTGAGCAGCCAGGCCGCGGCCGGCCACGTTGCCGGCGGGTCGATGAGCCGCTGTACGGCCTCGTAGTCGAAACTTCTGACGAGCAACGTCAGGGTGACGCCGGTGGCCTGGGGACATAATTTCGGCGCGGTCAACCTGCAGGTGTAGGCGCGCTTGGCTGGTCGCCGCCGAGCCGCATTGTAACCAGGGCCAGTGGCGTGACCCCTCGAGACTGGTCCGCTCGTGATGAGATTCGATAGCCCACGATGGTGGGTTAAGGAGGATCACCACGATGACTCGACGACGACACACGCCGGAGCAGATTGTCCGTAAGCTCCGCGAGGGCGACCGGCTGCTCGGCGAGGGCCAGGACCTGGCGGCGGTCTGCCGCCATCTTGAGGTCTCCGAGCAGACGCTGCACCGATGGAGGGCGCAGTACGGCGGGATGAGGGCCGACGACACCAAACGACTCAAAGAGCTGGAGAAGGAGAACTCCACTCTGAAGCGGCTGCTGGCCGACGCCGAGGTGGAGAAGGCGGCGTTGAAGGAGATCGCCAAGGGAAATTGGTGAGCCCGTCGAGGCGACGAGCCGCGGTGCACACGCTGTGTGACCGGCTCGGGTTGTCGCAGCGGCGGGCCTGCCGGATCGTTGGCCAGCACCGCTCCACCCAACGCCACGCCCCTGCCGAGCCTGATCCGGATCGTGATCTGCGCCGGTGGCTGGCTGACTTCGCCAGAACCCATCCCCGGTGGGGCTACCGGCGCGCGCATGCGGTCCTGCACCGCGACGGCGACCGGTGCAACCGCAAGAAGGTGCAGCGGCTATGGCGCGAGGAAGGCCTGCGGGTGCCTGTCAGGCGTCGCAAGCGTCGCCGGGTTGGGGAGTCGACCACGCCAGCTGATCGGCTGCGCGCCGACTACCCCGACCAGGTGTGGGCGTTGGACTACCAGTTCGACGTCACCACCAGCGGTCGAACCCTGAAGATCCTGCACGTTGTCGACGAGCACACCAGGGAGTCCCTCGCCGACGTCGTCGCCTACTCCATCGACGCTGACGCCACCGTCGACGTCCTCGACAAGGTCGCCGCCGACCGCGGCCGCTACCCGACGTTCATCCGCAGCGACAACGGACCCGAACTCACCGCGAACGCCCTGAAGGACTGGTGTCGATTCAACCGTGCCGGCACCGCATACATCGACCCCGGCTCACCCTGGCAGAACCCATGGGTGGAGTCCTACGGCTCCCGGATGCGCGACGAGCTTCTCACCCTGGAGCTGTTTGACACCCTGCTACACGCCCAGGTGCTTGTCGCGGAACTGGCGCGACGAGTACAACCAGTACCGCCCCACTCCGCCCTCGGCATGCTCACCCCCACCGAGTACGCCAACCGATGGAGGACCAACCCACCACAACTCTCATAACGAGTGGACCACCTCAATGAGGAGCCCGACTGATTCCGGACAGTGAATGTGTTGGGTTTCAGGCGGCTGTGTTCTGTGCGAACCAGTTGTGTTCGGCTTCGTTGGGTGTGATGTAGCCCAAGGCTGAGTGGAGACGTTTCTGGTTATACCAGAGCTCGATGTATCTGCTGATGTCAATACGTGCGTGCCTTCTGGTCGGGTATGTCGTCCGGTTCACTCGCTCGTTCTTCAACGTGCCGTTGAATGACTCTGCCCAGGCATTGTCATAGCATGTGCCGGTGCGGCCGAGCGAGCGACGGATATGGAGAGCGTTGGTAATGTCAGCGAATTCTTTGGACGTATATTGGCAGCCGCGGTCGCTGTGAAATACCGTGATATCGGGGCGGATACTGATCGTGCGGGCTGCCATCGTGAGCGCGTCGACGATCAACGAGGTGCGCAGGTGATCGGCCATGGCGTAGCCGACGACCTGTTTGGTGTGGCAGTCCAAGACGGTCGCCAGATACAGCCATCCTTCCCACGTCGGGATGTAGGTGATGTCACCGACGAGCTTTGTGGCCGGTGCGTCGCTGGTGAAGTCGCGTCTCACGAGGTCCGGGGTGTCCGACACGTCGCCGGCGACGGTGGTGGTCGGCCGCCACGGACGCGGCTGACACGCGACCAGCCCCAGCTCACGCATCAGGAGCCGGATCGTCTCCGGGTCGGCCACCTCGCCCAGCCGCGCCAAGTGTGCCTGGACGCGGCGGTACCCGTAGGTGCCGTCGGAGTCCTTGAACGACCAGTCGACCAGGACCGCGAGCCGGCGCCGACGCAGCTCGCTCGGCGACGGGCCCCGCCCGCGCCACTCGTAATAGCCCGAGCTCGACACCTTCGCCGACCTGCACATCTTCACGACTGGGTAGCTGCCTTCCTCGCCACAGATGAACGCGTACTTCACGCTCACTGCGACTTCTTTGCGAAGAAGGCCGTCGCTTTTCCCAGGAACTCGTTCTCCATCCGCAGCTCCCGGACCTGCCGTTCCAGCTCCTTCAACCGGGCCCGCTCCGTCAGAGTCAACGGCGGCTCGTCATCGACATGCTCGGCCCTCCAGGCATTCACCCAGTTCCCCAGCGTCTGAGCCACCAGACCATTCTCACGGGCCACATCAGCGATAGGCTGTGACTTATCGATGACCTCCCGCACAGCTGCTTCCTTGAACTCATCAGAATACGCATGACGTTTGCTTGGCATTATTCATCCGATCTGTTACGCCCCATTCTATTGGGGCCCACTCTCCGGACCGGATCGGGCACCTCAGACAAGCACCCACGGTTCCACTTGCATTTCACCCCGACCTCGTCATCGTGGCTGAACCTGGTCGAACGGTGGTTCCGCGAACTCACGGACAAGGCGCTACGCCGGGGAGTGTTCCACTCCGTGCCCGACCTGATCACGGCGATCCAGGACTACCTGAACGCCCACAACGACAACCCGAAACCCCTCATCTGGACCGCCACAGCAGACGACATCCTCGCCAAGGTCGCCCGAGGACGCGTCGCCCTCGAAGCAGTCAATCAAAACTGAGACAGACCACTAGGAGCGAGTAGACGACCGCCATCAGGCAGTCGACGAGGTCGGAGGTAGCCACCGGTGCGCCGAGGGGGAGGGTACCGCCGTCAGGTCACGAACGTCGAGCGCGCCCCATGGTCCCGATCATGCAGACGGGCAGCGGTACCGCGACGGGGCTCGGCCTATCCGGTCTCGGCGCCGGCTTCCACCGGTGCCGCGTTCGTGCGGCTGGTCAGCCCCACGGCCAGCAGACCCGCCGCGAGCGCGAGCAGGATCGCGAACGTCGATGCGTCACCGTCCAGCCAGTTGGTAGTGCGCCCCAACTGCGCGAGCTGCAGGACCGCGAGCGCGGCGAACACGGCTCCGACTGCGACGACGACGACCCATCTGGAGAGCAGGCCGCCGATGATGGCGCAGATGCCGAGCGCAGGTATGACGGCAAGCGCCGCACCCTGGATGCGTGCGAAGCTGGTCGCGACGGCATAGAGCGGGCTGACGACGCCTGCGACACCCAGGGCGATGGCGGCCCGGTCGAGTTGGCTCCTCACGAGATCTTCAGCATCGTTCTGGGCAGCCAACCGCGCGACCTTCGCCAGATCGGTCGCATCACCCCGTCGAGACCGAAGCTGCGGCCAGCGTAGGTGGCGAAGACCGCGACGTGCGCCAAGATCATCAGGTAGTACGACCATTCCCACTCGTGCGGCGCGTTACGCGCGGAAAGCGTGATGACGATGCATTGGGCGATCCCAATCAGGGCCCACAACCTGGTGCCCAGGCCAATCATGAGAAAGGCGCCGAGCGACGCTTCCACCAGGACGGTCATCCAGGCGAAGAAGGTGAAATGCGGCAGCACCAGATGCTCCACCAACGACCCGTAGGGCCGGAAGACCGGGTAGGTAATGGCGTCGGTCGTGTACTTGCGCAGTGACTCGAAATCGGGGGGGCGTTTCCACCCGACGTTGCCGATCCACAGGCTGGCGACGCCAAAGCGGAGCAGGCCGACCAGGATTCGGTTGGTACGTTCACGACCTCGAGCCTCGACCGATGCATCGCGTCGCACGGATGTGGTGGTCATGCCATTCCCTTCGCCAGATTCGGCCGTTGGTTGCAGCGTACGTCGGAACATCCGCTTATGACCGGGTTGGAACCGCCGTCACAGAGTCGTAAGCACTGACACCTTCTGCTCAGGCGCATCGGAAGACCTCGCGACCCTCGGCGGCTCCGGCGGCGTGGACTTCGAGGACGTCGCGCATCACGTCGAGAACCCTCGAGAGTGGCAGCGGCGCGTCTGCCACCTTGAGGTTGGGGTTGGTGACGGATACGGGGTGCCACCAGGCGCCGTCGACGGTCAGCGTCGGTTCGGGCTCGACGTTGCTCAGCGAGAGATGTACGCCGGCGTCGGCGTAACCTTCCGCCGCGATGGGCCTGATCAGCCTGTCCTCGGGATCGACTCCGAGGTTGTCCAGGGCCGCGTGCAGTCTGTCGACGGACGAGAGGTCCTCGTCGCTGAGCGTTGCCGCGACACGAACCCTGAAGCCCAACTCGCGGGCGAGGCCGATGCCCGCCAGCGCCTTCGCATGAGATCCCGCACCGCGCTGGCGGTCGTGCACCGTCGGCCCCGCAGAGTCGAGACTGATCTGCAGGGTGACGCTGCCGCGGTCCATCGATCGCAGCGTCTCGAGCCGTCGGCCCCGGTCGAAGACCATGGCGTTGGTGAGGATCACGGTAGGCACCCGCTGCGAGCCGTACCTGACCAATGCGCCGAGCTCAGGATGCAAGAATGGCTCACCGCCGGTGATCATCAGCTCACGTCCGCCCTGAGCGACGAACTCGTCGACGGCGGCTTCGGCAACGGCTTGCGGGAGCAAGCGGGCCGGCGTCGCGGGCGACGACCGCGCACAGCAGTAGTCACAGGTCAGGTTGCAGTGGAAGTTGGTGTACAGCCACAGTCGACTGCCGAGCGGTGCGGCGGAGCCGCCTGTGAAGGCGCGGTCGTCGCGAAGTCGCGGTCGACCCCGCATGATGACCAGGCTCCAGGAGTCCGGGGCGCCCTCGTCGACGGACATTGAGAGCAGCTCGTGCCCGGCCAACCTTGCCCAGGCGGGAAGGTCGGCAAGAACAGACCTCTCGCGGGTGCGCAGCAGCAAGAGTTGGCCCTCGTCGATCGAGCGCATCGAGATCACGAGGGACAGCAGGAGGCCGCTGCCGCAGTCCCGTGTCCCACCGTCCAACTCGACCGAGGGGGACCACGGTAACGGTGACTGTACGGAGGACTTGGAGGCAGGCACGATGCTCGGCCGTCAGAATGACAGCGACGCGGCGCCGTCGACCAGCTTCGCCACAAGCGTCGCTCCGCCGACGATGGTGGCTCCGCCGATCAGGTCGTCCTCGCCGATTCCGCGCTTCTTCGCGCACGGGCTGCAGACGAGGAAGGCGCCTCCCGCCTCGACGAACGTCGTCACGAGCTCGGACATGGGCGCGAAGCCCTCTTCGTGCAACTGCTCGGCAACCCCGGCCTTGGCGAGGGAGACGCCCTCCGACGACAAGAAGACCGTGGTCTCCTGGCCGGATGCAACCGATGCGCCGGCGACGACCATCGCGACGCTGCAGCGGTCGACGTCGTCGGTGGAGCGGGTGATGTTGATGACCAAACCGTTCATGGCGATGGCTTTCCTTGTCTTCGTCCGTCGGAAATCTTGCTTAGGCGCCAGGGTTTGCCGTTTCGGGTGGCAACCGCCGACCCCGACACCTCGAGGTCGTAGTGGGCGCGCCCGTCCGGCTGACGTCCACAGCCTCGGTAGTGATGCCCAGTGAGGTAACACCAGGCGGGGATGTCGATCGGTGCCGCGGGATCGGTCGCCACCAGCCTGATGAGGGCTCCCTTCGGCATGCTGAGCATAGGCTCGATGAGCATCATGAGTAACTCGCCACACGCTCGATCACCGCCGTCGACCAGACGACCGACGCTCGAGTCTTGTGCCATCACGTAGCTCGTTCCTTGTGAGGTCGGGCTCGGTGGGTGGCCTGCGTGGCGAAGTCTAGCGGCTGGGCGCGCCGGCGGCGCCGAGCGGCGAGTGAGAGCGCCAGCATCCCGAGGACCGTGAGGAGGGTTACGAGGACGGTGACGAGCAGTCCCGCAGCACCGAGTTGCGCCACGAACCGGGTGACTGCGCCTTGGGCGCGCA
>JBPCRX010000068.1:0-5237 GCA_050996395.1 Nocardioidaceae bacterium
GCAGTGGCTCGACCCGGGCGGTACCAAGAAGGGAGTAGTCGACGTTGTACTGGTTCGACGGGGTGAGCCCACGGTACGCCGATGACCACGCCTGCTCGTAGGTGTCGTCGAACACTATGAACTCGAGCTCGGTGCCCGCAAACGCCACCAGGTTGCGCTCCGCCGCTCGTGCGACCTGGCGCTTGAGCACCTGGCGTGGGGACTGCAGGACCTCCGAGCGCTCGTCGTCGAGCCAGGCGAGGTCACACTGCACCATCGCGGTTCCCGGCTGCCACGGCACTCGGCGCAAGGTGTCGAGGTCGAGCGCGAACTCCATGTCGCCGTAGCCGCCCTCCCATGAGCTGATGGCGTAGCCGTCGACGGTGTTCATGTCGACGTCCACGGCGAGCAGGTAGTTGCAGCCCTCGGTGCCGTGCCCGAGGACCGAGTCCAAGAAGAATTGAGAGTGGATGCGTTTGCCTTGCAGCCGCCCCTGCATGTCGGTGAAAGCAACCACGACAGTGTCGATAGTGCCTGCGTCGATGTCGGCGCGCAGCTCGTCGGTGGTAATCGGGCCGGGTCGGATGCTCATCGGTTATGTTCCGTTTCTTGTAGGTGGAGATTCCTGCAGTCCGAGCAGACCTCGCAGCAATGCGGCGCTGGCGTCGCAGTGACGCTCCATCACGCCGCGGGCCTGCTCGCCGTCGCCATCGAGGACAGCCTCCACGATGCGGGTGTGCTGGTCGTTGGAGTGGGCGATGTTGACGTGCAGAACGGGGATGGCGTCGAGCAGGTCGAGCAGGTCTCGGCGGGCAGTGGTGACAAGGTCGAGCAGCTGTCTCGAACCGGAGAGCGCGGCGAGGGCCAGGTGTAGCCGGCTGTCTGCCTGCCGGTACTGGAGTGGATCGCCGGCGCTCGACACCTCGTCGAGCGTCCCGCGCAACCAGGAGCGCTGCTCGGCCGTGAGGTCGCGGCCAGCGGCTACCGCGGCGGCACCGGGTTCGACGACTCGACACACGACAAGGGTGTCGCGATACCTCGCCACGTCCGCTTCTACCCTCGCCCGAGCCTGCGTACGACGGGTCAGCCCTCCGGTCCGTACGTCGTCCGGGCCGGCCGAGCCGCTCGACCTGCTCGAGCAGATGACGTTGCCGCCTCCTCGACCGGACCGGGTCGACACGAGACCGGCCTGCCGCAGAGCGGCGATTGCCTCGCGCAGAGTAGCCCGGCTGACCCGCATGGCTGCAGCGAGCTCACGCTCTGGTGGAAGGCGGTCTCCCACGGCGAAGACGCCGAGCTGGATGGTGGTAGCCAATTGCTCGACCGTCGCCTCAAAGGTGTGAGCGCCCCGTACCGGCCTGAGGAGGACGGCGGACAGGTCGGTCCCATCGGTGGCAGATCCTGGCGCTTGGGTCTGGCGACTGGAGGGCGAAGCGGTGGTTTGGTGAGACGAGGTCGAGGAAGGGGCCAATCCCGATCCGCCTCCCTCCGCTCAGGCGGACTTGCCCGCGAGCTGACTGGCGAGGAGTCTCGCGCGAGAGGCGGAACGTGTCAAGGGTCTGACCTCATACCTTCAGCGCGCAGCGACAGCTGTGCTAAGCGCCGGCGCCCGGCGTTGGGCTGAGGGCGCCAAGCCAGCACTTTCGGCTGCTGCGTCAAGCTCACCAAGATCAGCACGCAGCTGCTTGAGGATGCGGCTGAGCAGCCGAGACACCTGCATCTGCGTCACACCGAACTCCTCGGCGATCCGGGCCTGCGTCCACTCATGAAAGAACCTGAGGTAGACGATCTTGCGGTCCCGCTCCGAGAGGGCGCGGCACAGCGGTCGAAGAGCGACCACTGCCTCCGCTCGCCCGAATCCTGGGTCGTCGTCTCCCAGCACGTCGGCCAATGACGCACCCTCCTCGTCGCGCGTTGTGCTGGGCCGGTCGATCGAGCTGGGTGAGAAGCACCCATCGGCGGCGAGAGCCTCCTCGACCTCGCGTTTGGCCACGTCGAGCTGTCCGGCGATGTCGGCGGGAGTCGGCACCTGGCTGGTGGTGTGCATGATGTCGGCTGTCGCAGCCGAGATCTCGGCCTGCAGCTCCTGAATACGACGCGGTGGACGCACCACCCAGGCGTTGTCGCGGAAGAAGCGCTTCACTTCGCCCAAGATGGTCGGCACCGCGTAGCTCAGAAAGTTGTCGCTCTTGTCGGGGTCGAAGCCACGAGCAGCCTTGACCAGGCCGAGACAGGCCACCTGCACCAGGTCCTCGATCGGCACCCCACGGTTGCGGTAGCGCATGACGATGGACTCCGCGACCTCGAGATTGATCAGTACGACTTCGTCGTGAAGACGCTCGAGCGTGCTTGGATCGGCGCCGACAGCCTGGCGCAGCAGCTCATGCGTGCGTTCGCCTCGGTCGTAGCCGCGGTTGTCGCTGGCCGGGAAACCATCGGGGTCGAGGGCGTATAGGTGGTGCGCCACAGAGTCGGTACTGAAAACGGGGGACATGACATCACCCTTCAAAACGAGGGCGGTGCGTGGCTTTGTCTCAACCACGTCATCACTCAAGCACTCTTGTCATCACTGTTCAAGGTGGCTGCCTCGATTCTCACCGTATGTGACAAGCAAACGGTTGCCGATTCGGGTCCTGACGGCGAAATCCGTCGCCGGACCCGCGACATGGACCGCAGCACCCGAAGCCTTAGCGGCCCCGCCAAGCTCCCAGGCTCCGGCGCAGTCTGGCGGTGCCTGCGCTGATACTGACACCGGACGGAGCCTGGGTGGGTCGTGGCCGCGCCCCGGTGTCCGCCGCTCGAATGTGCTCGAGGAGCTCGAGCAACCCGGTGACTCCGTCTCGGGGACCAACGTTCGGTGGCGCAACGGAAGGCTCGCGTCGCATGAGCTCTTCCTGAAGCGCGGTGATCACCTCTGCGCAGAGAGCATCGACTTCTGGGTCGGTCACCGACTCCACCAACCGGGCTCCGTCGGGTGAGTCCTGCCAGCGCAGGTCCTCCAGGTCGCCCACGACGTCGTACGCCGGTTGCCGGCGGAGATCTTGCACCATCTCCGCGCTGGCCGCAGACAACCAGTCGCGGCTGTTGTCGGGCAGCCGGATCGCCCCGCCGCTACGGTGGCCCAGCACCTCGCTGGCCAACAGCTTCCTGGTCCACTGGTGTCGGTCACGGTCGGTGAACCGTGCGTCGCGCACAGCGTGGACTCGGCGCAGCAGCTCCGACTCGACGGGCCCGAGCGACTCGTTGCGGCGTGGGACTCGGGCGTCGTACGCCGCTGGATCCAGTCGCAGGACGGAGGCGAACCGTTGCCAGAGCAGGGTGGGATCGCTGCTGTCGGCAGGCACGATGACCACATGCACGCGGCTGGATGGAAGGTCTCGAGCCCAGCGGTCGGCGACGTCGACGGCGTCCTGGACACGCCAGAACCACGAGCCCTTGGCCTCGCGGCTCCTCACCCGCTGCACGAACCCGTCGTACGGCATGGCGAGCCCACCCTTGACCTGCTCCTGCCACGAGGCGGGCAGCTGCTTGTGCAGGGCGCGCACCGTCAGCACGATGTGCACCTCGTCGGCGTCGAGCAGCGCAAGGGCGGCGGCGGCCTGCTCGGCGGAGGCCGAGGCGAGTAGCTCGTGGCTGACCGCGGCGTCACGGTGCCATCGGTTGATCAGCACGGCGAGGCGCGGCCAGGAGTTGTCGACGTCGACCTTGATGTTGCGCGACATGCCGGTGGCGCTTGTGATCGACTTGGCTGCCGCGTAGTGCACCTGGAAGCGCGCCGGCAGCAACAACCCCGCCTTCTTCAGTGCAGCGGCGTTGTGCCACAGGACGCTCTGCAGGTATGTCGTGCCCGACTTGGGCGTTCCTACGTGGAGGAAGACGCGCTCAGCCACCTCGCCCTGGCCTCAACGATCGTCAGCGGCCGCGCTGGTCGCGGTGGTCGCGGCGGTCGCGGTGGTCTCGCTGGTCGCGCTGGTCGAGGCGCCGGAGTCGGCCTGTCGGCGTACGAGTCGGCGCGCACGACGTGCGGCGTGTCGCCATACCGGCGCACGGTGGACGTCCTCGTATGCCGCCCACGCCTCACGCAGCTGGCGCTCCAGCGCCTTCACCCGCTTCGTTCGCAGTGCGAGCCGACGCTCGAGATCGGCGACCTGGGCGGTGAAGACGGCGGAGACCTTGGCCGTCTCGAGCTCGTGGGTGCGGTAGAGCACCGCCGAGATGGTCTCGACCGCGACAGCCGCCACCGCTGAGTCGCCGACGTCGTCGGGCACCGGCCCCGCTAGCGACTGAGCCGGCGGGATCAGCTCGTCGAGGTCACCAACGACGTCGAGAGACATCGCTCGCAGCTCTTCGACCATCTCCTTGCCCAGCCGCATGACCCACGGGTGCACGTCCGCGGGAGGTGCGAACTTCTTCGCGTCAGGCCGGGCAGCAAGGATCCCTTCCGCGAGCACCTGTCGCACCATCATCTGCCGGAGCGGCTTCTTCACGCCCTGAGGGGCGAACCGGTTGACCCGCCGCAGCGTCTCGATCTCCTCGAGGCCGAGAGACTCGTTCGGTCGGTTGACCGACCGGTCCACCGACCCGGCGTCCACGCCTATCACAGCGGCGTAGCGGTCCCAGAGGAGTTCCGGCGGCGCGCCGCTCGGCGGCACCGTGACGAGATGCATGTGGTCGGAGGGTTGGCCGTGTGACCACCGCCGGATCAGCGGCGGCAGGTCCTGAGCCGACCAGAAGGGGATTGACGGATCGCGGTCCTGCACCAAGCCGTAGTAGTCCCTCAGCGTGAGAGTTCGTCCGTGCTTGATGGACTGTTGCCACTCGGCGGGCACCTGGCGGGCCATGTCACGGGCCGTCACCAGAACGTGTACGTCGTCGCCCAGCGCGCGGAGCTGGTCCAGCACCCACACCGCCCGCTCCGCTGACACCCAGGTGAACATCTCGTGGCTGATGAGCACATCGCGCTGCCACTCGGAGACCTCGTCGACCATCCGGTCCCAGGAGGTCTCGCCGCGCTTGGGCATGCGGGAGATCTCGTACTCGACGGCCCGCGCGATGTTGGAGAGGTAGTAGTGGTCCCTCACGGATCGAAGTGGCAGCAGCAGGCCCTGCTCGCTCAGCGCGTCCTTGTTGGCCCACAGCACGCTCTGCAAGAACGTCGTCCCGGTCTTTGGCGTCCCTACGTGCAAGAAGATGCGCCTGGCCATGCGAGCTGGTCCTCCACGTGTCTGCGACGATCGGGAACGGATCTGCGCTGTGGG
>JBPCRX010000096.1:0-8642 GCA_050996395.1 Nocardioidaceae bacterium
CTTGACTCCAGTACGGCTCGTAGCCGTAGTAGTTGTAGATGCTGGCGTGATACGGCTGGTCATCGACGAGCTCCGGGGCGTAGCCGGGGACCGACGCAACTCGCTCGCGGGACTGATTGATGAAGACCTCGTGCTCGGTGACTTTCGTGACGGCGTCGACGGGTACCAGGGTCTTGGTGTCGCCGAAGCCGAGGAATCCGCCGTGTTCGACCAGCAGGAAGCGGACCTTCTGCTCACGATCGTCGACGAGGAGATCGGCCACCTTGCCGATGCCGGCACCGTCTTTGTCTTTCACCTCGAGGCCGCGGACATCGTTTGCTGATCCGTCGACCGTCTGTCCGCGGTCGCCCAGTGTGTAGAGAGTGGCGTTGTCGTTGCTTGTCATTAGATCTCGTCTCCTAGAGTTGTGAGGTTGCGGGGTCGTTTCCGAACCGTCGGTTGCGGCGCAGAGGCTGAACGTTGCGAGGTCTCGAGGCGATCGAGCGGTTCCGCTTCGACGGGTGCGACGGGGACTTCTCGGTACATGGGGACCGTCTGCGCTGCGGGCGCTATGGCCCGTAACCATCGTGTCGACGGCATCAACATCGAGGCCGCACTCCGGGTCGAGGGAGCGAGCGATCCGGCCGACGAGGCCATCGTAGTCGCTTCGCGCTTCGCGCTGCGCGCTGCGCGGACTGCGAGTTGCGAGGGGTGCTTGTGGCCGGTTACGGCCCGACGGCTGACCCGGTGGAGTCGGTGGTCGTCCCCGGCTTGGACGTGGCGGTCGTCCGGCGTGACCGTCGGCAGGCCGAGGGTCATCCAGTCGTGAAGCCCCCCGGTAGTGCCAGATCATCCCAGCGGGGTGCCCGGGGTCCGGGCAGGGCGCCGTTCGCCATGGGTCACTGTCCGCACCGGGGGCCGTTGTAGAAGAACACCGTCGGCGTCACCGGGTCGGGTTCGCCCAGGCGGGCCTCGCCTCTGGGAGTCTGCGAGCTGCATCGGATGCAGCGTGCCGCAGGTCGTGTCAGCGGTCACCCGTTGTGACTGATCGGGGTCGGGTCGGGGATCGGTGTGAGATCGCCGGTCATCCTTGCCGCGAAGGGCCTGCCCTTCCTGCTACCTCACCCCAGTCGGCCTGTCGTCAACGTCCTCCCCCGTCCACAGCTAGTTGGCACGGTGTCGGGTGAGCAGGGTGGGCTTGTCGGCGGCACCTGATGTAGTCGCTACCGTCATGCGGCGGGTGTCGCGTCGAAACCAAGGGGGCTGTTAGCGGTGACCATGGCTCGCTGGCCGATCCGGCGTTGGCTGGTCGCCCTCATCGGCATGACCTTGACGGCGGTGATCATCGGAGTTCCTACCGGAATCATCAGGACGTCGTTCTACCATCGGATGACACCTGTGCTGTGGTGGAACTACCCGGTGTGGGCCGTCACCGCGGTGTTGAGCGGGCTGATCATTGCCACGTACGTCCGTAGCGGTGACCCCTCCCCACTGCCATCGCAGATGGGGTTTGCTGGCGGGTTCCTGTCCCTGCTGGCGGTTGGCTGCCCGATCTGCAACAAGCTGGTCGTGGTGGCAATCGGGGTCACGGGGGCGCTCAACCTCTGGGCACCGCTACAACCTCTGATCGCCACGCTGTCCTCGGGCTTCTCGGTTGGGCGCTGTCCCGACGGCTCAGCGGCGAGCGAGTGTGTCCCGTCGAATCGACGGCGAAGCTCAACGCTTCAATCACCGGATAGCCCGCTGCCACGCGGAGCCTGACCCGGTTTCCCGGGCACCTGACCTGAGGGGAAACTGCCCTTTGGAGAGGAGTCCTGGATGCAAGCACCTCACCCGCCGGAGTCCCGGAGGCGAGCCGTCGAACTCGCGAGGCTTCGAGCGAAAACGGTCGTGCAGATCACCAAGGACTGGGCATCAGCGAGTCTTGCCTGCGGAACTGGATGAGCAGGGTCCAACATCCGCACACCCAAGAGTTGCGGCCGTGGGTTAGCCGTGGGTTAACGATGGGCTAAACAGCGGTCTAAGGCGGCCATCTGGGGACACCAACGGTCAATGAACTGAAGGCCGAAGTGGCCTTTCACCTGGCGTTTTGCCTGGAGCGGGTGACGAGAATCGAACTCGCACTGTCAGCTTGGGAAGCTGATGTTCTACCATTGAACTACACCCGCACGTCGTCGCGGCGGGCACCGAGACGAGCGAGACGATACTAACCGCCGTCGCCGTTTCGGGCCCATCGCGCCGCCCGGAACTCGGCGATCGCAGCCCAGTAGGCTCCGCCGGTGGCCATCATCTTGTCGCTCCTCTCGAGCCTGGTGTGGGGCGCCTCGGACTTCGCCGGTGGCTTGATGAGCCGGCGTCGACCGGCTGTGGTGGTCGCCGCCTGGAGCGCGGCATTCGGACTTGTCATCGCCTCGGCGGCACTGCTGTTGACCGGCACCTGGGAGGGATTGCACCTGTGGCTGGGCTGGGGAATGGCAGCCGGCGCAGCGGGCGAGGCGGGCCTCATCTGCTACTACCTTGCCCTTGCCACCGGGACAATGGGCGTGGTTGCACCGGTCACCTCCCTCGGAGTGGCCATCCCAGTTGTGGTCGGGATCGCGTCGGGAGAGTCGCCGAGCGCCGCGGCCCTCACAGGCATCGCGATCGCCGTCGTCGGCATTGTGCTCACGAGCGGACCTGAGTTCACGGCAGAAGGAACCTCGGCGAGGCCCGTCGTCATCGCCGCCATCGCCGGGGTCTTGTTCGGCGTCTTCTTCATCTGCATGGACAGGGGCTCCGAGCACAGCCCGCTGATCACCCTCTGGGTCATGCGCGCCACCATCACCGCCGGTTTCGTGGTCGTCGCGGCTCTTCGGCGTACGACGGGGGGGTTGGACCTCCGTGACTATGCACTGGTCTTCGGTATCGCGGCCGGCGACCTGGGCGCCAACCTGTTCTTCGGGATCGCGTCGACCAAGGGCTTCGTCAGCGTCACGAGCGTGCTGAGCTCACTTTTCCCCGTGGTCACAGTGCTTCTCGCCGGGGGCGTCCTGCACGAACGGCTGCGTCGCATTCAAGTGATCGGCGTCGTGGTCACGATGGTCGGCGTCGCGTTGATCTCATCGGGATGACCTCTCGGGGCTCCAGCCGTCGGATCACGTCTTCCACCGGACGGTAGGGTCGCCGACGTGCTGCTGAGCGACGGTGACATCCGAGCCGAGATCGACGCGGAGCGAGTCCGGCTCGACCCTTTCGACGCGGAGATGATCCAGCCCTCCAGCATCGATGTCCGGCTCGACCGTTTCTTCCGGGTCTTCGAGAACCACCGCTACCCCCACATCGACCCGGCCGTCGACCAGCCTGACCTGACCCGGGCTGTCGAACCTGAGGGGCAGGAGCCGTTCATCTTGCACCCCGGTGAGTTCGTGCTCGGCTCGACGTACGAGCTGGTCACGCTGCCCGACGATGTGGCTGCCCGGTTGGAGGGCAAGTCCTCGCTCGGCCGCCTGGGTCTGCTGACCCACTCGACGGCTGGTTTCATCGACCCCGGCTTCTCAGGTCACGTGACGCTCGAGCTGTCCAACGTCGCTACCTTGCCGATCAAGCTGTGGCCTGGGATGAAGATCGGCCAGCTCTGTTTCTTCCGGTTGTCGTCTCCGGCGCAGAACCCCTACGGGAGCGCGAAGTACGGCTCGCGGTACCAGGACCAGCGAGGCCCAACCCAGTCGCGCTCCCACCTGAACTTCCACCGAACTCAGATCTGAGCGGCCGCCGACTGTCCGGTAGGAATCTCTCTCGGTGCACCGGTCGCTGGTCGCCGTTCCTGCGTTGCTTCCTCGATCAGTCCGTAGGGTCGAGGCGCCGGGCCCACCGGCGTAGCACCTTGGCCGTGCGGGGATGGGTAGGGCGTCGGGTCGTCGCCCGTGCCTCGACGCGTTCGCGGATGAGCTGACGTGCAATGTCGTCGTTGAGGTTCATGTCATGCCTTTCGATGAGTGTGGTGCCTGGATGTATGACGTTTGGAAGTGATCGGTCATGCGCGCTGGAGGACCACGTCGCCGCTCGCGGTCTTGACGTCGATCTCCACCGTGGGCTCGCCGTCTTGCGGAGCTGGTGAGCCGTCGAGCTTGGAGTGGACGTCACCACTAACCGAGGCGATGTCGAGGTATGCCGCAGTGCCGTGCGTCACGGCGATCGACACGTCGCCGGAACCGGTTTTGGCCTTCACCCTGCCCTGAGCCACCTGCCGCAGGGTCACGTCGCCCGATCCCGCCATGGCGTCGACGCCGGTGCCCGCCTCTTTGAGCACCACGTCACCGGAGCCGCTCTTGATCTTCAGCGTGCCGCCGACGCGGTCGAGAAGCACGTCCCCGGACCCGGTGAGGATCGTCGCCGCGCCGGCGACGTCGCCGAACACCAGGTCTGACGAGCCGCCCTTGACGTCGACGGTCCCATGAGCGGCGCCGAGGCGCAGGTCGCCCGAACCAAGGCGTGCCTGCAGGTCCGCAGTCAGCTCGAGGTCCACGTCGCCAGATCCCGAGTTGATCACGAGGTCGCCCAGCTGCCCCTGGGTTCGGACGTCAGCGGCAGTGGTCTCGATGGCCGCAGAACTGCCCAAGGGCACAGTGATGTGCACGAGGACCCGGTGCCCGCGCCGGAAGAGGCCGCTCTTGGACTTCGGCAGCTCGACGACGATGTCGTTGCCGTGCTGCTCCACGGTGGCACGGTCGACCAGCTCTTGCGCGATCTCAGCGTCGCCATCGGCCGCTATCAGCTCGACCGTGGTGGTGTCGGTCTCGGCTGCGACGATGTCGAGGCGGCCTTCCCAGACCTCGACGCGAAGCCGAACCGGCTGAGGGGTGTGGAACGTGTGCATGGTGGCCTCCTGTGTCATCGCACCCAGCCCTGGATGCGTTTGTTGGATGAGCGGTTGCGGCCCGGAGCGCCTGGCCCCATGGCCGTCCAGCCGGTGTCGTCACTGTCGGCCGTGGCATTACGGGCCGCGTTGACGAGCCAGGTGTTGAGAGACTGTCCACGCCGAGCCGCGAGCTCTTCTGCCTTGACCTTGAGGGACTCGGGGAGCCGCAGAGTGATGCGCGCGACGGTGTCGTCGCCCTCGACCTCGTCGGTCTCCGCGGCAAGTGCGGCGGCCGGTGGTGGAGGAACAGGCGGAGGAGGCGTGATGCCTGACCCCGCGGCTGTCCCGGTGACCACGAAGACCGGCTCCCGGCCTTTGAGCCGCACCTCCACCGAGGACCCGATCAGCTCGTGGGTGATCTCACTGGACGCCTGTGACAAGGCGTCCATCAGAGTCAGACGTACGGCTGGGTCGAGCGCCATCGTCAACCGGTCGGCCGCGGCCCGAATGTCTTCGCCGCCGGCCTCGGCAGCGTGCACGAGGTCCTCGCGCAAGCTGGTCACGAAGGGAGTGATGTCCATGTGCACTACTATGACACCACTATGATGTCATGTCAACACCACAGCGGTGGCGCTGCGTTCAGTGGCGCTACGGCGCGTTGCCTCGACGTACCGAGGCCAGCAGCAGCTGCGCCACATCCTGCACCTCGACGTCGTCCGCGGCGGTGCCCTCGGCCTGCATCGACGTCAACCCGTCGGACAGCATCACCCGGCAGAACGGGCAGCCGACGGCTACCTGCTGAGCGCCGGTTTCGACCGCCTCTCGCGTCCTGTTCACGTTGATGCGCTCACCGATCTTCTCCTCCATCCACATCCGGGCGCCGCCGGCCCCGCAGCAGAACGACTTCGACCCGTTGCGGGGCATCTCCTGGAACGTCGCACCGGGTATGACGGAGAGCAGCTCCCGCGGCGGCTCGTAGACGTCGTTGTGGCGACCGAGGTAGCACGGATCGTGATAGGTGATCGTGCGTCCCTTGACCGAGGCGTCAGCCGCAACCGGCACCAGGCGGCCATCGCGCACGAGCCGGTTGAGCAGCTGAGTGTGATGGACCACCTCGAGCTCGAGCCCGAACTGGGTGTACTCGTTCTTGAGGGTGTTGAAGCAGTGTGCACAGGTGGCCACCACCTTGGTGGCTCGGGACTCGCGCAGCACCTCGGCGTTCTGCAGGGCGAGCTGCTGGAAGACGAACTCGTTTCCTGCTCGACGAGCCGGGTCACCGGTGCAGGTCTCGCCGTCCCCGAGCACCGCGAAGCTGACTCCCGCTGTGTGCAGCAGCTCTGCCACCGCACGCGTGGTTTGCTTCGCGCGGTCCTCGTAGGCACCTGCACAGCCCACCCAGAACAGCCACTCGACCTCCTCGAGCGTCTCGACGTCCGTGCCGACCTGCCGGACCTCGAAGGGCAGGTCCCTCGCCCACTCCATTCGCGCTGTCGGCGCCATGTTCCAGGGGTTGCCCTTGTTCTCCAGTCCTCGGAAGAGCTGGTTGAGCTCCGGCGGGAAGCTCGACTCGACGAGCACCTGGTAGCGACGCATGTCCATGATGTGGTCGACGTGCTCGATGTCGACGGGACACTGCTGCACGCAGGCCCCGCAAGACGTGCACGACCACAGGACATCGGGGTCGATGACCCCGTAGGAGTCGGCGTCGCCGATCAAGGGGCGGTCCGCCTCCGCGGTGACCCCAGCATCGGCAGGGAGGGTCGTCAGAGTGGACGGCGACGTCGACGACGACGAGGTTGAGGAGTCGCTTGCTGCCGTGGCGACGGCCGACGACTGCGCAGCCTTGGCGTACACGTGGTCGCGCAGATCGGTGATGAAAAGCTTGGGCGACAGCGGCTTCTCGGTGTTCCAGGCCGGGCACTGCGACTGGCAGCGGCCGCACTCGGTACAGGAGGTGAGGTCGAGCAGCGCCTTCCAGGTGAGGTCCTCACTCTTGCCGACGCCGAAGGCGGCCTCCTCGTCGAGGTCATCGAGGTTCTCGAAGTCGATCGGGGTCCCGCCTGCTGTCAGAGGCTGCAGGGCGCCCAGCGAGGTGCTGCCGTCGGCATAGCGCTTGAACCAGATGTTGGGCCAGACCGTGAACCGGTGCCAGGCGACCCCCATCGTCGTGTTGCGCGCGAGCACGATCATCCAGGTGAACGAAATGGCGATCTTGATCATGGCCGTCAGGTAGATGAGGTTCTCCAGCTGGCCGCGGCTGAGTCCTCCGAGCGCATCGCCCAGGAAGAACGTGGTCGGGAAATGTGACGTCGGCGCGGTACTGAGCAGCGCGTACTCCGCACCCCGGATTGTCAGGATGCACAGCGCGATGCCGATGATGACCACTTCGACGAAGTAGCCCTGCCACATGGTCGAGCCGGAGAAGCGGCTGTAGCGCGCCAGCGGACCCTGCGGCCGGTTGGACAATCGGATGACGAGCAGAGCCAGGATCGAGACAAGCATCGCCCAGGTGATGAGCTCGGTCGCCCAGTCGTAGACCAACCAGCCCCCCACGAGCGGCAGCTCGAACTCGGCGTCGAACAGCTGCCCGAACGCCGTCAGCAAGGTGAAGAAGAGGAATCCGAACCCGATGAAGACGAACCAGTGAGCGATGCCCACGTGGCTCCACTGGAGCATCCGGGTGTGACCGAGAGTCTCCTTGGTGGTAGTCAGCCAGCGTCGGACCGGTTGGTCACGCCGGCCGACAACCGGCTGGCCGGTCCGGACGACTCCTACGATGTCGACGACCGCCTGGCCGAAGAGCGCGATCGCCACCAGCGCGATGGCCAACGACGCGACGATGGCGAAGACCTGCATGTCCGCTCCTCAGGGCGTGGACTTGTCCGTGGACCTTCAAGCTCGTCAGGGAGCGGGCAAGGAGGATGCCCCGAATCTAGTCCGCGCTTCGCTAACAGTGTCCGCGCCTCCGGGCCGGCCGAGGCGATCCGACACCTGTTGGACGGTGCGCGCCATCCGCTCGACGACCTGCTCGGTCTTCAACGCGGCGCCGGACTCGAACGTCACAGCCACTGCGGCAACCGGATAACCCGCATGGTCGCGCACCGCCAAAGCCAACGACGACATGCCGGGTGTCACCTCGCCGTCCTCCCTGGCGAAACCTCGTTGGCGCGTCTGGCCCAACAGTGACGTCAGCGCCGACAACGTCGTCGGCCCCGCGTCGTGGCGGATGACGAAGGCCGACCTGTCAGGGAACAACGCGCGTACCTGTGCCGCTGGCAGCGAGGCGAGGATGGCCCGACCACTGGCCGTGAGCTGGGCGGGCAGCCGGACACCCACGTCACTGACCAGCGACGGGCGACGGGGCGCGCGCTCCTCCAAGACGTACAGGACGTCACGGCCGTGCAGCACCGCGAGGTGGCAGGACTGGCCGAGACTGTCGACCAGCTCGGCCAGCGGCCGCCGCGCGAGCCGCTGGAGCGGCGCTTGCCGGGTGAAGCCGCTGCCCACCTCGAAGGCGGACGGTCCGAGGCCGTATCGGCGCTGGTCCTCCAGATGAACGACGAATCCCTCGGCGATCATGGCCTTCACGAGGTGGTATGCCGAGCTGCGCGGGATCCCGACCGCCCGGCTGATGTGGTCCAGTGTCACGGGCTCGGGCTGGGTGGCGAGGAACCGCAATACCCGCAGCGCGCGGGTGGCCGCTGGGACATGCGAGGCCGCATCCGGAGCGTGTCGACCCATGAGCCCATCGTGACAGAGCGCCCGGACGCCGAGAGGGCTAAGGGGGTCGCCAATGTGCCCGTTTGCTGCATCAGCGGCGCTTACG
>JBPCRX010000090.1:0-7326 GCA_050996395.1 Nocardioidaceae bacterium
CCGTGATGATGCCTTCGGGGGTCCCCCCGATCCCGAGCAGGAGGTCGACTCCGGTGTCGGGCCGGGCGGCCATGATGGCGCCGGCCACGTCGCCGTCGAGGATGAACTTGATGCGGGCGCCGGTCGCTCTGATGTCTGCGACGAGCTGCTCGTGACGCGGCCGGTCGAGCACGCAGACGGTGATGTCCTCGACGCTGCTGCCCTTGGCCTTGGCGGTGCGGCGGATGTTCTCCGCGACCGGCAGCCGGATTTCGACGACATCGGCCGCCTCGGGCCCAGTGGCCAGCTTCTCCATGTAGAAGACCGCCGACGGATCGTACATGGCGCCGCGGGGCGCGACGGCCATGGCGGCGACGGCGTTCGACATCCCCTTGGCCGTCAGGGTGGTGCCGTCGACCGGGTCGACGGCGACGTCGCACTTCGGCCCGGTGCCGTCCCCTACCCGCTCGCCGTTGAAAAGCATCGGCGCCTCGTCCTTCTCGCCCTCGCCGATCACCACCACACCGTCCATGCCCACTGTGCCGATCAGTGCGCGCATCGCGTCGACGGCCACTCGGTCGGCGCCTTCCTTGTCGCCGCGCCCCACCCACCGACCGGCGGCCATGGCGCCGGCCTCGGTCACACGCACCAGCTCGAGGGCCAGGTTCCGGTCGGGGGCTCCCTGAGGGGTGCGCAGCTCTGGCTCGATGGGCGCGGAGGGCGGGTCGGCGGACATCGGCTGCTCCTCGAGTGGGGGTGGGCCCGATGGTAACCGAGGCACGGTGTCGAGACCGAAGTCGTTCGCCGCCGCACGGCTCATTGCTGAGACCACCCGACTAGGCGCTTCCTTGGACAGCTCTCTGGCGATCGGTCCCATGCCCCATGCACGCGACCGGCAGCTGGGCAACCGCGGTTGATACCGGCGAGCTATGAACGGTCTTGTGCCTCCGGACACAATGGTGGGGTGAGCGAGTCCCGGCCAAGCGAACGCCAGAGCGTGAGCGGCCTGATGGGCGCGATGCTGGCGACGATCGCGATCATCGCTGTCGGATGGCTGCCGAGCTGGGTCAGCAGCCGGGGCGACGAGTCACCCGCGAGCACGGTGGACTACTCCAGTGCGCTCGCCCAGGCCCGGGCAGAGGCGCCGTACAACGTGCTGGCTCCCTCATCGGTGCCGAGCGGATGGCGAGCGACGAGCGTCGAGTGGTCCGGCGACGGGCCCGAGAAGTCGTGGCACCTTGGGTTCCTGACCAATGAGGGGAACTCCGCTGACTACGTCGCCGTTGAGCAGAGCAACGCACGACCTGACGATTTCATCGCCCGCTTTCCCGCCGACACTCCTGCCCCCGCGGTTTCTATCGCCGGCGCCACCTGGACCGGGCTGACGACTGCCGACGGCAGTGAGCACGCTTTGGTGCTCACGAACGATGACGTCACCACGTTGGTCACGGGAACCGCTCCGGAGTCCGACCTCGAGGACTTCGCTGTCTCACTGTCCAGCGGCTGAACAATGGGCCATACCGTCAGCCAGCCGTCTCCCGGTCGACGTCGTTGGCTCCGTCCACTTCCCGTGTCGCCATCACGGCGTCGAGCCGCGACCGGGCACCCTCGAGCTGGCGCTGGCAGATCGTCGCCAACTCCTCGCCACGCTCCCACAGCGCGATCGACTCCTCCAGGCTCGTGCCTCCGGCCTCGAGGCGTTGCACGACGGCGATGAGCTCGTCGCGAGCCTCCTCGTAGCTGGGTGTCTCCGTCATGACATCTCCTTGTCGTCGTCGTCGTCGGCCTCGGTTCGGTCCGGTGACGTCGTCTCCTGGACGGTGGCCGTGAACCGGCCACGCGCGAGTCGTACGTCGACGGCCTCGCCTGGTGACACCTGACCAGCCGATGTGGCAGCGGACCCCGTGCTCGTGAGGACGACGGCATACCCTCGCTCGAGGGTGGTCAGAGGTGACAGCGTGCGGACCCGGGCGAGTCGATGCTCGAGGTCGTCGCAAGCCCGGACCAGCCGGTTGTCGAGGCAGCGTCTGCACCGCCCGACCAGCTCGGCGAGCGTGTGCTCGAAGCGGTCGAACGTACGATGGGGATCGGCCAGGGCAGGTCGTGCGCGGATGCTCGCCAGGCCGTGGCGCTCGCGGTCGAGCTGGTGAGCCAGGACCACGCGAGCGCGGCCGCGCAGAGCAGCGCATCGCGCAGCCTCGTCACTGACGTCGGGCACGACCTGTTTGGCGGCGTCGGTCGGCGTCGAGGCCCGGGCATCGGCGACAAGGTCGAGTAGCGGCTGGTCCTGCTCGTGGCCGATGGCGCTCACGACCGGGGTGCGGCAGGCGAAGACCGCTCGGATCAGCGCCTCGTCCGAGAAGGGCAGCAGGTCCTCGAGAGCACCTCCGCCCCTGGCGATGATGACGACGTCGACGTTCTCGTCCTTGTCGAGCAGCCGAAGCGCCTCGATCACCTGTCGGGCGGCGTCGTGTCCCTGGACAGCGGCATGCTCGAGCCGGAACCGGACTCCCGGCCACCGACGTCTGGCGTTGTCGACCACATCACGCTCGGCCGCGGAGTCGCGACCCACGACGAGGCCCACCCGGCGGGGCAGGAACGGCAGTACCCGCTTGCGCTCTGCGGCGAAAAGCCCCTCGGCGGCGAGCAGCTGTCGACGCTGCTCGATGCGGGCAAGCAGCTCACCGGTCCCGATCGGACGGATCTCGCGGGCGACGAGCGACAGGGTGCCTCGTGGCACGTAGTACTGGAGCTTGGCGAAAACGACCACTCGGGCGCCCTCAGTCACCGGGACGGGCAGCGCGTCGAACACCGAGCGAGGGCAGGTGACCGACACCGACACTTCCGCCAGGGGGTCCCGCAGGGTGAGGAACACCGTCGCCGTGCTGGGTTTGCGGGTGATCTGCGCCACCTGGCCCTCGACCCACACCGGGCCGAGCCGGTTGACGTAGCCGCTCAAGGCGTTGGCGATCACTCGCACCGGGGCAGGGGAGTCTGCGCTGGAGTCGATCGCCACGACGATGAGGGTAGTGCGAGCAGCCGACACTACGATGAAGACATGTCTGCTCACGAGGCGAGCTCGCCTGTCCCCACTGACCTGGGGATGCCCAAGGTCGGGGATTCGCAGGTGCTCCTGGCTGAGCCGCGCGGCTACTGCGCCGGAGTAGATCGCGCAGTGGTGACCGTGGAGAGGGCGCTCGAGCTCTACGGTCCGCCGGTCTACGTCCGCAAGCAGATCGTGCACAACAAGCATGTCGTGCAGGACCTCGAGCAGCGTGGCGCAGTCTTCGTGGAAGAGCTCGACGAGGTGCCCGAGGAATCGACAGTCGTCTTCTCGGCTCACGGTGTCTCGCCGGCTGTGCATGCCGACGCCGCGGTGCGAAGGCTGAAGACGATCGACGCGACTTGTCCGCTCGTCACCAAGGTGCACCACGAGGCACGCCGCTTCGCCGACGAGGACTACGACATCTTGCTGATCGGCCATGAGGGACACGAGGAGGTGGAGGGCACCGCAGGTGAGGCGCCCGCCCGCATCACACTCGTCGAAGGCCCTGATGACGTCGCCTCCGTTCAGGTGCGCGACCCTGAGCGGGTGGCGTGGCTGTCACAGACGACGCTCTCGGTGGACGAGACCATGCAGACCGTGCGTCGCCTCCGCGAGCAGTTCCCCTCGCTCGTGGACCCGCCGTCAGACGACATCTGCTACGCCACCCAGAACCGCCAGCAGGCCGTCAAGGAGATCGCCCGCGACGCCGATCTCGTGATCGTGGTGGGGTCGAGCAACTCGAGCAACTCGGTCCGGCTGGTGGAGGTGGCGCTCGAGAGTGGAGCGAAGTCGGCGTACCTCGTAGACGAAGCTGCAGAGATCCAGGACGAGTGGTTGGAAGGGGTGGCCTCGGTAGGCGTCACGTCCGGGGCGTCCGTGCCGGAGCAGCTGGTGGACGGGGTGCTGGAGCTCCTCGCCCGTCGCGGATACCCAGCCGCGCGTGCCGTGCCGACCGTAGAGGAGACACTGATCTTCTCCCTGCCCCACGAGCTTCGCCGGGACCTGAAGGCGGCCGGGCTTACCTGAGGCGCGGTGCGCTCATCCGGGCTGCGGTCACCACCAGCGCAATGGCGTAACCGGCGACGAGCGCACCGGCATGCGCCGCGAGACCGCCGAAGAACGCCTGACTCACGGCGCCCGTGCCCGCCAATGCTTCGGGTTGAGCCACGGCGATGACCGCCATGACGGCGCCCAGCAGGAGTGGTGGCAGCACTCCAGCTGTGAACAGGTCGCGACGGCTCACGGCCATCGATGCCACCAGGCAGATGACGACGAACCACAGGTCAAAGAAGAAGGTGAGCGCCGAGGTCAGCGCGACGTCAGCCAGCGCGATGAGAGCGGCCGCCAGCAGCGCCAGGACGATCGTGCCGCGTCCGGGCACGCCGGTAGCCACGGCGTAGCTGCTCGACACCCGGGTGGCTCCTGCGATGGACGGGTCGACCTCGTCCGCCTGACTCCACAGCTCGTGATCGTCGTACGCCGGGTCGGTGTCGTCGACCGCATCTGCCGAGGCCACCGACGAGCCGCCGGACTGCGCGGCTGTCGAGCCGCTGAGCTGTTCGTGTGGTTGCGGTTCATAGGCTGTCGCCCCACGCCCGCGAGCGCTCAGGCCGAGCTCGTCCTCGCCCAGGGTCGACTCGTCCGCGGGTGTGACGCGGCTGGAAGCCGTGGCCATGGTGCCTCCGACGAGTGACGATCTGGTCCCGCTCACGGTATGACGCCGCAACGGCTGACGCCCTGTCGCCACGCCGCCAGCGGGTTCATGAGCCCTTAACCAGTGGCTGCTCGTCGTACCCAGGTTTCCCTCCCTGGCGCGCCCTCGATGACTGAGACTGGCTCGTCGGACGCCAACAGCTCAGGTGCCGTGAGTGGCCGGGCGGTGTCGACGACAGGTTGAGGCGAGATCAGGTCCTCGTCGCTGACTTCCAGGTCCCGCAGCCGCCGGGCGCTCACCAGCACTCTGGACTCCAGTGAACCTACTGCCTTGTTGTAGGCGCCCACCGACGAGCTCAGGCAGCGGCCGAGGCGGTCCAGGTGTGAACCCATCACCCCGAGGCGCTCGTAGACCTCGCGGCCGAGCTGATGGACCTCACGGGCGTTGTCGGCCAGCGCGTCCTGTGTCCAGGCGTACGCCACCGTCTTGAGCATCGCGATGAGGGTCGTCGGAGTTGCCAGCATGACCCTGGCGCTGGCGGCGTGGTCAAGCAGCGCCGGATCAGTGTCGAGAGCCTGGGCGAAGATCGCCTCAGCAGGCAGGAACATCACCACGAACTCAGGAGCAGGGGAGAACTGCTTCCAGTAGGTCTTTGCGCTCAAGTCGTCGACGTGCTGGCGCACCTGGCGTGCGTGTCGCCGCAACGCCTCGTTGCGGGCGGTGGCGTCGGTGGCGTGGGTGGCGGAGAGGAAGGCGTCGAGGGACACCTTGGAGTCGATGACGACAGATTTGCCGCCCGCCATCGAGATCACCACGTCGGGCCGCAGGGTTACGTCGTCGGTGTGCCGGGTGACCTGCTCGTCAAACGTGCAGCGCGAGAGCAGGCCAGCAAGCTCCAGGCTTCGCTTGAGCTGCATCTCACCCCAATGACCCCGCACCTGGGGCCGCCGCAGCGCCTCGGCCAGCGCGCGAGTCTCTCGCTGCAGCTCCGCCCCGCTCAGATGCACCGAGGCCACCTGCTCCTTGAGCTGGCCTTGCCACGAGGCGCTCTGCGACTCAAAGGAACTGAGCCGGTCGTTGAGGCGGTCGAGGCTGTCTCGCACCGGCGCGACAACCTGCTCGGTGGCGCGCACCCGCGAGTCCGCGAGCGCGAAGACCTGTTGGCTCGACTGCTGCACGGCCTGGGTCGACAGGGTTCGAAGCTCCTGGCTCAGCTCTGCGCGCGAGCGCTGTGCCAGCTGCTGGCCGACCAGAATGCCCAGGGCCGCACCGGCGACGAGCGCGAGCACTGCCACGAAGAGCGTCATACCGTCCATGCGAAGACCATGACATCGGCCGCCGACAGAACGTGCGAGGCGCGCTTCCGCGATGGATTTCGACGCCGGACGCCCACGCCGTAGCCTTGTCGCTCGTGGCTCTCACCCTCGGGATCGTCGGGCTCCCCAATGCCGGCAAATCGACGTTGTTCAACGCGCTCACGAGGAACAACGTGCTGGCCGCCAACTACCCCTTCGCCACCATCGAGCCCAACGTCGGCGTGGTCGGGGTGCCTGATCCTCGGCTCGGAGTGCTGTCGACGATCTTCGCCTCTGCGCGGGAGCTTCCGGCAACCGTGCAGTTCGTGGACATCGCGGGCATCGTGCGGGGCGCCTCCGAGGGTGAGGGTCTCGGCAACAAGTTCCTGTCGCACATCCGGGAGGCGGCCGCGATCTGTCAGGTGACGCGCGTCTTCACCGATGACGACGTCACCCATGTTGACGGCAAGGTTTCACCGGCCGACGACATCTCCACGATCCAGACCGAGCTGATCCTGGCTGACCTGCAGACGGTGGAGAGGGCAGTGCCCCGGCTCGAGAAGGAAGCGCGGCTCAACAAGGGGGCTTTGGCCACTCTCGACGCGGTGCGGGAGGCGCAGGCAGCGCTCGAAGCCGGTACGCCGATCACCGCCACTGACATCGACGCCTCGCTGCTGCGCGAGCTGATGTTGATGACGGCCAAGCCTTTCATCTACGTGTTCAACTGCGACGCCGACGAGCTGGGCGACGAGGAGCTCAAGCAGCGGATGCGTGACCTGGTCGCGCCGTCGGAGGCGATCTTCCTCGACGCGAAGTTCGAGTCGGAGCTGGTCGAGCTCGAGAACGACGATGAGGCCCGCGCGATGCTCGCCGAAATGGGTGTCGACGAGCCGGGCCTGGATGTGCTGGCTCGGGTCGGGTTCGACACGCTCGGGCTGCAGACCTACCTGACCGCCGGCCCCAAGGAGTCGCGGGCGTGGACCATCCGCCAGGGGGCGACCGCTCCGGAGGCGGCAGGCGTCATACACACCGACTTCCAGCGTGGGTTCATCAAGGCCGAGGTCGTGTCGTATGACGATCTGGTGGCTGCCGGCTCGATGGCGGCCGCCAAGTCCGCCGGCAAGGTCCGCACCGAGGGCAAGGACTACCTGATGGCCGACGGTGACGTGGTGGAGTTCCGCTTCCAGGCAACGTCTGGCCAGAAGAAGTAACCGGCTCGGGTACCAGCCGACCGAAGGAGCCGCCCGTCGTGCTCCTGAGCGACCGTTGACGCTACTAGTCGACCGCTGCAACAGTCAGGCTTCGGGCCGCGCGGCGGCGCTGGAGCGAGTGGGAGGCAACATGACGTTCGG
>JBPCRX010000088.1:0-5351 GCA_050996395.1 Nocardioidaceae bacterium
CCTCCATGCCGAAACGCGCGATGTCATAGCGCGGACCACCCGACGTCATCATCTCGATGGCGCAGCAGGCAAGACCGAAGGTGGCCGGCCATAGCGACGCTTTACGAAAGTAGCCCGCAAGGTCCTCGACGGTGGCCAGCAGCACTCCTGATGGGACCTTCTCCTCGATGCCCATTTTCAGCTGCCTCGCTCTCGTCGCGTCGCGTCCGGACTCGTCACTCGCATCCAGTCAGTCCCACTCGAGCCCGCCGCGACGCCATACGTAGGCGTAGGCGACGAAGACGGTGCCAATGAACAAGACCATCTCCACCAGGCCGAAGAGCCTCATCGAGTCGAAGAAGACCGCCCAGGGCAGTAGGAAGATGATCTCGATGTCGAAGACGATGAACAGCATCGCGGTGATGTAGTACTTCACTGGGAAGCGCCCACCACCCGCAGGCTGCGGGGTGGGCTGGATGCCGCACTCGTAGGAGTCGAGCTTGGCGCGGTTGTAGCGCTTCGGACCAAGTACTGAGCTCACCGCCACCGAGCCGATCGCGAACACCGCAGCGAGCGCACCGAGCACGAGGATCGGGTAGTAGCTGCTGCTGGTCATGTTCTGCTCGCTCCTTGCTGGGCGGAGAGGCTTGCTGCACGAGTCGAGGTGTCGAGCGACGCTGCCTGCCGACGGTGCTTCATCCTAGGGCCGCCACGTCAGGCCGCCGGAGCCAGGCGGGACAGCCCGTTGATGAGGCGATCCATGGCGTCGCCCTGTCGGGGGTCGGTGAGGTTGGCAAGCAGCTTCAACGTGAACCGCATGAGCACGGGGCGCGGCAGACCGTAGCGGGTGGCGAGCCTCATCACCCGCGGATTGCCGATCGCCTGCACGAACACGCGCCCCAGTGTGTAGTAGCCGCCGTAGCGCTGGTCCAGAGCGGTGACGTAGCCCTGGAGGGCTCGCTCGGAGGCGTCGGCCGTCGTACGGCTGAGCGACTGGACGATGACGTCGGCTGCCATCTCGCCCGACTCCATCGCGTAGGCGATGCCCTCGCCGTTGAACGGGTTGACCATGCCGCCGGCGTCGCCGATGAGCAGCATGCCGTCGGCATAGTGCGGTTTGCGGTTGAACCCCATCGGCAGCGCGGCACCGCGCACCGGCTGGGTCATGTTCTCGTCGCGGAAGCCCCACTGTTCGGGCGTGTGGTCGAGCCACTTCTTGAGCAGGTCCTTGTAGTCGACGTGCTGGAAGGCCCTGGAGGTGTTGAGGATGCCGAGACCGACGTTGACGGTGCCGTCCCCGACTCCGAAGATCCAGCCATAGCCGGGCAGCAGGTCACCTCTGCCCGGTTCGCCGTCCCAGAGCTCGAGCCACGACTCCAGCCAGTCGTCGTCATGTCGTGGGCTCGTGTAGTAGGTGCGTACGGCGACACCCATCGGGCGGTTGTCGCGCACCTGCCGGCCCACCGTGAGGCTGAGCCTGCTCGAGTTCCCGTCGGCAGCAATGACGATCGGCGCCGAGAACGTCTGCGCGTCTCCGGCCTTGCGACCGCCGTCATCGACCGGTTTGGCGGTGACGCCGACAACTCTTCCGGAGTCGTCGAGCAGCGGGCCGGTGACGGCGGTGCGCTCGTGGAGCCGCGCACCGGACTTCTGGGCGTGCCGGGCAAGGATGTCGTCGAAGTCGAGCCGGGTGCGGACCAGTCCGAAGTCGGGGTATGCCGCAAGGTCCGGCCACGGCAGCTCCAGGCGGTGCCCGCCCCCGACGATGCGGAGGCCCTGGTTCTTGATCCAGCCGGGCTCGTCGAGGTCGACTCCCATGGCGATGAGCTGGCGGACCGCTCGGGGGGTGAGCCCGTCGCCGCAGACCTTCTCGCGCGGGAAGGCTGTCTTTTCGAGCAACAAGACGTCGACCCACGCGAGCGCGAGGTAGGCAGCCGCGGTCGACCCTGCGGGACCGGCCCCGACGATGATCACGTCGGCCTGCCGGTCACTAACTGGGGACCCTGTCACGGCGGCGATCCTTCGGACGTGAGGAGTGCTCATGACCTAGTGAAAACGTTCACGAGCGAAGTGGGCCCAGTCTAGCCACCTCGTTCTCGGGGGCACCACGCTGGTCGTGACTTCACCACTAATGCGAAAGGGACTCTCGCTGAGAGCGCCTGCGCTACCATGCGAGCTGCGCTCATCTTCACGACTCCAAGACCGTTGCCGTTCAGGCACAGGTGGGCCCGCGATGCGGAGGCGTCATGCAGGCAGAACGTGCTCAGTTCTCGGTGGGGACCATCAGGCGGCTGAGAGGCGGTCTCCTGGCTCCAGTTGCGGTGCTCGCGCTCGTCACTTCAGCCGCCGCTGCGCCGAGCAGCGCCGAACCGCCCGACGCCGGGCGAGTAGCAACAATTGGCCCGGTTTCGGCGGACGACTGGGGGCCGCCGGTCACCATCGTGCCACACCTGCCCGTGACCTCATCGTCGCCCGCGGAGTCGGCCGCGTTCACGTCGAGGGGTCGAGAGGTTGTGCTGTTGCGCCGTGACGGCTCACTGCTCGCTGTCAGCAGACCCGCAGGTCAGCTGGCGTGGGCGTCGCCCGTGTCGTTGACTCCGAGGTCGCCCACGCTGGCATCGATTCGGCTGCTGATGTGGGGTGATGGCCGAGCTACTGCGGTCTGGACACTGGGCTGTTGTAGCGTCCGCATCTACTACAAGGACATGGCCGCCGACGGCACATGGGGGCCACGCAGGCACGTCGAGATCCCGACCCGGCCGGCGATCTTCTCCCTGAGAGCCACCCGCGACGCGAGTGGCACTTTCGCCCTGGCATGGGTCAACCGAGAAGGCAGCGGAGCGCAGGCCGCCGTGCGCTTTCGCGGCCAGCCGTGGAGGATGACCGCCGAGCATCCACTCGTTGACTCGACGCCGACCGGGGTGTTCATCGACCGCTACGAAGCCGTCCACGTCGCGGTCTACCAGGAGACTGCCGACACCAAGGCAGCGACCACACCAAGCCGTGGGGTCTTCGTTCTGGACGTGGACCGCGACGGCAGCTGGGGGACACCGCACCGGGTCGGACCCCCCGCTGGCATATACCTTGAGGACTACGGCCGGTACGCCTTCTCGGCCAACCGTGACGGTGACGTCCTGCTCGCCTGGGGCGAGTACGACGCCGCGGGCCACGTTCGCTACGTGGTCAGGGTTCGGCACGTCGGTGGCGGCGGCTTCGGGCCACGGCACGTCCTGCCTTCTCAGCCGTCCATCGGTGCAGATGGGGTGCACGCCGCGCTCACGCCTCGCGGTGGTGCCGTCATCGTCTACGGATACAGCCCGAGCGGCACCAGCTACCAGCTGTTCCTGCAGCGGATGACCCCGCACGGAACTTGGCTCAGCCCGCGGCCCCTAACTCCTAACACCGGTTACTCCTACGCCGCGAAGCTGGCGGTCGACCCTGATGGCACGGTGCTGACGACGTACTCCCGGAGCGATCAGTCCGGCAACCCGATCGATACTCGTGTGGTCCGATGTGTCAGAGGGAGATCGTGCGGGGAAAGCGCCACCTTCCCCGGCCTGGATTCGGGCAGTCTCATCGCCTTCGGCCCGACCGGCCGAGGGCTGTTGGTCACTCAGCGGCCCCTGCCTGGCGACCCAACCCGGAGCGATCGGATCTCGCGGCGGCTCGCACCTCTCGCTTGACTCCGGGTCGTCGCACCGCTCGGGGCCGGTACCCCGGTTCGATGTCGAGTCGGCGCCCTGGCACGGCGGAGATCCTTCGGTGGTCCTGCTAGCTGCTTCTCGATCCGCCGATCGAGCGGACAGGCGAACGCCGGCCGAGCTCACGATCGGCGGCAAGCAGAACCGCGGCGAGACAGAGCACCAACAAGGTGATCAGGAGCGCGTTGAGGAGGACTCCGCTGAGTGAATGCTCATCCGCGTCCAGGAAGGGGTAGGGATACCACCCGGTGGCTGCCCCCAGCAGCTGCGTGTAGATGAGGTAGACGATCGGCCACACGAGCACGCTGAGCGCGATGCTGCGGGTGACTCGGCCCGGCGGCCCGAACAGCAGCCAGCCTGACAACACGAGCACCGGACCCAGGTAGTGGAACATGGCGTCGGTCACCCGTGGCAGACCTTCGAGATCGAGGATGGGGCGGAGCGCGACGTAGTAGACGATGAACGTCGTCGTCATGCCCAGCACCGCTGCGAACCGCAGCAGGCGCCAGGCTCTGCCGTCGTGATCGGGGCGCGCCACGAGGGCGGCCGCGGTGACCAACGCCAACACGTTGCTCTGGATCGTGAAGTAGCTGAAGAAGCGCAGCACCCGTTCAGCTGCGCTCGCCGAGGTCCCATCCGGCTCGACCAAGACGTTGATCCCGCGGATCACGAGCACCAGTTGGATCACGATGGCCGCGCCACAGTTGACCAGCGTGAGGGTGTGCCACACCCGCGCCAGCTGCGGTCGCTCCCTCCTCGTCGGCATCCTCCAGCGTGACAGGTGGCAGGCGGATGAGCAGCTTTGGTCGAGCGGGCGAGCAGCCATGGGCGAGCTGAGAGAACGGGCGTGGCGGGGCGTCTAGCTGCGACATGTGGTCGTCTGGCGGCTGAGGGGTGCGGACGCTGGGTGCAGACGCCAGCTCAGCCGGGCGGAATGCCGTAGGTGTGGCTGATCGTCAGCCGCCCGACGAGGCGGTGGTCGGCCACCATGGCGCGGCGGTACTCGTCCCAGTCGGGGTGATCCTCGCCCCGGATAGCCCGGTAGACCTCGACCAGCTCGTCGGTGGCCACGTCGTCCGGCGCCGCAGCAACGGCTGAGAGCGCGACTTCGCCTTCCATGACGGCATACGACCATCCATCAGCGCTCGCGACGAAGAGGGATGCCCGCGCGTCGCGCCGCAGGTTCTTGACCTTGGCCCGGTCGTCCGTCAATGAGATGCGAGCACATCGGCTCTCGACGTCGAGATGGTAGTTGATGTTCGACAGCTGGGGACGGCCGTCGCGTTTGATCGTGGTCAGGACGCCGAGGTCACGAGAGGCGGCCAAGGACAGCAGGTTCTGGTCGAGGTTCACAACTCAACGGTAGACGCGCGGCAGGAACAGGCTTGTCTCGCTCGTCCAGTCCTCGCCCCGACTCGTCTCGACACCAGCGAGCACTCGCACCGACGGGGCATCATTGAGGCACCGCGAGGGAATCTGGAAACGGATGGCATCCGAAGTTGCCTCGACTGTCGCCCTGCGGCACATGGACTCTGACAGAAACCCGATACGGCCCGACTGCAGGTTGTAGACGAGTCCGAGTCCGAAGGCCGGCGTCTGGCGCGTCTTGAAGTAGGCGATCGCGTGGCCACGGCGGTCTGGGTTGAGGTTGGTGAAGTGCATCGTCACTCG
>JBPCRX010000108.1:0-9267 GCA_050996395.1 Nocardioidaceae bacterium
GTCCTTACCGAGGCGCAGACCAAGATCTGATCTACCTTTCCGGAGCCGAGGGATGCTCGGATGAAGGGGACACTCGAGTCACGACAACTCGTCGCCTTGCTGCGGGGAGTCAACGTAGGCGGCAGGAACAAGCTGGCGATGGCGGCGCTGCGCGAGGTGTGCACCTCCATCGGCTGCACCGACGTGACGACCTACATCCAAAGCGGGAACGTCGTGCTCGATACCTCGCTGGCGCCTGAGGAGCTGAGCGGCCGAGACGCTTGTCGGGTTCAGGCCACCAGTCTTGGTCCGGTCCCATGACGACCTGCGCAGAGTGCTCGACCGCAACCCGTACCCCGACGCTGACGAGCGCTTTGTGCACGTGGGCTTCATGAGCGCCCTGCCGGCGAAAGCGGCCGTCGCTGACCTCGCGTCGCTCGACTGCGCTCCGGAGGGCTTCACCGTCATCGAGTCCGAGGTCTATCTCGACTACGTCGAGGGAGCCGGCAGGTCGAAGAAGCTGGCCAAGGTTGCCTTCGAGCGGCGGCTCGGAGTACGCATCACGGCTCGGAACCTGCGGACCGTCAAGAAGCTGGTCGAGCTGTCGTCGCCATGAGCACGGCAGGGCCGCAGCTGCTGCGACAGAGTCAGGTCACACAGTGCTTCGACGCCGCCGCCACAGTTCGGCGGCGATCACGAACACGAACGAGATCAAGAACATCAGGGTGCCGACGACGAACAGCTGAGGGGGGAACTCCTTCAGCTTGCTGCCGTAGACGTACAGCGGGAAGGTCACCGACTGCCCCGACGTGAAGTTCGTGACGATGAAGTCGTCGAACGACAAGGAGAACGCCAGCATCGCCGCAGCAACGATGCCGGGCATGGCCAGCGGAAGCGTGATGAGCCGGAACGTCTGCCACTCGGTCGCATACAGGTCCATCGCGGCCTGCTCGAGCCGCGAGTCCATGCCGGTCAACCGCGCCTTGACCGTGACCACGACGAACGACAGGCAGAACATCACGTGCGCGATCACGATCGTGACGAAGCCGAGCACGCCGTCGAAGCCGAATGCCACGAACATGGCGAGCAACGAGGATCCCATCACGACCTCGGGCGTGGCCATCGGCAAGAAGATCACCAGGTTGGAGGTCGCCCGGCCACGAAACGAGTGGCGCACCAGCGCGAACGCCATCAAGGTCCCGAACAGGGTTGAGAGGATGGTGGCGGTGATGCTCACCTCGAAGCTCAGCTTCACCGAGGTGCACAGCCCCTCTGGCTCGCAGATCGAGGTCCAGTTGCTGCCCGTGAAGGACTCGAACTGAGCCGTGGCCGATCGCCCAGTCGGCTGGTTGAACGACAGCGCGAAGATGTAACCGATCGGTACGAACGTGTAGACCAGGACCAGAATCCCGACGAAGAGAACGAGGTGGTCGGAGATCCAACGTCCTGGACCACGCCGGAGAGGAGCGGCCGGCTGAGCGGATGTCGTTGGACGCGCGGACGTCGTGACCGCAGCCATCAAACCAGCTCCTCAGTCCCGGCACGTCGGACGTAGACCACGACCATCAGCACGACAATGACCATCAAGATGATCGAAAGGCTCGCGGCCAGCGGGTAGTTGTGCTCCGTGAGAAAGGCCGCCTGGATGCGGTTGCCGACCATGTACTGCTTCGGCGTCCCCAACAGCTCGGCGTTGATGTAGTCACCACAGGCCGGGATGAAGGTCAGGAGTGTGCCGGAGACTAAGCCTGGCAGCGACAGTGGGAACGTGACCTTCCGAAAGCCGGTGAACGGACTGGAGTACAGGTCGCCGGCCGCCTCGATGAAGCGGTAGTCCACCTTGTCAAGGGAGGCGTAGAGCGGCAACGTCATGAAGGGCAGGAAGTTGTAGATGAGCCCGGCGATCACCGCGACCGGTGTGGCCAACAACCGACCGTCGTCGGGCAGGATCGCAATAGCCTGGAGGAAGCTCGTGACCGGGCCCTGGTCGGCAAGGATGGTCCGCCACGACAAGGTGCGCAAGAGGAAGCTCGTGAAGAACGGCGCAATGACCAAGACGAGCATGACGTTCTTCCAGCGCCCCGCCTTGAACGCGATGGCGTAGGCAAGGGGGTATGCGAGGGTCAGGCAGACGAGCGTCGCGATTCCGGCGTAGAGGAAGGACCTGGCGAACAAGTGCCAGGTGTCGCGGATGGCGTTGAGGTAGTTGGCGACGTGCCACGTCATCGCGTAGCCCTGCTCGAAGGACCCGCTCGGGTCGTACAGCGACGTGAACAGTAGCTGGACGGTCGGGAGGAGGAAGAAGACGGCCAGCCACAGCATCCCCGGCATCAGGAGTAGCCAACCCCAGCCTCGACGCTTGCTGGTCTCGCCGTCGACGAGGGCCGACGACGTCGGCGGCGTCGGCGGCGTGGGCGGCGTGAGGGTGTCGGTCATGGGACGTCCTCAGGCGAGGTCATCCCAGCGTGGGCGTCTTGACCTGCGTCCAACAGGAACGCGTGTTCACGCGACCAGGCCAGGTCGACCTCGTCCCCGTTCCGGAACGGTGCGCGCTGTCCGGTGTTCTGCTCGAACACCATCAGCTCCTGCCCCCATGGCATGGCGACAAGGTACTGAGTGCTGACGCCCACGAAGCTCACATCACTGACCCGACCACCGCTCAGGACGTTGGACCCGGCGTGGTCCTCTTCGCCCTTGAGGCTCGCGAAGATCTTCTCCGGGCGGACACCGAGCCAGCCCATCCCCTCGCCGGTGTGGGAGCGCGTCGCGCCGACTCCCACCTTCTGGCCGTGACAGTCCACGACCACGGTCTGACCCGTGGCGTCGACCACGTCGGTCGCGATGAGGTTGGACTGGCCGAGGAAGTTGGCGACGAACGTCGTCTCCGGATTCTCGTAGAGGTCACCCGGAGCGCCCATCTGCTCGATGACGCCGTGGTTCATCACCGCGATCGTGTCGGCCATCGTCATGGCCTCTTCCTGGTCGTGGGTGACATGCACGAACGTCACGTCGATCTCGGTCTGGATCCGCTTGAGCTCGATCTGCATCGTGCGTCGCAGCTTGAGGTCGAGAGCGCCGAGCGGCTCGTCGAGGAGCAACACGCCGGGCTCGTTGATCAGGGCGCGACCGAGCGCGACCCGCTGCTGCTGCCCGCCGGAGAGCTGGGCCGGTTTGCGTGCAGCGTACGGCTCCAGCTGCACCAGCTCGAGCATCTCGCGGGTCTTGGTCTTCCAGTCCTTTACGCCGCGGCGGCGCAGCCCGAACGCGACGTTGTCGAAGATCGTCAGGTGCGGGAACAGCGCGTAGGACTGGAAGACGGTGTTGACCGGCCGCTTGTAGGGCCGCGACGAGGTGATCTCGTCGTCGCCAATGAACACCTGGCCCATGGTCGGGTCCTCGAGACCCGCCACGATCCGCAGCGTGGTGGTCTTGCCGCATCCTGAAGGGCCGAGCAGCGCGAAGAAAGATCCTTGCGGCACCGTCAGCGTCAGGTCGTCGACGGCCACGAAGCCCCCGAAGCGTTTCGTGACACTCTGCAGGCGCAGATCCTTGGCGGAGCCGGTGCCGGTCTCGGAGCTTTCTGATGTCATGCTGTCGGTCATATCACCTCTCGCTTCGCGCCTGAGGGGCGTTAGCCGCTCATGACCTCGTTGAACTGGCGCTGGAAGTCCTGCTCCTGCGTGTCGTCGAGGGCCATGAACAGGTAACCGGTCTCCAGCGTCTTGTCATCGAGGAAGATGAACTGGCTGTTGACGGCCGACTTGTCGAACTGTCCGATCTCTTGCTGCGCACCGGCTACCGGACAGAAATAGTAGTTCCAGGCGGCCAGCTTCGCTGCGTTGACGGGGTCGTAGTAGAAGTTCATCAGGTCTTCCACGTTGGACTTGTGCGCGGCCTGGTTGGGCACCACCATGTTGTCGGTCCACAAGGCGAAGCCCTCCTCCGGGGGAAGCCACTTATACTTCCCACCCCCGAGCAGGTTGATCACGTCACCGCTCCACGCCTCACATGCCACGATGTCGCCCGACTTCATGTCGTCGACGTAATCGTTTCCGGCGAAGCGACGCACCTGGCCGCTGTCGACGTACCCCTGCAGCGCCTTGATCGCAGCGGAGAACTCGTCGTCGGTGAAGTCCTCGGGGTCGCTGTCCTGCAGGAGCAGCATGAAGAGCATCGTGTCGCGCATCTCGGTGAGCAGCTCGATCTTGCCCTTGAGATCAGGACGCGTGAGCAGCTCCTTGAAGCTCGTCACCGGATCGGTGAGCTCGGAGTTGTAGCAGATCCCCGTCATGCCGCTCTGCCACGGGACGCTGTAGTCGCGGTTCGGGTCCCAGCCCGGGGACTTCAGGAAGTCTATGAGGTTGGCGTCGACATTGGGCATCTTGGAGTGGTCGAGCTTCTGGATCCACCCCAGGTCGATCATCCGCGCCGCCATCCAGTCGGTCACGACGAAGACATCGCGCCCGGTCGACTTGCAGGACCCCAGCTGCGGCGAGACCTTTGCGAAGAACGACTCGTTGTCGTTGACGTCGGTCTGGTAGTCGACCGTCAGGCCGCTCTGCTGCTCGAACTTCTCCAGGGTCGAGGTGTCCTTGGCCTTGACCGGGTCGACGTAGCCGATCCAGTTGGAGAAGGAGATCTCCTTCTCCGTCGAGCTCTTGTCTTCGGAGACGCAGTCACCCTTGGCGACCTTCGCACCTCCAGTACCGCATGCGGACAGCAGGCCGGTACCGCCGAGAGCGAGAGCTGACAGCGATGCTCCCTGGATGAACCCTCGACGACTCACGCGTGAAAATGCCGGCGAATCGGGCATAGCGGCGGTCCTCCCAGATCACTGGATGTAGTTGCGGTGGATCTTGTCAGAGTACTGCCCGGCCAACAAGGGATTCCGTTTATGTGTACGCAGATTGCAACGGAATCGGAAGCGTAACGCTTGCACTACCCAGGGTATCGCCAGCACAATGGTCGCCGTGGCTCACCGCGACGAGAACACACCTGCCGTGCTGGACGACGTTTCGAAGGGCATCATCGAGCAGCTCCAGATCGACGGTCGAATGCCCTACGCCTCCATCGGCAAGGCGGTCGGGCTCTCCGAGGCGGCGGTGCGCCAACGGGTGCAGCGCCTCATCGACCACGGCGTGATGCAGATCGTGGCTGTCACCGACCCGACCCAGCTCGGATTCGCCAGACAGGCCATGATCGGCATCCATGCCGAAGGCGACCTCGACCCGATCGCTGCAGCGCTGACCGCTATGTCCGAGGTCGACTACGTGATCTTCACCGCAGGGTCGTTCGACCTGCTGGTCGAGGTCGTCTGCGAGAGCGACGACCACCTCCTGGACCTGCTGTCCAAGCGCCTGAGGGCGATCGACGGCGTCCGCAGCACCGAGACCTTTGTCTACCTCAAGCTGCACAAGCAGACGTACTCGTGGGGAGTCCGGTGAGCTACCGGTCCCTCTCGCTCTGGCACGAACTGGCTGGTGACGTCTGGCGGCCGCGGCCGGCGCTCGCGGATGACGTCGACGTCGACGTCGCGATCGTGGGTGCCGGCTTTACGGGGCTGTGGACGGCCTACTACCTGAAGGCGATGGATCCGGGGCTGAGGATCGCCGTGCTCGAGGCCGAGGTGGCGGGCTTCGGCGCGTCCGGTCGCAACGGTGGCTGGGTCTCAGCGCTCTTCCCGGCGTCGCGCTCACGCCTGGCGCGGTTGCCGGGCTCGTCGCGCGGGGCGGCGATGGCTCTGACGCTGGCGATGCGTCACACCGTGGACGAGGTGGGTCGGGTGGTCGAACACGAGGACATCGACTGCGGCTTCCACAAGGGCGGGACTGTCGTCTTCGCCAGAACGGCCAGCCAGCTGCTCAGAGCCCGTGGCGAGGTGGCCGAGGCTCGCGCCTGGGGTGACACCTCGGACGACCTCAGGTTCCTGAGTCCCATCGAGGCGGTCACCGTCGGGCGGGCTGAGGGTGTCCTCGGTGCCACCTATACCCCGCACTGCGCCCGGGTACAGCCGGCCGCTCTGGCTTCCGGGCTCGCAGCGGCGGTCGAACGGTCCGGTGTGAAGATCTATGAGCAAACCGCGGCGACGTCGATCGCACCAAGCGCGGTGGTTACGTCACGCGGCACGGTGCGGGCGGCACATGTCGTGAGAGCCACTGAGGGGTTCACACCTGCACTGCCCGGACAGCGCCGCAAGGTGATCCCGGTCTACTCCCTCATCGTGGCCACCGAACCGCTGCCGGCGGCGACCTGGTCTGCCATTGGCCTCGAGGGTCGAGCGACGTTCTCCGACCACCGGCACCTCGTCATCTACGGTCAGCGCAGCGTCGACGACCGGTTGGTGTTCGGCGGCCGGGGAGCGCCGTACCACTTCGGCTCAACGGTGCGACCGGAGTTCGACCGCGAGGAGCGAGTCTTCGGCGAACTCCGAGCCACCCTTCGCGAGCTCTTCCCCGCCGTCGACGGCGCCGAATTCACGCACGCCTGGGGAGGGCCCCTCGGCATCGCGAGGGACTGGATGGCATCGGTCGGGCTCGACCGTCGGACCGGACTTGCCTGGGCGGGCGGCTACGTCGGCGACGGCGTGGCGACCGCCAACCTGGCCGGCCGGACGCTCGCGGACCTGATCTGCGGTCGCGACACCGAGCTGACCCAGCTGCCCTGGGTCAACCACCGTTCACGGTCGTGGGAGCCCGAACCGCTGCGTTGGCTCGGCGTCAACGCCGGTCTACGCATGATGACCGCGGCGGACCGCGAGGAGGACGTGACACACCGCGAGAGCAGGCTGGCTCGGCTGATGGCCCCCTTGACCGGCGGCCACTGAGGCGACCGCGAGCGGCCAGCGGCCCATACCCCTCACCCAGATTCGTCCGGGCGCCGCCGCCTCGGACCCGCTGCCCTCAGCCGGACGAATCGCCGTTTCTAGACCGACTCCGCTGACAGGTACTCGCGTACGTCGGCAGGCGAGCGTGCCTGCAGTGCATACACGGTCAGCCGCTGTGCAGATGCCAGATCGGTGGCGCGTACAGCCTCCTTGACCGGCGCAACGCGCGGCGCCACGACGCTGAGCTCGCGAACCCCCAGTCCCACGAGGAGTGCTGTCGCCGACGGGTCGCTGGCAAGTCCTCCGCACATCGCCACGTCGACCCTGCCGTCCATCGCTGCGCAGACCTGCGCTATCGAGCGTAGGACTGCCGGCTGTAGCGGGTCGGCGAGAGCAGCGAGGGCGGCGTTGCCGCGCTCGGCGGCCATGACGTACTGCGCAAGGTCGTTCGTGCCGATGCTCACGAAGTCGAGCCGGGCTGCAAGCTGACCGACCATGGCGACCGCGGCCGGAACCTCGACCATGATCCCGACCTCGAGCGGTGGCGAGGCGCCGGAGCCCACGACGGTGTGGCGGGCTTGGCTGAGCTGCTCCAGGGCCCAGTCGACGTCATCGAGGGTCGACACCATCGGGAACATCACCCTGACCGAGACTGTGCGTGCGGCCAGCCAGATTGCCTCGAGCTGCTGCTGGAACACATCGGGCGCAAGACGCATCAGCCGCAGACCGCGAAATCCGAGAAATGGGTTGGTCTCTCGTGGAGCCGGCAGGAAGGCGAGCGGCTTGTCACCTCCGACGTCCCAGCTGCGGATGGTGACGGGCCGCCCGCCGAGCGCCTCGGCGAGCGCGACGAACACCTCAGCCTGTTCAGTGGCGCCTGGCGCCTCGGCCAGATGCCCGAACACCAGCTCGGTGCGCACCAGCCCGGAGCCGTCCGCTCCGGCGGCTCGGGCGGCCCTCGCCTCCTCCTCGGAGCCGACGTTGGCAGTGACGTCGACGGCGAGTCCGTCGCGCGTCACCGCCGACTCGGTGGCTCGCGCGGCCGCCCGTGCCTGGTCAGCAGACCGCCGCTCGATGACCGACGCGATGTGCTGTCGCTGCTCCTCGTTCGGCCGCACCAGCACTGTGGCCGCGCGGGCGTCGAACGCCACGACGTCCCCGTTGCGCACGCCACGGACCGCTGCTCCCACGCCGGTGATGATCGGTATGCCGCGCGAGGTCGCCACGATGACCCCGTGGCCGGTGGCGCCGCCCGTCGTGGTGATGACCCCGATGACCCGAGTCTCGTCCAAAGTGGCGGCTGTCGCGGCGTCGAGCTCTGGTATGACGAGGATGCCCCTCGTGTTACCCGCAAAGCCGTTGGAGTCCGGTGGTGGTAAGCCCATCAACACCGAGAGCACGCGTCGGCGCACACTGCGCACGTCCTCGGCGCGTTCGCGTTGGTAGGGATCGTCCAGCTCGGCGAAGCGCTGCTCGAGATCACCGAGCGCACGACTCCAGGAGTCCGGGGCGCTGTGACCGTCGGCCGCCAGGTCCGTCATTGCGCTGACCACCGCTGGATCGCCCGCCAGGGCCAGGTGAGCACCGAAGATGTCGGCCTGCTCAGCCGAGGACGCCTCGTGGATGAGCCGCTCCAGCTGTCGCCTGGCCTCGTCGCCCGCGGAGCGACCCACCGTGGTCTCGGCCTCAGGAGCTCCGGCGTCATACCCGCTCAGGTCGACGTCTTGGTCGGCGACGACCGCCGGTCCGATGGCCACGTCGAGGCCAGACCCGGCGCCACCCTCGGCTTCACCGAACACCTGCCGCGCGGCGCCAGCGCCACCCTCGGCTTCCCCGAACACCTGCCGCGAGGGTGACGACGGCCCGTCGCCGAAGTTGCGGCCGGCCAGCTGCGTGACGGCATCGAGGGCAGCCGAGCGTTCAGGCCCTGCCGCCGCCACCTCGATCCGGTCCCCTCGGCGGACGTTGAGCGTGGCAACCAGGCTGATGCTGGCGGCGTCGACAGGGCCGCCGCCGCCCGACAGGTTGGTCACAGTCACCTGCGCGTCGAAGCCCGCCACAAGCGCAACCAGGCGAGCGGCCGGCCGCGCATGCAGCCCGTGCTCGTTGGCAACCATGAGCTCGACGGTGTCCTGGTCTGGTGCCGTTCCCGCGTCGGCCACCGCCTCCCCGCCGTCCGCCGCCCCACCTCGGGACACCGGCTCGTCATCGATTCCTCCAACGCCAGGAGTTTTCTGGTCGAGCTGCGCCTGCTTGCCCGCGAGTCCACGCCCCGCCTCCGCCGCCACCGCGTCGAGCGCGGCACCCGTGGCCGCCACCACCATGGCCGCGACCAGACCCTCGACCAGAGGCGCACTGGAGATCGTGACCCTCGCCGCCGTCTCGGGAGCCACGAACTCCAGAGCCATGTCGGCGCGCAGCACTGCGCTGCCCAGGTCGACGAGGACGAGGACACCGTCCGCGCC
>JBPCRX010000111.1:0-3185 GCA_050996395.1 Nocardioidaceae bacterium
CAGCCACCTGGACCAGTTCAACCCAAGAAGCACTCTCATAGCGAGTGGACCAATTCATGGGGTCCCGTCAAACCCAAGTGGTGAGGCTACCGACGCGGATGCACTGCACGGTCGTGCGCAGGGGTTCCCGGCGACGGTGACAGATAGCGGCGATGGCGCCAGCGTCCGAGAGGGTGTCGAGAACGACACCGGCGAAAGCGCTCCCATCTGCGTAAAGGTGCATCAGGTGGTCGCCGGCGTGCGTCCCTGAAGGCGTTTCACGTAGGACCACCCGCCCGCGGCCAAACGATGTGCAGTGCCCGAGAAGAGCACCGGGGAGCTGTTGTTGTCGCACCTGCGTCTGAGCCCTGAACTCGTCGAGCAGTCGGCGATCGAGGAGCCGGCGTGTCGCTCCTCTGCTCGGCACGATGGCGGCCGCGAGGCAGACCCGTCCCTGTCTGTCGAGTTCCCCGACACCCTGATCGAAGACCGCCCGGACACGCTGCTCAAGATCAGCACGTCCAGCGAAGCGGTCACGGTAGGCCACCGCGATCTGCGCCTCGCTCAGGGGTGTCGCGTGGCCGCCGTCCCGGACATACCAGGCATGACGGTGGCTGTTCGGTTCGACGACGGCGTGTGGGCCGTCGGCGCTGGCCGGGACGTAGCTCAGCACGCAGCCCTGGTCGGAGTCGCTCGACGAGGAAAGGTGACCGATCCCGATGCCGCTGAGGTACCGCGCGGTCCAAATGCGGATCACATCGAGGTATGCGAGGCGCTGCCGGTCCCTCAGTTCAACCGGCGTGATTCGTTGGGCGCGACCGTTGGCGTCCGCGACCCCGACAACGATGAGTCCACCCGCGGCGTTGGCGAAGGCGGTGGTGTCCTTGGCGAGCTCGAACCTGTCCTTCGCGATCCGTTCGTCGATGACTTGCAGGGTAGTGGAAGGCAGGACTGTTCGGCCGATTGCACGGTTGAGGATGTAGTGGTTCTGCTTGAAGTCGATGCTCAAGTCTTCGGCGGTCTGGCGGCTGACGATGCTGCCGAGGTGGTCCCACGTGATGCCTGCGAGGCGAGCACTGAAGACGGCCTCCAACCTCGGTGCCGGATCCATCAGACACCGACCAGTCGGCCCACGCTGAGTCGTCCTCAGCACCTCTCACCGGAGACGAAGACAGGCCCTCGGGCTGGTCGCTGGAGCCGCTGGTCCGCTCGGCGTCAGTGCTGACGTCGCTTGGCGACCGTGATGCAGGCTCAGCTGAGGACGGGGATGCAGGCTCGTCGTTGCCGGAGGGTGGGTTGGGATCGGTGGTCACCAGGTCAGCACAGTCCCCCGGCTGCTAGGAGTTGCCGATCCACCGAAAGTAGGACTCGATGGACTCGGGCGGGATGCCATGGCCGTCATCAGCGATGACGACTCCGTCGATGCCGTCGTTGTCGTTGCGCTCCAGGGTCACCGTGACGTGGTCGGCGTCCGCGTCGAGGCTGTTCCAGATCAGCTCGAGCACGGCGCGCAGCGGGTCGTTCTCGTGAGCCAGTCGTTGGACGTGATCGTCACCTGCTTCGAGGGGGATGCGCGCCATGAGCGCAGCATGCCACCGACCGTCGACACTGCCTTATGGAACGCTCCGCAGAGCGTGCCTGAGTTGGCGCCGGCGGGGCCGCGCGCCGGCGTTCCCACGTCGGCCGAAAAGGTGACAACTGACTTGCGTGAGAGAGGGAATCGACCGCTTGGCCACCGAGCAGGCCGAAGAGTTCATGGCCATGGCCCTCGCGCCGCACCTGATGGTCAACGACGACATCGACGTCATCTACGACGGCACTCGGTTGGATCCCAAGCAGAACATCACCAACGACACCGACTACCAGCCGCTGGCCTGGACACACGGCGGCACTGAATATGTCGCGCGGAGTCGGATCATCGAGTGGGCCAAGGCCGAGAAAAACGCCCTTCACCTGCGACGCGGACGGCGTGCCTGTCGACGACGCCGAGGCACCGGCAGTGACCAACTTCCGGTACTCGGCCTACGTTTCGTGGAACCAGACGGCCCAGCACCCTGGCGAGTGGATGATCGCCAGGCTCGAGCAGGACTCGGTTGTCGGTGGCCTCCTCAAGGCGGTCGAGACCTTCATTGATGACCACTTCGAGCAACGTCGGGCAGACAAGCGCCGCGAGGTCGTCCGCAGCTGGGTCGAGGCGAAGACCTACCCGTACGTCGGCGAGCCGGCGAGCGATGAGCAGGTTGTCGAACGCGCCGCATTCGACGTGGTCGCCACCTCCATTCAGCGACACATCCCCAAGGGCAAGAAGCAGCAGAAGCTAGCCCTCGGCTTGCTGCGCCAGTCGCTGCAGCAGACCCCCAGCGACGTCGGCGAGCTCTTGGACCAGTTCCTCGGCCTGCCCGCCGAGGAACGCGCAGAGCTTGACCGGCTGCTCAAGCGCACCAGTCTGTCTCGACTCATCTCCGCGACCACCAGCGTCACCAACCGCCTGGAGTTCCTTCGCGCCCCTGGAGCTCATGGTGTTCGACCCGGTGGCCAACAACCTGGTCAAGGACCGTGAGCACCTGCCAAAGGATTCTCGAGTCCGAAATGTGGGTCTTCGGCGAGGAGTACAACCAGATGCTCAGTGATCGCGGCCTCACGGCAGCCCTGGACCGAGACCTGGAGCTCCTCGGAGAGGACCGAGTGGATAAGAGTGTCGTGCGGCGACTTGACGGCTCCTCCGGGTCGCTTGGACCTGCTCTTTTCGGCCGCGGCCACCGAGTACGACCCCAACCGCCATCTGGTCGTCGAACTCAAGGCACCCGACCTCATCGTCAACCTGAAGGAGGCCGACCAGGTCGAGAGCTACGCCTCCGCGGTCGTGCAGGACGGGCGGTTCGCCGACACGAACACCGAGTGGGACTTCTGGCTTGTGACCGGCGATATGGGCGACTGGCTACGTCAGCGCTCCAGCCAGAAGGACCGGCCGAGGGGGCCTGTTCGTTGAGCCGGACCTGCCCGGCGCTCCGCACGCGAGGGTCCGGGTCTGGGTCCGTACCTGGGGAGAGATCATCGAGGACGCTAAGGGCTTGTCGACAAATAAGCACTCTATTTGAGTTCTGGTCGGTCATGATGTGCTAATGGCTATCGAGACTGGCGTGGTGGAGTCGTTGCGGGCGAAGTTCGAAGCGGTGCTGCCGCACCTGGATGAGCGTCAGCAGCGG
>JBPCRX010000012.1:0-1337 GCA_050996395.1 Nocardioidaceae bacterium
CCACCACCCACCGGGGAACCAGCGAGGCCACAGAGGAGCTCCATGGGACCGGTGGTGATCTGGCGCTTCCACGGCCGCCATGGGTGGCCATCACCGACCTGGTGCGCCGCTACCTCGGACCGCAGCCCCGCGCCGGACTGAGCGTGCTGCCGTCAGACATACACGGCGGCGACGAGGCGGCGATCTACCGCGGCGCCGGGTTCACCGGTCCCGCCAAACTGAACGTCCCCGGCCGCAGGGTCGAACGCACTGCTGAGCAGATCGTCGCTGCCGTGCACTCCCTGTCCAGCGCAGCACCTCACCTCTTCGGCAACAGGCTCGACGCTTTTGACACCGACCTTCGCCACCTTCTGACGACTGCCCACGATGACGGTTATTTCGGCGAAGAGATGCCCTCGATCGGGGTCGACATCTGGCGTCCAAAGGGAAGCAATCCAGTCACCGGCTGAACCATTGGATGCCCCAACGCTCCACACAAGCCCGACCGCGACGTCGCGGTTGACAGCGCCCGTTGTACCGAAAAGCGCAACGATGGAGAAGCGCCTTCAAGCGGATCGGCTTGTGCCCACGGTGCGGGTCGGCATCAGCTACGTTGACGTCAGTGAACGAACACGCGAGGACTGCCTGGGATAAGGCTGCCTCGACGTTCGACGAGGCAGCCGACCCTGGGCTGCGCGACGTTGAGGTTCATTCAGCTTGGGTGGCGCTGATGGCCCGGGTCCTACCCACACCGCCGTCGCGCATCGCCGACCTTGGCTGCGGCACCGGAACTCTCACGATCCTCGCCGCTGACCTCGGCCACCGAGTCGATGGAATCGATTTCTCCGAACAGGTGCTGTCCATTGCTCGCGCCAAAGCGGGCACCCGCACCGACGTCGCCTTCTCGACCGGCGACGCCGCCCATCCACAGCTTCCAGTCGGCAAGTACCACGCCGTGATGTGCCGTCACGTCCTGTGGGCTTTGCCCCGATCCAGCCAGAGCGCTGCAGGCCTGGTCGAGCCTTCTCCGGCCCGGAGGTCGGCTGGTCCTCATTGAGGGACGGTGGTCGACGGGTGCCGGCATCTCGAGCGCTGCAACCGGACGGCTTCTTCACGGACAGGGGTACGCGGCAACAATTGAGCCGTTGGGCGAGTCTCGATATTGGGGCGACAAGATCACCGACGAGCGCTACGTCGCAGTCGCACTCAGCGAGTGATCACACGCGAACCCCGGTGAGGCCCTCTGGGCGTGGTTCACCGCCCTCGACGGCGGATGGTCCACGCTGGGAGCCTGACGTCACGCCATCCATGCAGCTCAGATGGTTGTGTAGAGCCTTTCCCTTGCAACACAGCTGAGC
>JBPCRX010000081.1:0-6003 GCA_050996395.1 Nocardioidaceae bacterium
GAATGGACAACGCTACGATGGGGAGGCAGGGCGTTTTGGGGGGTGGCAGGCGTTGCCCCCCCCCGACGTGCTGGTGCTCGAGGGCTGCGGGTCAGGGGCGTTGGCCTACTCGTCGTACCGATCGCTGCTGATCTGGGTCCAGGCCAGTCGTGAGCTGCGGCTGGAGCGCGGCGTGCAACGAGACGGGCGGAGCGTGCTGCCGAAATGGCTGCTCTGGATGGACCTCGAGGCCGCTCACTTTGCGACCAACGACACCCGCGGCAACGCCGATATCGTGGTGTGCACCGACCCGGCATGACGTCGAAGCGATCTCGTCGATGGGCTCTGGTGAACGACCCGGCGAGGCGGAGTTCGGCGGCTCGTCGCCCGCCGGTAAAGGTTTCTCGTCTGTGCGGTCTGTGTACGGGTGACAAGACGCATCCGCGCCGTACCCGCAGGAGGAACCCGCCGTGCGCACATCTCGCTCTCTTCGAACCACTTCATTTCTATCGGTCCTCGGATCGCTTACGGCCGCCGCAACACTGCTCACCGCCGGGTCAGCGACGGCGAGGCCTCTAGCGCTTGAACACTTCAGCGACTCCGGTAGTGACGTCCTCACGGGCTTCTGCGGCGATTTGCACGTCCGAGCCTCGTTCGAGGTCAACGGGAGCTACCACCTCAATCAGCATGGCCCGGACGGGGCGGCCTACGAGTTGGTGAACGTCCGGTTTATGGACTCGATCACCAATCTTGACAATGACCAGACGATGACCCATGGGGGCGCTCTTCACAACCAGTTCGTGAGAATCGAGGTCAAAGGTGACGGGACATACACGGTTCATGCCAGAGGCACCGGCGTTATCCAGACGCGTGGGCCAAATGGTCGGCTGTTTACGTTGAATGCCGCCGCGTTGTCGTATGACTTGCTGTTCAGCGACTCAGGCACACCCGGTGACTTCACGGATGATGAACTGATCGAGGGTCCCACGGTGGTCAAGTCGGTCGGCAGGGATGACACAGCGGGTCGCGACTTCTGTACCGACGTTCATACGCTCATCGGCTGACCTGTCCCCAGACAGATTGACTGAGGTAAATGAAGGTCGCATGGCAGCCGGGTCTGTGTTAGGCATGGAGCGAGGCCGCGGGCAGTCGACTGTGCGGTGTAGCACAGCCGGGGAGAGATGCACGCTCTTCCCGACCGGTACCAAAGGCGGCTGACCGCGTGGACGCACCCGAAGAGTTCGAGTGGCTGTTCGCGACCCAGTACCGCAGCATCGTCTGGTCCGCCAACGTGATTCTGCACGACTACTCCAAAGCGGAGGAAATCGCGCAGGACGCCTTCGTCAGCCTTCTGGAGAACTGGAAGAAGGTTGCACAGTACGACCGTCCCGGCGCGTGGGTGCGAAGGGTGGCGATCCGGCTGGCAACCCGCGCCGCCAAGCGCGAAGCGCAGGGCGCACAGCTGGCAGCCGCCTGGCCGACGGTGGCCGACGTGCAGCCGGTGGACCTCGATCTGATGGCGGCGATTCGCCAGCTCCCACCGCGGCAACGCGCGGTGATCGCGCTGTTCTACATCGAGGATCTGCCGGTGAGTGAGGTGGCGGACATCCTCAGTTGTGGCACCGCGACCGTGTCGGTACACCTTCATCGAGCCCGCAAACGGCTCACCGAACTGTTGGGTGAGGAGGTCGAGGCAAGTGTCGGTTGACGATCGGCTGCGAACGGGACTGCGGCTCGACCACGAGTACAGCCCCAAGCCTTCGGACGAGCTTATCCGGCTTCTCCTCGCTCGTGTGAAGCGGCGTCGTCGGGTGCGGAGAGTCGGTATCGGAGCGGCGGTGGCGGGTCTGGTTATTTCCATCGCAGTGCCCCTGGTCTCAGGCTCAAGATCCCTCGAGCCCCCAGTCGATCAAACGCCGGCCACACGTCACACCGCGCCGCTGGAGACTTGGAAGCCGATCACGTCGCCCGTCGACGGTAAGACGTGGGCCGCACGAGTTCTCACCCCGCAACAGCGACTGGCGACGCTGGAAGGGACCGGCCTCGAACACCGTGCCACCGCAGTCTTCGCGAGGGCGAGAATGAAGGGCCGCATGTCGGCGCTGGTGCTTTGGCAGGGCCAGTTCGCTGCTTTTTCAAACGACTTGACGCACCACCTGGTGCGGTCGCCAGGCATCGCCGGCTCCTTTCACCTGGCAGGCAGGATGCTCGTGGTGAACCTCGCTGACGCGCCCGGACGCACCAAGTTGCGATGGCGCAAACCTGACGACGACCATCTGGTGCTCCACTTCGTCAGCAGCACAGTATCGTCGCTGTACGGCGCTCCGGCGGAGGTCTTCTTCAGGTTATGGAGCGCGACTCCGTTCACGCTTCGCTTGGGCTACTGACCTGGTGGTCGGGATGGGTTGATGAACCACTGCAGCGCTGGGCCGTGGTGTGGGATGGTCTCGTTGTGGTCTCTCCGTCTGGCTCTTGCTGCTCACTTGCCTGTGGCACCTACGAGGCGGAGATCGTCGAGGTTGGAGCCGGCTTGCGTCGGCTCACCAATGGCGGCTACGACGTGGTGGCCGGTTATAGCCCCACCGAGATGGCCAGCTCTGGGCGGGGCCAGCTGCTGCTCCCGTGGCCGAACCGGATCGAGGACGGGAGCTACCGGTTCAGGGGTACCGAGCACCAGCTGTCCCTGAGCGAGGCGCCCAAGCGCAACGCCATCCACGGTCTGACCCGATGGGTCAACTGGCAGCTCCGCCAGGACAGCGCGGACCAGATGCGCTGCAGCTACCTGCTGCACCCGCAGCCGGGCTATCCGTTCTGCCTCGACCTGAGCGTCGACTACCTGCTCAGCGACTCGGGGCTCCAGGTCAGCACCAGTGCGCAGAACCTGAGTGGCGTCCCGGCGCCCTACGCGTGTGGAGCGCATCCCTACCTGACGGTCGGGCGACGAGTCGACCGCTGCGTCTTCACGCTACCGGCTGCCACCCGCTCCGACGTCGACCAGCGCGGCCTGCCCTTGGCACCACGGCCGGTGAGCGGTGGTGAGTACGACTTCCGGTCGCCTCGACCCATCGGTGAGCTGAGCTTCGACCACCCGTTCGGCGAGCTTGTGTACGTCGACGGCACCGCGACGGCCAATCTCGTCGACCCGGAGACCGGCCGGCGCGCCTCAGTCGCGGTCGATGAGGCGTACCGGTGGCTGCAGGTGTTCAGTGGCGACTCGCTCGCGACGGGTGCCCGAGAGGCGTTGGCGGTCGAGCCCATGACCAGTCCGCCGAACGCCTTCCGCTCGGGCGTCGACCTCGTCGTCCTCGGCCCGGGCGAGCGTCATACGGCGTCCTTCGTGCTCAGCTGACCCCCTGTGTCGGAAGCCAACTGACCCTTGTGTCAGAAGCTCAACTGGCTATAGGCAGCTCAGAGTCTGACAAGTCACGGCGGGGTGGCCTGCGTCAGAAGCTCAACTGGCTATAGGCAGCTCAGAGTCTGACAAATGGCGTCGAAAGTGTCGTCAGCCCGTCGGTGGGCGGTATCCGGTCGGGTCGTCGCCTAGGTCCACGATCGCCGCGACCGGTCCGCCACCCTCGGGTCCCTGGTGAGCAGCGGACACCGACACGAACACAGCCGGATCCCCTGTGACGGCCGCGGTCACCCCACCCACACAGGACTTGATCTGCCGGTGCCAGTGCACGTCGGAGTCGTCGAGCATGGCGTTGCGGCGCCCGTGGACTGTGCCGTCCTGCGACGCCTCGCACTTGAGGAAGACGTTGACCAGCCGGCCGGCGAGGTCGCTGCTGTGCGGCCGGTCGGGCAGCTCGAGCCCGGCGTTCCGGATGGCGGACCAGATGCCGTCCTGGTCGAGAGCGTCCCGCATGACCGAGTGCCCGACGCGATAGCGGCCGCCCACCCCTCTGGCGTTGCCCACCACCACCACCTGTGCCTGGTCGAGCTCGACGCCTGAGGAGCAGGACGCGACCGCCGAGTAGAGGCTGCGATCGTGCATGACGTCTTCGTCGCGTGGCATGTCGATCTCGCCGAGCGCCACCGCGACGCCGAGAGCGGTGCACCCGTTTGAAAGATCCATCGACTGATGGGTCTCCTCCGTCCACACGGTCTTGCCACGGGCTTTGGCGTCGCGGATGGTGTGGATCGTCAACAGTGGCGTCTTGGTCTGCACGTAGTGGACATCGGCCGGATCGGTGATGCCCGCCCGCGCCATCGCCTCGGTGACGGCCGCCGCGACCTTGCTGACCATTGCCACCCTGCCGACGTCCTCAGGCATGAGCTGCTCACTCATCGCGAAACCCACGGTGAGCCGTGGCTCGTCGGTCTGCACGACGGAGTCCTCCGGCACGGTGGCGAACACCGTGGCATGGGGGCTGATCACCCCGTCGGTGCCCCCCGACCAGACGATCGGCACCTGCTTGGCTTCGGCGGCCGAGCGCGAGCCCTTGGTGACCAGCACCTCCCGGAACGCCCGGTCGGCGATGATACGGGTGTAGTCGTTGACGCCGCCGTTGCCTTCGGTCTTGCCGATGACCGCGATCACGCGGTCGGCCTCGATCAGGCCGGCGTCGATGAGGTCGGCAAGCCCGCTCGCGTCCGACACGTGAGCGATGGGCACCTTGCGGACCTCGATGGGTTGGGTCATGGCGCAGTCTCCTGTCGGCTGGCGTCGGCGTGCGACGGCTGGTATTCGGGACGCGGGTCTCGCGGCTCACGAGGATCTGGTACGACGATCGTGCCTGACTCGCCGCGGACACCCGCGACGATGTTGACCAGGCTGGTGATGACTGCCCGATGGCCTGACTGCGCCACGAATCGGCACACAGCCTCGACCTTGGGGCCCATTGACCCGCTCGCGAAGTAACCCTGTGCGGCGAAGTCACGCATCTGCTGCAGCGCAACGGTTCCGACCGGCCGGGCCTCCAGGGTGCCGAATCCCAACACGGCATGGTCGACGTCCGTGGCAATGACCAGCAGATCGCAGGACAACGCTTCGGCGAGAACTGCTGCGCCCAGGTCCTTGTCGATGACGGCCTCGACGCCTCGGAGGGCGCCGTCGTCGTCGCGGATGACGGGGATGCCACCGCCTCCGTTGGCGATGACGAGGCACCCACCGTCAGCAAGGGTCGCCACCACACCGGCATCCAGGATCTCCAGAGGCTCCGGCGAGGCGACCATCCGCCGCCAGCCGCGCTCGCCGCGGTCCTCGAAGTGCTGGCCGTGCTCGATGAGGACAGCCGCCTCCTCGCGGGAGAGATACCGTCCGACCGGCTTGCTGGGATGGAAGAAGCCGGGGTCGTCGACGTTCACGAGTGTGCGGGTCACGACGGCGGCGACCCGTCGTCGTACGCCTCTTGCGGCGAGCGCCGCCTCCAGCGCGTTCATCAGCACGAAGCCGAGGGTGCCCTGGGTCTGCGCTCCGCACCAGTCGAGCGGCACCGGCGGGACCACCGACGCAGCCAGCTCGTTCTTGACGAGCAGGTTGCCCACCTGCGGGCCGTTGCCATGGGTGATGACCACGTCCACACCATCGACCACGAGGTCGGCGACGCTGGCCATCGCCGCCTCCGCCGCGGCGATCTGGTCCTCGGGCCGGGCGCTGCCGTCGGCCGACGTCATCGCGTTGCCGCCCAGGGCGACCAGCACCCGCATCCGCGTCTCCTCCCGGCGTTCGTGCGCTTCGACCTTAGGACCGCCCCGGTGCGGCCCCAATGGCGAGGTTCGCCCAAGGGCGACGCGCCGTTCGGCACACCTCGCCCAGCAGACCTCGCCCAGCGGACCGAGCACTGGTGTGACAATCGCGTATGCCTCTGGACCCGACGCTGCTGGTCGTCTTCGACTGTGACGGTGTCCTGGTCGACAGCGAGCGCCTCGCTGTCGACATCGACGTGGAGGCGGTCACGGCGGCTGGGTGGAGCGTCACGCGCGACGACGTCATCGAGCTGTTCGTCGGCCGTAGCGAGGCCGACATGAAGCGGCTGATCGAGGAGCATCTCGGCTCCCCGCTCGCCGACGACTGGGATGCAG
>JBPCRX010000149.1:0-11098 GCA_050996395.1 Nocardioidaceae bacterium
CATCTCCACACTGCTGGTTGCGGCGACCTATGTGCCAGGCGTGGGAGCGTCGGTCAACGACAACCGGAACTGGATCTCGGTCGGCGGGCCCTTCCTCGTGCAACCCTCGGAGTTCGCCAAGCTGGCCCTGGTGCTATGGAGCGCCGACGTCTACGCCCGAAAGGCGCCGCTGCTCAGCCGCTGGAGCCATCTGCTCGTCCCGCTCGCACCGGTGTCGCTGATCGTCACCGGGCTCGTCGTCGGCCAGGGAGACCTCGGGACTGCGCTCGTGCTGTTCGCGATCGTCCTCGGGATGCTCTGGATCGTCGGCGCACCACTGCGTCTGTTCGGTGCCAGCCTGCTCATCGCAGGAGCCGCGGCGTTCGCGCTTGCAGCGACGAATCACGAGCGGGTGGCCCGGATCACCACCTTCTTGAGTCCGCTCGACTACTACCAGGGCAGCGGGTGGCAGCCGAGCCACGGTTTCTTCGCACTGGCCACGGGCGGGCTTTGGGGGTCAGGCATCGGTGCCAGCAACCAGAAGTGGACGCTGCCCGAGCCGCACACTGACTTCATCCTTGCCATCATCGGTGAGGAGTTCGGGCTCTTCGGCACCTTGGTGGTGCTGGGACTGTTCATCACTTTGGCCTATGCAGGAGTCCGCATCGCGGTCCGGACCGCTGACCCCTTCGTTCGGTTCGCCGCAGGGGGCATCGTCGTGTGGCTGCTGAGCCAGAAGATCATCAACGTCGGCATGGTGCTCGGCTTCCTGCCGGTGATCGGTATCCCCCTTCCCCTCATCTCCTACGGCGGCTCGGCTCTCCTGCCCACGCTGACATCGTTGGGGCTGCTGCTCGGGTTCGCTCGGGCCGAACCAGGTGCCGCCGAGGCCTTGGCGGCTCGCCGTGGGCTTCCCCGGCAGTCGACCGCCCCGAGGCGTTAGGAGCCTGCGTGCGCGTGCTCCTAGCAGGTGGCGGCACGGCCGGACACACCTCGCCGCTGCTGGCCACCGCAGAAGCGCTACGGCGACGCGAGCCCGGAGTCGACATCACCTGCGTCGGCACCGAACGCGGCCTCGAGACGAGGCTGGTGCCCGCTGCGGGCTTTCGCCTCGAGCTCATCCCGCCGGTCCCTATCCCACGTAGCCTCTCGCTCACCGCACTGCGCACACCGACGGCCGTTGTCGCGGCCGTGCGGGCGGCCGGTGAGGTTCTCCGTAGGGTTGGTCCTGACGTCGTGGTCGGCTTCGGCGGCTACGTCGCCGGACCGGTCTACCTCGCAGCGCGGCGAGCCGGGGTTCCATTGGTGATCCACGAAGGCAACGCCGTGCCAGGGTTGGCCAACCGACTGGGAGCCCGCTTCGCAGACGTGGTCGCCACCTCGTTCCCTGACACACCGCTCAACGGCGCTCACTGGGTCGGGCTCCCGGTCAGGCGGGCGATCTCGACACTCGACCGGGCTGCCGAGCGCGTCTCGGCTCGCTCGGAGCTGGGGCTCGCCGCTGATCTCACCACCCTGCTCGTCACCGGCGGGTCCCAGGGAGCTCGACGGCTCAACGAGACAGTGCCGAGTGCCGCCGCCGACCTGGCCGCAGCCGGTGTGCAGGTCCTGCACGTCGCCGGTCCTCGCGGGTCCGCCCGGCCGCCGGACGACTGCGGGCCGGACGCGCCGCCGTACATCGTGGTGTCCTTCGTCGACGCCATGGAGCGGGCCTACGCCGCTGCCGACGCCGTGGTATGCCGGGCCGGAGCGAGCTCGGTGACCGAGGCGGCGGTGCTGGGGCTGCCAGCTGTCTTCGTTCCTCTCCCGATCGGCAACGGCGAGCAGGCCCTCAACGCCGCAGCCGTTGTCCGGGCCGGTGGTGCCCTGCTCGTCGACGACAGGGACTTCGACCCGGCTTGGGTGCGACGCGAGCTCGTACCTCTGCTGGTCGACAGGGAGCGCCTCTGCACGATGGGCCGGGCGGCGCGAGACCTCGTGCGTCCTCACGCCGACGAGGCGCTCGCCGACCTCGTCCTCTCGGCGGCGCGAAGATGATCGTCGAGGTGCCGGAGAAGGTCGCGCCGGTCGAGGAGCTCGGCCGGGTCCATCTGGTCGGCATCGGTGGCGCGGCGCTGTCCGGCCTGGCCAGAATCCTGATGCAACGCGGCGTCCGGGTCAGCGGCAGCGATGCCCAGGACTCTGCTGCACTCAGGCATCTGCGAGCCCTGGGAATCACCTGCTTCGTGGGGCATTCGGCTGAGCACGTCGCCGCGGCCGACACCGTGGTGGTCTCCACCGCCGTGCCAGAGGACAACCCTGAAGTCGTCGCTGCTCGTGAGCGTGGCCTGAGGCTGTGGCCGCGGGCGGCGGCCGTCGAGTCGGTCCTGCAGGGCCACCGGGCGGTTGTCGTCACCGGCACCCACGGCAAGACCACTACGACGTCGATGCTCGCGACGGCGCTGCTGGCGTGTGGCGCCGAGCCGTCGTACGCCATCGGGTCGACGCTCGTCGCGTCGGGGCTCAACGCGGCGCTGGGCGGTGGCGACCTCTTCGTCGTCGAGGGTGACGAGAGCGACGGCGCGATCCTGGCCTATCATCCTGCCGCCGCGGTCGTCACCAATGTCGACGTGGATCATCTGGACCACTACGGCACGCCACGGGCCTACGCCGCGGTGTTCGACCGGTTCATCCAGCGCATCGAGCCCACCGGGTTTCTCGTGTGCTGCATCGACGACCCCGGTGCGCTGCGGCTTGCGTCGCTCGCCCGCGACCAAGGCGTCGCGGTCGTGACGGTCGGCCTGTCGCCGGAATGCCACCTGCAGGCGCGAGACATTCGCTTCTCCGGGTCATCCTCGGCGTATGAGGTGTGGGACGCGGCCGGTGGCTTCCGTGGACGTGTCTTGCTGCAGGTCCCGGGGACCAACTACGTGGTGGACTCCCTTGCGGCGCTGGCGGCGGGTTTGGAGCTCGGATTCGACTTCGACCAGCTGGCCGCGGGACTGCACGCGTTCCTTGGCAGCGGTAGGCGGATGGAGCTCAAAGGTCGGGCCGGAGGGGTCACCGTCTACGACAGCTATGCCCACCACCCGGTGGAGATTGCCGGCGACCTGCAGGCGGCGCGTGCACTGGCGGGCGAGGGACGCATCGTGGTTTGCTTCCAGCCGCACCTCTACAGCCGTACCCGCATCTTCGGCGCCGAGATGGGTCACGCCCTGGGCGCGAGTGACCAGGTGGTGGTCATGGATGTCTACGCGGCCCGCGAAACGCCGCAACCCGGCGTCGACGGCTCCCTCGTGGCCGACGGTGTACCGCTGCCAGCCGCTCAGGTCGTCTACGAGCCGGTGTGGGGGAGAGCGGCTCGACGCGTCGTGGAGGCAGCTCGGCCGGGCGACCTCGTGCTGACCCTGGGCGCGGGGGACGTGACACGCGTCGCCGGGGAGGTGCTCTTGTTGCTCGCAAGAGATGGTGCGGATGGAAGGGACGACACGCGATGACGTTTACGAGCGAGAGACTCCTCAGCTCCTCGGGGGCGACGGTCAATCCCCTGGAAGGCCGCACCTGGCCCCGGTGGCTGCGGAGTGCCCGCCGGTGGCTCATCGCGGTGGCGGCCCTCCTCGTCGTTGCTCTGAGCGCCTGGGTGCTGTTCTTCTCGCACTGGCTCGCCGCCGACCAGGTGGTCGTGTCCGGCACGCATACGCTGACGGTCAACGACGTCACAGCCGCTGCGGACGTGCCGCTCGGCACGCCACTCACGCGGGTAGACATGGACGCGATCCGAGCACGTGTCGCCAGCCTGCCGGCCGTCGACAGCGTCACGGTGCACCGGAGTTGGCCCAGCACGATCTCCATTGAGGTCGCCGAGCGTCAACCGGTGGCTGTGAGCCGCCGCGGAGATTCGTGGTGGACGTTCGACACCGAAGGGGTGCTGTTTCGCCGGGTCCCCCGAACCGACGACGGGTTGCCTGTCGTGAGTGTCCGTGGGCCCGACGCGCAGTCGCTGCGCGCCGAGACTGCCCAGGTGCTTGCCGTGCTGCCAGCAGCCCTGCTCGACACCGTGCAACGTGTCAGCGCCACGTCGATGGACTCCGTGCGCCTCCACCTCGTGCACGGCCGGCTGGTCGAGTGGGGGAGCAGCGCCGACTCGGAGCGCAAGGCGCAGGTGCTCTCGCTCCTCATGCAGCGCGCGAAAGCGACGGCCTACGACGTTTCGGTGCCCGCTCAGCCCACCAGCTCGGACCGCGCCTGACGGCGCGCGTGCCTGGTTGGGCTCTGCCCAGGGACTCTGGCGAGTTCGCCCGTTCAAGCCCTAGGGAAAGCGACGGTGTGGCCTCTTGCCCGGGGGCCCGGTTCGGCGTATGTTGTGCGCTACAACAATGCACCGTGATCTACATCACGTTTCAAGGGTGCTCGACGAGAGAGGTTCAACGGATGGCGAAAAGCAAGGGCGTCCGCCGAGCGTCACTGGCGGCGGTGTGCACGCTGACACTGGCCGCTGCAGCGTGCGGCGGCAGCGACAGCAGTGGGGACTCGAGTGGGGGCAGCGGCGGAGGCTCGGCCGGGAAGGTCGGCGTCATTCTGCCGGACACCACGACGTCCCCGCGGTGGGAGGCCAACGACAAGCCCAGCCTGCAAAAGGCGTTCGACGATGCCGGTATCGAGTCAGACATCCAGAACGCCGGAGGCGACGTCTCGAAGTTCGGCACGATCTGTGACGGCATGATCAGCGAGGGCGTGCAGGTCATCATGATCGTCAACCTCGACTCCGACTCGGGTGGCGCCTGTCTGAAGAAGGCCACCGCCGCAGGCATCCAGAGCATCGACTACGACCGGCTCACCCTTGGCGGGGGTGCTTCGTACTACGTCTCGTTCGACAACGTCGCAGTCGGCGGTCTGATGGGAACCGGTCTGATCAAGTGCCTCGACGACATGGGCAAGCCGCAGGCCAACATCGTCTACATCAACGGCGACCCCACCGACAACAACGCCGCACTGTTCAAGTCGGGCTACGAGGAGACGCTGAAGCCGAAGATCGACTCCGGTGACTACACGCTCGTCGGAGACCAGACCGGCAAGTGGGACGCCAACGTTGCGAGCACCACGTTCGAGCAGCTCTACACCCAGAACGGCGGCGACATCGACGGCGTCGTCTCAGCCAACGACACGATGGCCGGCGGCATCGTCGCAGTTCTGGCGAAGAACAACCTCGATGACAAGGTTCCGGTGACGGGCCAAGACGCCAGTGTCGAAGGGTTGCAGCGACTTCTTGCCGGCACCCAGTGCATGACGGTCTACAAGAACGTCGCACTCGAGGCCAAGGCCGCATCTGATCTGGCGATCGCCCTCATCACGGGTGACACAGCCGCCGCGGACGCACTGGCCACCGGTTCGGTCATGGACACCGAGACCAACCAGGAGGTCAAGTCCGCGCTGGCGACCCCCGAGGCGATCTACCAGGACACCGTGACAAAGGTCATCGCTGACGGATTCCAGACAAAGGAGGACGTCTGCACCTCGAAGTTCGCCGATCTCTGCACGAAGTACGGCGTCGAGTAGATCCGCTGTCGGGTCCGACGGTTCGCACCCGCGCTCCGTCGGACCCGAACACGACCCACGACCCAGATTCGGAGGCGTCCATGTCGACGGTCAGCGCCGAGAAGTCCTCAACCTCTGCCTCGACGTCACCACTGTTGACGTTGCGCGGGGTGAACAAGAGCTATGGCGCAGTCCACGTGCTCCGCGGCGTCGACTTCGCCGTCACTCCCGGCAGGGTGACGGCACTCGTCGGTGACAACGGTGCAGGCAAGACCACCTTGATCAAGGGCATCGCGGGCATCCACGCCTTCAACGAGGGCGAGTACCGGTTCGACGGTGAGGTGGTGGACGTTCGCAGCCCGAAGGACAGCGCCGCCCTGGGGATCGAGGTGGTCTACCAGGACCTGGCCCTGTGCGACAACCTCGATGTCGTCCACAACCTCTTCCTCGGCCGGGAGATGACCACCTTCGGGCGTCTTGACGAAGACACCATGGAGCGGCGGGCGAGGGAAACGCTCGACGGTCTGTCCGTCCGCACCCTCCAGTCCGTGCGCACGCACGTGTCCAGCCTGTCCGGCGGTCAACGCCAGACGGTGGCGATTGCCCGGTCGGTGCTGTGGAACTCCAAGATCGTGATCCTCGACGAGCCGACGGCCGCCCTCGGCGTCGCGCAGACCGAGCAGGTCCTGCTGCTCGTCCGCCGACTTGCCGACAGAGGGTTGGGGGTGGTGTTGATCAGCCACAATCTCAACGACGTCTTCCAGGTCGCCGATGACATCGCCGTCCTGTACCTGGGCCAGATGGTGGCGCAGGTGCCTGTCCCCGACGTCACCTCGAGCCAGGTTGTCGAGCTGATCACCAGTGGACGCTCCGGAGCTCTCGGTCTGGACTCCTCGGGAGAGACGGTCACGCGGCACGCGTCGACGCCCCCGCTGGACCGTCCCGAGGAGACCCGATGAGTACCCAGACTTCGGCGCAGCAACAGACGCCGCCCAACCCGGGCTCGCCCACCAATGGCCTCGGCGACAGTGTGCGGGCTTACCTCACCCGGGTGCGTGGGGGTGACGTCGGCGCGCTTCCGGCAGTACTCGGGCTTGTCGTCCTTGTCATCGTGTTCACCATTCTGCGACCGGACACCTTCACCAACTCGTTCAACTTCGCCAACCTGATCAACCAGGGGGCGTCGGTCATCGTGATCGCGATGGGCCTTGTCTTCGTGCTGCTGTTGGGGGAGATCGACTTGTCCGCCGGTTTCACCGGGGGGACCTCGGCCGCGGTGATGGGGGTGTTCCTGACCAACCATGATGTGGACTGGCGGCTGTCCATCCTCATCTGTCTCACCACCGGGGCGGTCATCGGCACCTGCATCGGCCTGCTCGTGGCTCGGCTGGGCATACCCTCGTTCGTGGTGACGTTGGCCGCCTTCTTGGGCCTTCAGGGCCTGATGCTGCTGATCATCGGCGAGGGTGGCACGATCTCCTTCGCCGAGCCGCACATCCTCGCGATCATGAACAAGAACCTCCCGGTCTGGCTGGGCTGGGTGATGTGCCTCGGTGGCCTGGCCATCTTCGCTGCAGTGACGCTCCGCAACTCCCTCACTCGCCGCGCCGCCGGGCTCAGCAGCGACCCGGTCGCCTTGTGGGCCGTCAAGACGGGGGCACTTGCCCTCGTCCTGATAGCCGCCACCTGGTACCTGAGTGGGGAGCGGAGCCGAAACACGGCCATCTCCTCGATCCGGGGAGTGCCCATTGTGGTGGCCGTCTTGGTCTTCTTGCTCGTCGTGCTCAACTTCCTCCTCCAGCGCACAGCGTGGGGGCGGCATGTGTACGCCGTGGGAGGAAATTCCGAGGCCGCCCGACGAGCCGGTATCAACGTCGCCGGGGTGCGGCTGTCATGTTTCATGTTGTGCTCGACCCTGGCGGCAGTCGCAGGCATTCTGCTGTCGAGCCGGGTCAACTCCGTGTCGCCGACGACCGGCGGGTCATTGACGTTGCTGTACGCCGTGGGAGCTGCGGTCATCGGTGGTACCAGCCTCTTCGGTGGCAAGGGCAGGATCGTCGACGCCGTCATTGGCGGGGCCGTTGTCGCCGTCATCGACAACGGGATGGCGCTGCTCAACCAGCCCGCCGGGCGCGTCTACATCGTGACCGGCTTGGTCCTGCTCCTGGCAGCCAGCGTCGACGCCATCAGCCGACAGCGAGCCGCGGCGACCGGCCGGGGCTGAGCCGCTTGCCAACCAGCTCGCGACAGGTGCCAGCGAGCAGCAGTCGTGACGAACTCAGGCGCGTCAACGTCAGTGCCCTTTTGTCTTTGGTGCACGCCAACGGACCTACCAGCAGGGCTGCCCTGACCGGCGCGCTAGGACTCAACCGCAGCACGATCGGTGACATCACCGCGCGGCTGGAGGCACTTGGCCTGGTGACCGAGGAGATGCCGACGCATGCCAGCGGTTCGGGTCGTCCGTCACATCTCGTGGTGCCCCGCACGGATGTCGCAGTACTGGCGGTGGTGCTGGACGTCGACAGGATCGTCGTCGCCCTGGTCGGTCTCGGCGGAGTCGTTCTCGAGCGTCACGAGCGCGCGCACCGACGTGGCGCTCACGACGTGGGTCCGGTCGTCGCGTCGGTCGCGCAGATCTGTCGCGAGCTGCTGGCGAACCCGGCCGCCTCGCGATGCCTGGGAGTCGGTGTGTCTGTCCCTGGTGCGGTCCGGGACCACGACGGGCTCATCCGGTTCGCCCCGAACCTGGGCTGGGTGGATCAGCCGTTCGCTGCTCTTCTCAGCGATGAGCTTGGGCTGAACGTCAAGACCGGGAACGACGCGAATCTCGGCGTCCTCGCGGAGAGCTTCCGAGGTGCCGCTGTGGGAATGGACGACTGTGCGTATCTGATCGGCAGCGTCGGCATCGGGGGTGGCTTCCTGGTGAACGGTGTGCCCCTCAGAGGCGCGGGTGGCTATGCCGGTGAGATCGGCCACCTGATGGTGGACAGCGATGGCATCGAGTGCCGGTGCGGCGCACGTGGTTGCTGGGAGACACGTGTGGGGGAGAACCACCTCCTCGAGGGTGCCGGCCGGCGCCTGGGAGGTGGACCGGTGGCCGTCGCAGAGGTCATCGCGGCGGCCCTGGCCGGCGAGACGCGGGCCCGACGTTCCCTTGACGACTGTGCTCGATGGACCGGCATCGGCCTGAGCGCCGTTGCGACGCTGTTCAACCCCGATGTCATCGTGTTGGGAGGCGTACTGTCCCAGGTCCTGAGCGCCCGACACGAGCAGATCACCGCGGTGATGGAGGCCGGCAGCGTCGTTGCTCGGCACGACGAGATCGTCGTAAGGTCAGCCGGGCTCGGGCAGGACTCCTCGCTCATCGGCGCCTCGGAGATCGCTTTCGCCCCACTTCTGCGAGATCCGGTCAGAACGTGTTGTGTGGCGTGACGACACCGCCGCACCACTACTGCCGTTGACACTGGCAGGTGACCTACCCTTTGCTCGTGGATCCCCTGCGCGTCGGAGTGTTGGGCGCGGCGAGGATCGCCGAAGCCGCAATCGTCTCTCCTGCTCAAGAGACCGGTGCTCGGTTGGTGGCGGTTGCCGCGCGGAAGCGGAGTCGGGCTGAGGCATTCGCCTCCGCCCACGGCGTGGAGCGAGTTCTCGACTCCTACGCGGTCGTGGTACGCGACCCCACGGTCGAGGCGGTCTACAACCCGTTGCCCAACGGTCTGCATGCACCGTGGAACGTGGCGGCGATTGCGGCGGGCAAGCACGTGCTGTCGGAGAAGCCCTTCGCCGCGAACGCCGAGGAGGCGCAGGAAGTATGCGACGCCGGAAGACGAGCGGGTGTCGTTGTGGCTGAGGGATTCCACTACCTCTACCACCCCGTCACGAGGCGCCTGCACGAACTGCTGGCGACGGGTGAACTGGGAGAGCTGCAGCACGTCGAGGTCACGATGACCATCCCTCCGCCGTCGCCACAGGATCCGAGATGGGACCTGTCACTGGCCGGTGGGGCGTTGATGGACCTGGGCTGCTACGGCCTGCATGCTCACCGGGTGCTCGCGCCGTGGGCCGGGGGTGAGCCAACGCTTCTGGATGCTCGGGGCGGCGAGCGCGAGGGGTTCCCGGGAGTTGACGAGTGGGTTGATGCGGAGCTGGTCTTTCCCTCCGGTGCCACCGGATTCGCACGCTGCGACATGGCTGGTGAGACGACGCAGATGAGGTACCGCGTGGTCGGAGCCGAGGGCCACGCGACGGCCGCCAACTTCGTTCTGCCACATCTGGATGACCGGTTGACTGTGACAACCCGGGCTGGGAGCCGCGTTGAGCACCTGGGGAGGCGCCCCTCGTACAGCTATCAGCTGGAGGCGTTCACGGCAGCAGTACGTGAGGGTGCTTCTCTGCCGACCGACGCCGATGGCGCTGTGGGGACGATGAGACTCATCGACAAGTGCTATCGCGCTATCGGCATGTCCCTCAGGCCGCGATCCGTGCTGAGGCAACACTGACTGCGCCTTCAACCTGCTGAGCAGCGTCGGAACCCGCTGAGCAGTCCGGTGTCGCAAGAAGTTGGCGTGTCGGGCTGCGGTGACCCAGTTCGATGTCCTACGTTGATGGGCAACATGAGCTTGACATAACTATAACCCTCAACTGGAGGATTATAGTCCAGTCAGTTTCATCCGGCTTCCCCGCCCTCGGCTCCGCACTGTGCAGCCTTCTGTACCACTCGCCCAGTCCGCTCGGTGACCGTTCATAGAAGACCGGCACCCGTTCACAGTTAGAGGTAATCGTCGTGGCAGCACCGCAGAACTATCTGGCGGTCATCAAGGTCGTGGGAAGCGGCGGGGGCGGGGGCAACGCCGTCAACCGGATGATCGAGGTCGGGCTTCGCGGGGTGGAGTTCATCGCGATCAACACCGACGCACAGGCTCTTCTCATGAGCGACGCCGACGTCAAGCTGGACATCGGGCGCGAGCTGACCCGCGGGCTCGGCGCCGGCGCCGACCCTGACGTCGGCGGGCGCGCCTCAGAGGACCACGCCGACGAGATCGAAGAGGTCATCAAGGGCTCCGACATGGTGTTCGTGACCGCTGGAGAAGGTGGTGGCACCGGCACCGGTGGTGCTCCTGTCGTCGCCCGTATCGCCCGGTCGCTGGGCGCTCTCACCATCGGTGTCGTCACCCGGCCCTTCTCGTTCGAGGGACGTCGGCGCGCCAACCAGGCCGAGGAGGGCATCGCGGCCCTGCGCGAGGAGGTCGACACGCTGATCGTGATACCCAATGACCGACTGCTGTCCATCTCAGACCGCAGTGTCAGCGTGCTCGACGCGTTCAAGCAGGCCGATCAGGTGCTGCTCCAAGGGGTCTCGGGGATCACCGACCTCATCACGACGCCGGGCTTGATCAACCTCGACTTCGCCGACGTCAAGTCGGTCATGCAGGGGGCCGGCTCGGCCCTCATGGGCATCGGCTCGGCCCGCGGCGAGGACCGCGCGGTCCAGGCCGCCGAGCTCGCGATCAGTTCACCCCTGCTCGAGGCCTCCATCGACGGTGCGCACGGGGTGCTGCTGTCCATCTCCGGTGGCTCCGACCTCGGGCTGTTCGAGATCAACGAG
>JBPCRX010000015.1:0-9715 GCA_050996395.1 Nocardioidaceae bacterium
CGCTGACCGGTGGTCAGGTGATCGCTCCCGAGGTGGGCCTCAAGCTCGACCAGGTCGGCCTCGAGGTTCTCGGAACCGCTCGCAGGGTCGTCATCACCAAGGACGACACCACGATCGTCGAAGGAGGCGGAGAGGCCGGGGAGGTCAGCGGCCGGGTCGCGCAGATCAAGATGGAGATCGACAACACCGACTCCGACTGGGACCGTGAGAAGCTCCAGGAGCGCCTCGCAAAGCTCGCCGGTGGAGTGTGCGTCATCAAGGTGGGCGCCGCCACGGAGGTCGAGCTCAAGGAGAAGAAGCACCGCATCGAGGACGCTGTCTCAGCGACCCGCGCCGCGATCGAGGAAGGCATCGTGGCCGGTGGCGGTTCTGCCCTGGTCCACGCCGCTTCCGCCCTCGACGACAAGCTCGGTCTGACCGATGACGAGGCCACCGGTGTCATGCTGGTGCGTCGCGCGATCGACGAGCCGCTGCGATGGATCGCCGAGAACGGTGGCGACGAAGGTTACGTCGTCGTGGCCAAGGTGCGCGAAGCCGGCGTGGGTCAAGGGTTCAACGCTGCAACCCGCGAGTACGGCGACCTGGTCGCCCAGGGAGTGCTCGACCCGGTAAAGGTGACCCGCTCGGCGCTCACCAACGCGGCGTCTATCGCGGGCATGTTGCTCACGACCGAGACGTTGATCGTGGAGAAGCCGGCTGAGCCCGACGCCGACGCCGCCGGGCATGGTCACGGCCACAGCCACTGACCGCTAGACCGCCTGAGCGGTAAAAGGATCGGCAAGGGCCCGACGAAATCACGTCTCGTCGGGCCCTTGCTCGTGTTCTGGCCGATGCGTATTACCTGACTGCTCAGGTGCTCCTGTGGTTATCGCGGCTGCGTCGTGGCCGCCTCACAAGAGGAGCACCTCATGAAGGAGAAACCACGCAGGCAGCTCAGCACCGGCGTCGCGTGCCTGGCCACCGCGGCTGCCGCCGTGGCCGGAGCGAGCATGATGACCTCGCCGGCCACCGGCGCCTCCCCGGTCAACGCCGGAACACTGAATGGATACCACGCCAACGAGCTGGTCCGGGCAAGCTACGTCAGCTCGAACCACTTCATCGACGAGTTCACGGGCTGCTCCTGGCAGCCCATCGTCCAGAACACCGTCTCTGTCCCGGCCAAGGGCTACCTGATGGTGACCGGGCTGGTCGATGTCGAGCGCGACTTCGACCACACGAACGCTCCGGTGCTGGACACACGGCTCCGGGTCGGTACCAAGGTGATCGACGCACACTCGACGACGGCACCCGACTACACGCGCCAAGAGGCGGTGCTGGACGCAATGACGCCGGTGACCAAGGGGTTGAAGACCGTCCGCATCCAGGGCGAGGAGTGCACCGGCGAGTTCGCCTTCATCGAGACTTCCTCGATCAGGACGCTGTTCGTCCCCTTCGGCAGCACGCGGCTGATCGCGAAGTCCGAAGGAAAGCAGCAGAACAGCAGAGCGCAGCACTGACGTCTGAGCTCCGTGGCTCCGGAGTTGGAACGATCTGGCCTGGTCCGGAGTGTTGCTTGAGCGCCAGATCGTTCCAACAGGCCCCCATCCAGTCGCCGTAGGATGACGGCATGGAGCTGACGTCCGCGGGAGTGCCTGACAAGTTCGCGTCCCTGGGATTGACCTTCGACGACGTTCTGCTGCTGCCCGGCGAGACTGATCTGGCGCCCAGTGAGGTGGAAACCAGCTCCCGGCTGACTCGTGAGATCAGTCTGCAGTCGCCCCTGGTATCCAGCGCCATGGACACCGTGACCGAGTCGCGGATGGCCATAGCGATGGCGCGCCAGGGTGGGCTGGGGGTGTTGCACCGAAACCTGTCGATCGAGGATCAGGCGTACCAGGTCGACCTGGTCAAGCGCACACAGACGGGCATGATCTCGAACCCGGTCACGATCGGGCCGGACGCCACGCTCGAACAGCTCGACGAGCGCTGCGGCCAGTACCGGGTCTCCGGCCTGCCCGTCGTGGACTCTGATACTCGTCTGTTGGGCATTGTGACGAACCGCGACCTGCGCTTCACACCGGTGGCGGACTGGCCGTCCACCAAAGTCGACGAGGTCATGACTCCGATGCCCTTGATCACTGCGCCCGTGGGCATCAGCCATGAGGACGCAACCGTGCTGTTGCGCAAGCACAAGCGCGAGCGCCTTCCGCTGATAGACGCCGATGGTCGGCTGGCCGGACTGATCACGGTCAAGGACTTCGTCAGGTCCGAGCAGTTCCCCGACGCATCCAAGGACACGGACGGGCGCCTGATGGTGGGCGCGGCGATCGGCTACTTCGGCGAGGCATGGGAACGCGCAACAACCATGGTCGAGGCCGGTGTCGATGTACTGGTGGCCGACGTGGCCCATGGACACGTGCGGCTGCTTCTGGAGATGGTGAGGCGGCTGAAGCGCGACGCCGCGACCCGGCACGTGCAGGTCATCGGTGGCAACGTCGCGACGCAAGCCGGCGCCCAGGCATTCGTCGACGCTGGCGCCGATGCCGTCAAGGTCGGAGTGGGCCCGGGATCGATCTGCACCACAAGAGTTGTCACGGGCGTCGGGGCGCCTCAGATCACCGCGGTGCACGAGGCGGCCGCCGCTTGCAGGCCAGCTGGTGTGCCCGTCATCTCCGACGGTGGCGTGCAGCACTCCGGCGACATCGCGAAGGCGCTGGTGGCCGGGGCGGACACAGTGATGATGGGCTCGCTGCTGGCTGGGTGCGAGGAGAGTCCTGGTGACCTTATCTTCGTCAACGGCAAGCAGTACAAGGCCTACCGTGGCATGGGTTCCCTCGGCGCGATGGCTCTGCGCGGCGGCAAGAAGTCCTACTCGAGGGACCGGTACTTCCAGGCAGAGGTGGAGAACGACGCCATGCTGGTGCCCGAGGGAATCGAAGGTCGGGTGTCCTACCGAGGACCGTTGGCTGCCGTCCTGCACCAGATGATGGGCGGACTGCGCCAGTCCATGTTCTACGTCGGCGCCCGGACTGTCCCTGAGCTGCAGCAGCGCGGGCGGTTCATCCGGATCACGGCGGCGAGCTTGGCGGAGAGCCATCCCCACGACGTCCAGATGACGGCCGAGGCACCCAACTACTCCTCGCGCTGACAGCCACCCTGAGAGGCTTTGATGGACATCGAGATCGGCCGGGCCAAGCGGGGTCGCCGCGCCTACTCCTTCGACGACATCGCGATCGTGCCGAGTCGTCGCACTCGTGACCCTGAAGAGGTCTCGGTTGCGTGGCAGATCGATGCCTACCGGTTCGAGATCCCCGTCGTTGCGGCACCGATGGACTCGGTGATGTCACCGGCCACGGCTGTGGCACTCGGCCAGTGCGGAGGCCTCGGCGTCCTGGACCTCGAGGGGCTGTGGACGCGCTACGACGACCCGCAACCGTTGCTGGAGGAGGCGGCCGCCCTTGCAGGACCAGAGGCGACGAGGCGGCTCCAGGAGATTTATGCCCAGCCGATCCTGCCCGACTTGATGGTGCAGCGTGTCAAGGAGATGCGCGGTGCGGGTGTTACGGTCGCGGGCGCGCTGTCCCCGCAGCTCACCAAGCAGCACGCCCAGTCGGTCATCGAGGCAGGTCTCGACCTGTTCGTGATCAGGGGCACGACCGTGTCCGCCGAACACGTCTCGGGCTCGGCAGAGCCGCTCAATCTCAAGGAGTTCATCTACGAGCTCGACGTCCCTGTCATCGTCGGGGGTTGCGCGACCCACCAGGCCGCTCTGCATCTCATGCGTACCGGGGCCGCGGGCGTGCTCGTCGGGTTCGGCGGCGGGGCCGCCCACACGACCCGGTCGGTCCTCGGCGTGGCTGTCCCGATGGCGACGGCGGTAGCCGACGTCGCCGCGGCACGGCGTGACTATCTCGACGAGTCAGGCGGACGTTATGTACACGTCATCGCCGACGGTTCCATCGGCCGCAGCGGTGACGTCGCCAAGGCAATCGCGTGTGGCGCCGACGCCGTCATGGTGGGCTCGCCACTGGCGCGTGCCGAGGAGGCGCCGGGACGCGGCTTCCACTGGGGGACGGAGGCCCGGCACGCATCCCTGCCCAGAGGTGAGCGGGTCCAGATCGGCACGGTCGGCAGTCTCAGCCAGATCCTGCACGGGCCCTCCCTTGTCTCCGACGGCACCATGAACCTGGTAGGAGCCCTCAAGCGAGCCATGGCCCCCACGGGCTACACAGACCTCAAGGAGTTCCAGCGCGTCGAGGTCGTCGTCCAGTAGGTGGTTCCATCTGCTCGTTGAGAGTCGCCACCTGCGCGTTGACAGTCGCCACCTACGCGTTGACAGGTCGCCACTGTGCGCTGACGCCTCGGCCGTCGAGTCGAACACCTGATGCCGGCGATACCGTCAGCCGTATGACGATCAAGCGGGACGAGGCCGCAGCCCTCGATGTGAGCGATCCGCTGGCCGGCTACCGAGACCGCTTCGTCATCGACGACGATGCCTTGGTCTATCTCGACGGCAACTCGCTGGGTCGGCTACCGAAGGCGAGCCGCGAACGGGTGCGCCAGGTGCTCGAGGACGACTGGGGCCGCAACCTCATCAAGTCGTGGGAGGAGCGTTGGCTCGACCTTCCGGTCCGGATCGGCGACCTCATCGCTTCCAGCCTTCTGGGCGCCGACGCTGGCGAGGTGATCGTCAACGACTCGACCACGGTGGCGCTGTACAAGTCGATCTCTGCGGCGCTCGACGCTCGACCCGGCCGCCGCACCGTCGTCATCGAGGAGGACAACTTCCCTACCGACCGCTATGTCGTGGAGGCGTTGGCACAGCACCGTGGGCTCGAAGTCCGATGGATTCCCGAGGCCGGTCCCGACGGCGTCACAGCCGATGCGTTGGCCGATGCCCTCAGCGGCGATGTCGCCGTGACGGTGCTGTCGCATGTGGACTACCGTTCGGCGGCCATCGTCGACATGGCAGCGCTGACCCAGCTGGCTCACCAGGCGGGCGCCTTGACCGTGTGGGACCTGTGCCACTCCGTTGGCGCGGTGCCGATCGACCTGCATGCCGATGGCGTCGACATCGCCGTGGGGTGCACCTACAAGTACCTCAACGGCGGCCCAGGTGCCCCTTCCTTCACGTTCGTCCGCAGGGACTTCCAGCCGACGCTCCACCACCCGATCTGGGGCTGGTGGAGCCGCCGAGAGATGTTCGAGATGGCCGCGGGCTACGAGCCGCATGTCGACATGCGCGCATGGCTCACCGGCACCCCCGGCGTACTCTCGATGGCCGCCGTCGAACCCGGCGTCCGGATGGTCGCCGAGGCAGGCGTCGCGGCCATCCGACGGAAGTCCCGAGCGCTCACCGAGCTCGCCAGCGTGCTGTACGACGACTGGCTGGCTCCGCGGGGTTGGGCGTTCGCGTCCCCGCGTGACACGGACCGCCGCGGCTCACATGTGACAGTGGCCCACCCGCGCGCACGTGAGGTCATGGCAGCCCTGACCGCCAGAGGCGTCATCCCGGACTTCCGGCGCCCGGACGGCATTCGCCTCGGCATGGCTCCGCTGACGACGCGGTTCACCGACGTGTATGACGGCCTGCGCCTCATGGCCGACTCGACCAGCTGACCCGAGGGCTGTCATCAGGTCGTTCGAGACCCGGCCGGCGGCAGGACGGCCGAGCCTCGAACCTCCAGCGCAGGCGCCGGACCTGACGCGCGCCTCACGTACGCGAAGCGCTCGAGGGGTGCAACGAGCCGAGCTTGTGCAGGTTACGGCGCTGGTCGGCCGAGCCCGAGTGAGCTCCTCGATAGACTCACCGCCTATCGCAGTGCGCCGAGCCGCAGTACCGAGGCGAAGCGGAACGAATGAAAGGGCCTGCCGTGAGCCCCGAACATGACCTCGTCCTCGTCGTCGACTTCGGGGCCCAGTATGCCCAGCTCATCGCCCGACGAGTTCGTGACGCGAGGGTCTACGCGGAGATCGTGCCGCACACGATGGCTCTCGACGAGATGCTGGCGCGGGATCCGCAGGCCATCATCTTGAGCGGCGGACCACAGTCGGTCTACGCGCCCGACGCACCCCAGCTCGACGGGCGGCTCTTCGACGCAGACGTGCCGGTCTTCGGCATCTGCTACGGCTTCCAGGCCATGGCTCGTGTCCTCGGGGGAGAGGTGCAGCGCACGGGTTTGTCGGAGTTCGGACGTACCACTCTCGACATCATCGAGCCGGGCACCCTCCTGGCAGGGGTGCCTACCGGTCACCGGGTCTGGATGAGTCACGGCGACGCGGTGGCGGTGGCACCCGACGGGGCGGTAGCGCTGGCCACCACTCCGGGCGCCACGATAGCCGCATTCGAGTTGCTCGAACGCAGGCTCGCCGGTGTGCAATGGCACCCAGAGGTGCTGCACACCGAGCACGGACAGCGGGTCCTCGAACGGTTCCTCGTCGACATCGCCGGCTGTCGCCAGACGTGGACGATGGTCAACGTCGTGGACGAACAGCTCGAGCTCATTCGCGCCACGGTGGAAGACAAGCACGCAATCTGTGGACTCTCTGGCGGCGTCGACTCGGCTGTGGCAGCGGCGCTCGTGCAGCGGGCGGTCGGCGACCAGCTCACCTGCGTCTTCGTCGACCACGGCCTGCTGCGCAAGGGCGAGGCCGAGCAGGTCGAGCGTGACTTCGTCGCCGCCACCGGAGTGTCGCTGCGAGTCATCGACGCCGCGAAGACGTTCATCGATGCGCTGGACGGTGTCAGTGACCCCGAGGACAAGCGCAAGATCATCGGTCGCGAATTCATCCGCGCGTTCGAGACTGCCGAGCGCGAGATCGTCGCGGAAGCAGCCGACGCCGAGGGTGGCTCGGTCGAGTTCCTCGTGCAGGGCACGCTGTACCCCGACGTCGTCGAGTCCGGCGGCGGAGCCGGTACGTCGAACATCAAGTCGCACCACAATGTCGGCGGCCTGCCGGACGACCTGCAGTTCACACTGCTGGAGCCGTTACGCAACCTCTTCAAGGACGAGGTGCGCAAGGTCGGAGTCGAGCTAGGCCTGCCGCCGGAGATCGTCTGGCGCCAACCGTTCCCCGGGCCGGGGCTGGCGATCCGCATCGTCGGAGCGGTCACCGCCGACCGGCTCAAGATCTTGCGGAACGCAGACGCGATCGCACGGGAGGAGCTCACCCGGGCGGGCCTCGACCGCGACATCTGGCAGTTCCCCGTTGTGCTGCTCGCCGACGTCCGATCAGTCGGGGTGCAGGGCGACGGTCGCACCTACGGGCACCCCGTCGTGCTGCGACCGGTGACCTCCGAGGACGCGATGACAGCCGACTGGGCCCGCCTGCCGTACGACGTAATCGAGCGCATCTCGACGCGCATCACCAACGAGGTGCGGGAGGTCAACCGCGTCACGATCGACGTGACCAGCAAACCTCCCGGGACCATCGAGTGGGAGTAAGCCACCAGTGTTGACCTGGGCTTTGGTGTGTGCCGCCAGAGTCTCGCGAGCATCGAGTTCAGCGACCGACGTGCTCAACACCGGATCGGCTGCCGCCGCCACCCGCTGCGAGCAGGTCCCCGGCCGCGAACAGGGTGATTCCAGGATCAGCGCCAGCGCCACGAAGGTTCAGCAGAGCGACCCGGAAGATCCTCTGCCTCCTGCTCATGGCGCTGCTGCTCGTCGCGCTCCTCATGGAGCTCTCACCGTGGTGACGGCCTTGCCTTGGCCAACTGGACGTCCATCTCTGAGCCACCAGTTCCGGGCCGCCCCAGGTCGCGGTCAGTCGGAGTCCGGCTTGGTCATCGACGCGTGGGCGGCGGCCTTGACCGGGTCGGGCATCAGCTTGCCGCCCGCGGTCTGCACCTTGTTCATCGTGGAACCCGCCACCACCTTGTCCTTGCCTGACATGAGCGCTTCGAAGCCGTCACGGGCCACGTCTGCAGGATCGTCGTTGCTGTCGCTGCGGCCGACCTTGGTGTCGCCCATGTCGGCACGGTCGAAGAACTCAGTGTCGGTAGGTCCGGGCATCAGGGAGGTCACTGTGATGCCCAAGTCCTTGTACTCGTGGCGCAGCGCCTCGGCGAAGGAGTGCACGAACGACTTGGAGGCGGCGTACGTCGCGTAGTAGGGACCGGGCATGGTCGCCGCGACCGAGGCTGTGAAGAGCAGTCGCCCCTCGCCGCGCGGCACCATGTCGCGCACCAGCAGCTTGGTCAAGTGCACGGTCGAGGCGACGTTGAGGGCGACCAGCCGCAGATCGTCATCGAGGCTGATCTCGTCGAACCGGCCGTTCACTCCGACACCCGCGTTGAGAGCAGCGGCCGCGAGCGGGCGGCCCAGCGATCCCAGTTGCGTGTGCAGCTGCTCCACCCCCTGGCTCGTCGCAAGGTCGACCTGCACCGTCTCGACGCTCGCTCCGAGCTGCTCGAGCGCGGGCCGGGCGGAGTCGAGCTCATCATCCTCTGCCGCGACGACGAGGTCGAAACCGTTCTCGGCGAACTGCTTGGCCAGCTCCAATCCGATGCCGCTCGAAGCGCCCGTCACGAGCGCAAGCGGACGAGTGGTTTCTGCTGTCTGGTGACCGGACACGGTTGCTCCTTGCTGAGTGGTCGACGTCAGGTGGCGCGTACCCAGGAGTAGGCGGCTCAATCCAGACGAGGAGCTCAGCTCCGCGGTTCGGACTCCGTTGCATGCCACAGGTAGTCCATCTGCTGCTGCTTGCGCATGATGACGTGCTCGAGCAGGTGCTCCAGCGCCTCGCTGCGCGGCTGCTGTCCGGAATGCGGTATGACGGCGTGCAAGGCGGCGACGGCCTTGACCTCGTGGTCGAGCAGCTCCGACAGCGCCTCCTCCGCCTCGCAAGACACCTTGACTGTTGCCGCGTTCATCGACGGCTTGCCTCCCAGGGCCGACAGCTTCTCGATCAACTTGTAGGTGTCCTCGAGCTCAGCCAGCACGAAGGCGCGCAGATCCTGCTTGATGGCCACTCCGTCGACGCCGCGCAGCATGCCGGCGAGGAGTGCCATCGTCAGCACCGACTCGGCCTGTAGGTCGATCGCCTTGCCCAGGGTTTCGTGTACCTTCGGCGCGTCCATCTCGTCGCTCATCGAAGCGTCCTCTCGTCGACGTCGACGCGCCTGCGGCGTCGACAAGTCTGCCGAGTGTCGCTGAAACACCTGCACCGGACAAGGCTGAGCCGGATCCTCAGGCGACGCGCACATCCACCATGCGTGCGAACGTTCCCACAGCGATTGCGCTCACCAACGCCAGGGCACCCATGGTCACCAGGTGGACCACCAAGTCGCCAGCAGTGCCGTCGGGGCGTACGCCGATGAACACCAGCACGCCAGCGGCGACACTCACCCCGAGCGTCAGCGCGACCGGTCTGGACCGGGGCGGCCCCTGAGGACGTCCATGCCCGCGCAGCGAGATGACGGCAAGCGCCATGCATCCCCACGTCATCGCCACGGCGACGCCGGCGACCACATCACTTGGACGGTGCCAGTTGGCCACGACCGTTCCGATCCCAGTGACAGCCACGCCGACAGCACCTGCGAGGCTGACCAGCCAACGCCCAGCTGCGGGCATCACGAGTAGCGCTGCAAGGACGAGAGATGTGACGACGGTGGTGTGCCCGCTGGGCAAGCTGTTCGATGTACCCCACCCCAGCTCCGGGCGAGGCAGCACCATCTGCTTGAGAAGCTGAGTGGTGGCATTGGCGCCGACTACCACGGCCACAGCCGCGCCGG
>JBPCRX010000141.1:0-25309 GCA_050996395.1 Nocardioidaceae bacterium
GGTTTCCCCTGACCCGCTCCTCGCTTCCTCCCTTCCTCGCTTCCTCGCTTCCTCGCTTCCTCGCTTCCTCGCTTCCTTTGCGACTTGTCAGACTCTCAGCTGGCTATGACCAGCGGAGGTTCTGACAAGTCGCAAAGAAGGGGAGGGGGAGGAAGAAGGGGAGGGGGAGGGGTAAGTCAAGGGGAGGCGATGAAGCCAAGCAGGTCGTGGCGGGTCAGCAGCCCGACCGGCCTGCCGTCCTCCTGCACCAACACCGCGTCCGCGTCATGCAGGGTGTCCACCGCCGCGGCGACGGGCTCACCGGCGCCGACCGACGGCAGTGGGTCGGCCATGTGATCCTCGATCCGGTCGGCAAGCCGTGCCTTGCCGGCGTACAGGGCATCCACCAGGTCACGTTCACTGACTGAGCCGGCCACCTCAGCGGCCATCACCGGCGGCTCGGCACGCACCACCGGCATCTGCGAGACGGCGTACTCGCGCAAGATCGAGATCGCCTCGGCGATGGTCTCGTTGGGGTGGGTGTGCACGAGGGCGGGGAGCCCGCCGTCCTTGCGGCGCAGCACGTCACCAACCGTCAGCGTCTCGGGGTGGCCGAGGAAGCCGTACCTCGACAACCATTCGTCGTCGAACACCTTGCTGAGGTAGCCGCGGCCACCGTCGGGCAGCAGCACCACCACGACTGCCTCACGATCGTCCAGCTCGTGGGCCAGCCTGATCGCCGCTGCCGCGGCCATCCCCGACGACCCGCCTACCAGCAGCGCCTCCTCGCGGGCCAGTCGACGCGTCGTCAAGAACGAGTCTCGGTCCGATACGGCGATGATGCGATCAGCCACCTCGGGGTCGTACGCCGCCGGCCAGAAGTCCTCGCCAACGCCCTCGACGAGGTAGGGGCGACCCGTACCGCCGGAGTAGACCGAGCCCTCCGGGTCGGCGCCGATGACCTGGACCCGCCCGTCGGACACCTCCTTGAGGTAGCGACCAGCACCGCTGATGGTCCCGCCGGTGCCAACTCCCGTCACGAAGTGCGTGATACGTCCGTCGGTCTGCCGCCAGATCTCCGGACCGGTCTGCTCGTAGTGGCTGAGCGGGTTCTGCGGATTGGAGTACTGGTCAGGCTTCCAGGCTCCGTCGATCTCCGCAACCAGCCGGTCCGAGGTGTTGTAGTAGCTGTTCGGGTGCTCGGGCGCGACAGCGGTGGGGCACACGACCACCTCTGCGCCGTACGCCTCGAGCACGTTGCGTTTGTCCTCACTCACCTTGTCGGGGCAGACGAAGACGCACGAGTACCCCTTGGCCTGTGCCACCATCGCCAGACCCACGCCGGTGTTGCCCGAGGTCGGCTCGACGATCGTGCCCCCCGGCAACAGCTCGCCGCTCACCTCGGCCGCCTCCACCATCTTGAGGGCAATCCGGTCCTTGACCGATCCTCCCGGGTTCATGTACTCCACCTTGGCAAGCACGAGTGGCCGCGCGCCGTCAAGAGACCTCGACAGCTTGAGAAGCGGGGTGTTGCCGACCAGCTCCAGCAATGACTCGACGTAGTCCACGCGTCCAGACTAGGGCTACGACTCGACCTGATCGCTGGCTGCAGCGCCCCGACCGGCACCGTCACGCCGATCGTTCGACGCCCCCTACACTGGGTGCGTTTGAGGACAGGGGGTGCACCGGTGAGCAAGGCCACGGCGGCTCGCCGGCTGGTCACGGCTGCCGCCGTCGGGGGTGGCGGTCTCGGCCTGGTGGGGGGCTCCTTGTATGGCGTCTTGAACGTCCAGGCGAAGCTTGCCCGCAGGCGCATCGGCAATGCCAAGGTGCAGCCACCCGACCCCGGTGGGCTGTATGGCGGAGACCGGCCGGGCGAGCCGCTGCGGCTGGCGGTTCTCGGTGACTCCGCAGCGGCCGGCTACGGCGCCACCGTGGCGGCCGAGACCTTCGGCGCGTTCCTGGCCACCGGCCTGGTCGACCTCGCCCTTCGGCCGGTCCAGCTGCACAGCGTCGCCCGCGTCGGGGCTCGCACTGCAGCTCTCGAAGGTCAGATCGCGCAGGCGCTGAAGCACTCCCCCGAGGTGTGCGCAATCATCATCGGCGCCAACGACGTCACCCACAAGGTGCGGCCGTCAGAGTCGGTCCGACTGCTCAAGGTTGCGGTCGCCTCACTGCGAGCAGCCGGCACAGAGGTGGTTGTCGGGACCTGTCCCGACCTCGGGGCGGTGCAGTCCGTCGCATATCCGCTGCGGCAGGTGGCGCGGAGCTGGAGCCGTCGCCTCGCAGCCGCGCAGTCGATCGCGGTGGTGGAGGCCGGAGGCCGGGCCGTGTCCCTCGCCTCCTTGCTGTCTCCGGAGTTCATCTCGTCGCCCCGGCACCTGTTCGGCCCGGATCAGTTCCACCCGTCGCCAGCGGGTTACCGCAGCTGCGCGGCGGCGATGCTCCCCACGGTGGCGAGCGCCGCGGGAGTGGAGCTGGGTGATGCGGACAGCTACGAGCCGTGGCGAGGTGAAGGTGTGTTCTCGCTCGCCTGGGCGGCAGCGGTGGCGGCCAACAGCGCCGGCACCGAGGTGTCTCGGGTCGATCAGGACTCGACTGCCGGAGCCGGGGTCGGCGGGGACCGCGACGCTGGTAGGGCGCCTGGACAAGGGCTGCCCCAGGCCTCGCAGAGCCGGTGGGCGCTGCTGCGCCACCGCCGCAGTGTCGCCATCCCTGACGCGTCGTCGATCGAGACCGAGCTTGAGGAGAACTCACCACAGGGCTGAAACTCACCGGGTGAGCTCGAAGTCTGCGGGGTACCCCGATTCGCGGGCGTCAACGCCCTGCCCGGGTGTTGTGCGCAGCAGTCGGCTGAGGCAGGCTCGTCCTACCAGCGGCCGCCGGCAGAGGCAGGCTCGTCGTACCGCGTACGAAACTCGGCAGGAGAACGACTATGGCCTTGCACCACTCAGACGAGACGCACCAGCTGCTGGTCGCCAGGGTCCCCGAGGTGACCGGCAACTCTCTCGAGGAGTGGTTCGGCCGCTTGGACAACGGCCCCGGCCTGTTGCGTTTCGACGAGCGGGTGCAATGGCTGCGCGAAGAGTACGACGTGGCGCACGGCCCCGCTACGGCCATCGTGCATGAGCACGATCTCAAGAAGGCGCACCGCTCCTTCGATTGAGGGACGCGACCGAGCGGTGACCAGTCAGCGGACCGCTTCGAACCTCTGCGTCAGTCGCTTCCACGCATGATCGCCAGGATCCGGAGCAGCTCGACGTAGATGAGGATCAAGGTGGCGGTGAGTGCGAAGGCCGCCCGCCAGGACTCCTGCTCCGGTGCTCCGGCTGCAATACCCCGCTCGACCATGTCGAAGTCGAGGATCAGGTAGAGCACCCCCAGCCCCAGGCCGACGAAGCTGGCGATCAGTCCCAGCGTTCCGAACCCGTTGAAGCCGAGGTCGGCGTGGAAGATCGAGAGCAGGAAGTCAAAGAACGTCACGGCGAAGAAGCCCATCCCGACGATGGTGACCCACTTGCGGAACGTCGACGTCACCCGGATGTCGAAGAACTTGTAGGCCGCCAGCGTGGCGACGAAGGCGCCGACCGTGCCGGCGATCGCATGAGCGACGATGCCCGAGTAAGCCGAGTCACCCGAGGAGAACGACTGCTCGAAAGCCTCCGACACCGCACCGAGGAAGACGCCTTGGGCAACGCAGTAGAGCACGACCAGCGCGGGCGAAACGGTGCGCTTGAAGCTGAGGAAGAGCCCGAGCCCGGCGCCGACGAGAGCTCCACCGATCCATGCGACCGGCACATAGTTCGCGGCTCCCGGATCGTAGGCGCCTCCCGAGCGACCGTCGGGCAGGAAGATCCAGGTAGCAGCCGCCGTGGCCACCACGATGAAGAGCGTGAGGGCGGTGCGGGAGACGACCGAGTCGATCGTCATCCGCTCCTGCACCGAGGGGCCGGAGGGGTACTGCCAGGTGGATGGGTCGGTGCTTGGCGTGGACATCGGCGACTGGCCGTAGCCCTGGTAGCCGCTACCGCCGGCGGCGTAGCTCGAGTGCCCGTAGTTCGAGGCGGCCCGGCCGTTGAAGGTAGAGCTGTTGTTCAGGATCGGGTTGCGGCTCTGCATGGAACCTGGTCTCCTCTGTGGCCTGAGCGATCTGCTCGATGACACAATCGTAGCCGGGCACGGTGCCAGTAGAAAAAGCGTGATGGCATTACCGCTCTGCGAGGATCAGCCCATGGGCCGCTACCTCAAGGCAGACCGATGCCTGGACTGCCTTGCCCCGCTGAGTGAGCCCTCCGTGTGCGCCACCTGCGGGCTGCCTCAGTCCGGTAAGGCCGCTGACCACCTGCGCTGGGTACTCGGCGAAGCCGACGTCACGCTCGCTGAGGTGCGAGCCGGTCAGAGCGCATCCACATTGGCCGGTCAGCCGCCTTCACCCCCAGTTGTGCCACCGTCACCCCCGGTGGCTTCATGGCCGGTGACGCCCCCGCCACCACCTCCGACGACCTCATGGCCGGCTACAACCCCGCAGACGCAGAGACGTCGGACGTTACCGGCACTGTCCACCCCCCTCGTCCTGCTCGGACTGGGCGCCGTCTGCCTGCTTGTGGGAGCCATCGTCTTTGTCTCGGTCGCCTGGTCTGATCTATCGCTGGGCATCCGCACGCTGCTGCTTGTGGCCGTGACCATGCTGATCGGTGCTGCGGCTCTCGGAACTTTGCGCCGAGGCCTTCGCGGCTCGGCGGAAGCGCTGTCGACACTCTTCGTGCTGCTGCTCGGCCTGGACGTCGAGGCGGCCCACACCGGTGGGCTCGCAGGCGTCGGCGCGCTGTCACAGCTTGGTGCGGACACATCCACCGCGGCCGCGCTCGTGGCGTGCGGCGTCGCGTCCGCGATGATCGCTCTGCGTTTGCGCCTCTATGTCACCGGGGTGCAGTGGTGTGCGTCGATCGGCGCGGCCTGGCTCGCCGCTTTGGCCATGGACCACCTCCCCGCTCGCCAGGAGTACACAGGCCTCCTTGTCACCCTCGCTTTGCTCCTCGCGGCATACTTCGTTGCGCAAGCGGCCCTATGGCGGCTGGCGGCCAACCTCGCCGCGATCGCCGTGGTCACCGCGGCTACGACTGCCCTGGTCTCGCTTCGTCGGGTGGTCGAGGCCGACAGCCTCGACCAGTTGTGGGGGTCGGGCGCGGCCGTGGGTTGGCTCATCTGCTGCGTCCTGGCGGCATCGATCGCCCAGGTGACGCGCTTCCCGTCCGCGGTCCGCCAGGTCGCTGCCGGAGCGGCAACCACGGGAGTTGCTCTGCTGCTCCTGCGTCCACTCCAAGGAGCTGGGCTCGACGTCATACTCCCAGCTCTCGCCTCGGCGAGCGTGGTGTTCGCCTTGGCCTTCTTGCTCGTTCGCAGCGGGGCGTGGCACACCGGATCGGCCTTCACGAGTCTGCTGACGGGCTGCCTTGCCGGCGCACTGTTGCTGCCCGCTGTCGCGACCGCCGCCCTGCGCGTAGCCGAACCATGCCTCGATCCCTGGCGGCGGGTGCCCGGCCGCAGTGTGCACGTCGACCAAATCCTCTGGGCCCACGACGTCCCATCTGTCACGGTGGCCTGCGCCGCCGCGGCCCTGGCAGCTGTCGGATGCGTGCTCGTCATGCGGCGGCCGCCCTCCGCTGCCACTGCCGCCCTCATCGTGGCTTCGGCCGTGGCCGAGGGCGTGCTCCAGCGTCCCATCTCGCTGTACGCCGTCGTAGCGACTCTAGGAGCACTCGTCGCTGTCGCCGGCCTCGCGGCTGTCAGAACGGTGGGCACGCTGGCTGGGTTGGTCACCCTCGCCTACGTCCTCGTCCTGTTGGCCGCCTCCGCGGGGTCAGCGGAGACGACTTCAGCCACCACGACGGCTCTCGCGCTGACTCTCGCCACAGTCGCCGCAGTTCCTGGTGGGGCAGCGCGACGAAACGCCGCAGCGGCAGGCGCGGTGGTCTTCACCTCCACAGCCGCCAGCGCAGGACTGCACCTCGCAGCGATGTCGGAGGGCAACATCGGCATCGCCCTCACCGCCATCGGAGCCGTTGTCCTGGTGGCCGCTCAGCTCCCCCTCGTGGCACGGGACCGAGTCTTTCGAGTCGGCCTCGAAGTCGGCGCCCTTCTCCCCCTCTTCGTCGGGCCGGTGGTGGCCGGCCGCGACGACTCCGCGTTACTCCTGCCACTGGCCCTGACAGTCGCCGGTGCGAGCCTGGCCGCCACCGCCCTGCTGAGCCCTGACCGACGCAGCGCCGCCGTGCCGGGCGCCCTTCTGCTCGCCGCCGCCAGCTGGGTCCGGCTGGCAGCACAGGACGTGTCCGTCGTCGAGGCATACACCCTGCCGAGTGCCCTGGCGCTGTGCGGCCTGGGTCTCTGGCGCATGCGGACTGCTGCGCCTCCCAGCTCGTGGCTGCTGGCACCCGGGCTCAGTCTGGCTCTGCTGCCCAGCCTGCTCCGCACCTTGCCCGACCCGACCTCGCTGCGGGCGCTTCTCCTCGGCATCGCTGCCCTGTCCGTGCTGCTGGCCGGGGCACAGCTGCGCTGGCTCGTGCCGCTGCTGGCTGGTAGCGCGGTTGCCCTTGTCCTGGCGGTACTCAACATCGCGCCGTATGCCGCCGCGTTGCCCCGCTGGCTGATCTTTGCGAGCGTGGGTGCCGGCCTGCTGGCACTGGGCGTGACCTGGGAGCACCGGCTGCGGGACGCCCGCAACCTGACTCTGGCTCTGCAACGGCTGCGCTGATCCGCCCCTCCCCGCCCGCCCCGCTCCGCCCCGCCCGCCCCGCTCCGCGTCGACGAGGTCTCGACATGCGCAAGAATGCGTTCAACCCGCCCCGGTGGCAACAATCTGGCGCAATTCGCGGTTCAGTCAGCATCACGAGGTGCCCCCGGTGGGACTCGAACCCACACTGAGCGCCTTTTAAGGGTGCGTCCTCTGCCATTTGGGATACGGGGGCTGGCCGAGCCAGTGTCTCGCACCCGGTCGAGTGCTACTGGTTGGCGCGCTCGAAGTCGTCGCGAGCACGCTGCGGGGAGCCCATCGACACGACGTCTCGGCGGAAGCACAGCGCCAGCGTCCAGTCCAGCACGACCCGGACCTTCTTGTTGAACGTCGGCATCCGGGTCATGTGGTAGGTACGGTGCATGAACCACGCCGGGAAACCGCGCAGCTTGATGCCGTAGACCTGCGCAACTCCCTGGTACAGCCCGAGACTGGCCACAGAACCGACGTACTTGTGGCGGTAGTCGTGCAGCGGCTCGCCGTGCAGTGAACGCACCAGGTTGTCACCGAGCATCCGGGCCTGTCGTACGGCGTGCTGGGCGCTCGGACTGCAGAACTGGCCGGGGCGGGTCAGATCGGGGACGGCGGCGTTGTCACCCGCAGCCCACACCTCATCGAACCCTTCGACCCGCAGATCTGTGCGCGTCTTGAGGCGGCCCTTGTCGTCGAGGGGCAGGTCCGTCTGCTCCAGAACCGGGTTCGCCTTGACACCGGCCGTCCACACGATCGTGCCCGCATCGAACTCCGCGCCGTCCGACAGCACCACGTGACCGTCGACGCAGGACTCGAGCCGCGTCTCCAGACGCACGTCGATGCGCCGCTCACGCAGGCGGTCGACCGTGTAGCGGCCCATGTCGGCGCCCACCTCGGGCAGGATACGGTTCGACGCCTCGACGAGCACGAAGCGCAGGTCGTCCGCGGAGAGGTTGTCGTAGTAGCGGGTGGCGAAGCGGGTCATGTCCTCGATCTCCGCGAGCGCTTCCACACCGGCATAGCCTCCCCCCACGAAGACGAACGTGAGCGCGGAGCTTCGCGTGGCGGCATCGCGCACCGAGGCCGCCACGTCGAGGCACTCGAGCACCTTGTCACGCAAGGCGATGGCCTCCTCGATCTGCTTGAAACCCATGCCCTGCTCGGCCAGGCCTGGGATGGGAAGCGTTCGAGCGATCGAGCCCAGCGCCACGACGAGGTGGTCGTAGCCGATGTCGTAGGACGCACCGTCGGGTGGCTGCACCGTGACGGTCCGGTCGGCGGCCTGGACACTCACCAGCCTCGCTGTGACCACGTCGGTGGCTCTGAGAGTCCGCCGCAGCGGCACCACCACATGGCGCGGCTCCAGCGAACCGGCCGCCGCCTCCGGCAGGAACGGCTGGTAGGTCATGGCCGACCGTGGCTCGACGACCGTCACGCGGGCCTCGCCCGCATGCACCGCCCGGCGCAGGCGCAAGGCGGTGTACATCCCGACGTACCCTCCACCGACGATGACGATGTGCGGAACGCTCACAGGTCCTCCGGGGATAGCCACAGTCGATGCGCGCAGTACTACCCCACACCCTAGGGCTCGCAGCGCCGCTAGGATTTCGACGCATAGACGGCCGCAGCGGCCAGCACCTCGTCGAGCATAGCCTCGGTGAGCTTGCCGGTGAACGTGTTCTGCTGGCTTGGGTGGTAGCAGCCGAGGATGTCGAGGCCGTCCAGGCTCAGCCGCATGCCATGGCCGAACCGTGGGCGCGGGCGTGGCAGCGACTGCCCCAACCGCCCGAGCGCCCGCAGCAGGTTGTCCCAGGCGAACAGGCCCAGGCAGACGGCCACGCGGGCGGTGGGAAGAGTCAGTCGCAGCTCGGCGTCGAGCCACGGGCTGCACACGTCTCGCTCCGGCGGGGTCGGTGCGTTGTCGGGCGGAGCGCAGCGTACGACGGCCAGGATCCTGGTCTCGATCAGCTACTGTCCATCGCCTGCATGGTCGCTTCGCTGTTGGACGGCCAGGCCGGCACGACGCAGCGACGCGAAGAGCCAGTCACCGGACCGGTCGCCGGTGAAGATGCGGCCGGTCCGGTTGCCTCCCTGAGCCGCCGGAGCCAGCCCGACGATGAGCACCGAGGGTGTCTCGCTGCCCCAGCCGGTGATCGGTCGGCCCCAATAGGGCTCACCCTCGAACGATCTGCGCTTGGTCACTGCCACCACTTCCCGCCAGGCGACGAGGCGTGGGCACGCCCTGCACACCGACATGGCCGCGGTGAGCTCTGGGAGGGTGTCGCTCGACGTGGCGAGTGCTTCGACGTCGGCCGCGCCCTGAGCGACGCGGGTCGTCGCGTCGGCCAGGTCCCCCGGCCAGCCGCTTCCCGGCGGGACGGGACTCTGGAACCTGACGCCAGTGACGGGGTGCGGCAGGCCCTCGTCGCGTCGTGGCCGGAACCTGTCGGCGGCCGAGCCGCCCGTTGCTGCGCTCATGTGATCGACCAGGCGATGCCGTCCAGGATGTCATGCTCCGACACGAGCACACCTGACACGCCCGCGCTTCGGAGCACACCGGTGAGCACCAGCGCACCCGCCGCGATGACGTCGGCGCGACCGGGATCCATGAAGGGCAACGCCGCACGAGCGGCCACCGACATGGCGACAAGTCTGTCCGTGGCGACGAGCAACTCGTCGAGTGCCAGCCAGGCAAGGTGCACGCGCGAGCGGTCGTAGCCCGAGAGGCCGAGCACCATCGCGGCCATCGTCGTGACAGTCCCGGCCACACCGATGAGCGTCCCGGTGGAGGGAAGCGGGTCCTCCAGTGTCCGCAGCGCGGCGTCCACGTCGTCCCTGACGGCTTGCAGCTCCGCCCGGGTGGGAGGGTCACTCGCCAGATGACGCTCCGTCAGCCGCACCGCGCCGATGTCGAGCGACTGCCCCCGGATCTGGTCGCCGGGACCACCTCGCGACACCAGCTCCGTCGACCCGCCGCCGATGTCGAGCACCACGAGCGGCGGTATGACGTCGGCTCTGCCCACCAGCTCATGTGTCGCTCCGTCATAGCAGAGCCGCGCCTCCTCGCCGCCGCCGATCACCTCAGGCTGCACCCCGAGACGGCTGCGCACGCCGCGGATCAGGTCGTCGCGGTTGCGCACGTCCCGCGCAGCTGACGTGGCCACGAAGCGAGTGGCGTCCACGCCGGCGGCGGCGATCACCCGGGCGTAGTCGTCCACGGTGGCGAGAGTCCGTGCAAGGGCGACGGGTGCGAACTGCCTCGTGCGGTCCACCCCTTGGCCGAGCCGCACGATCGTCGTACGACGTTCGACCTCGCGCAGAGTTCCGGTCGACTCGTCGTAGTCGGCAACGAGCAGTCGCAGGGAGTTGGTGCCGCAGTCGACGGCCGCAACCCGACTCATCTCGTGTGAGGCAGTCGAGCCGACGAGACCGCGGCTTCGACACTCTCGTCGGACCCCACGCAAGGTCCCGCGGCCCACCATCGGGGCAGCTGCTCGAGCGCTTCGTCGCCCAGCAGGTTGATCCCCGGTCCGGCGGCCAGGGCGTGCGCGACCAGCACGTGCAGGCACTTCACCCGGCCAGGCATGCCGCCGGCCGACGTACCCGCGATCTCCGGCACGGTCCCGTGACGATCACGTGCGGCAAGGTATGCCTCGTGGGCCCGCGAGTGGGCTTGCGCCAGCGCCTCATCCCGCGTCAGTCGCTCCGACATGAGGCGCATGAGGCCGTCGGCCTCGAGCGTTCCAATGGAGGAGGAGGCTTTCGGGCAGGTCAGGTAGTAATGGGTCGGGAAGGGAGTGCCGTCGCCCAGCCGCGGTGCGGTCGCCACCACGTCAGGGTTCCCACACGGACACCGGTGCGCCACCTCGATGGCATCGCGCGGTGGTCGGCCGAGCTGCCGGGTGACGACCTCTGCGTCGGCGGCGGTCAGGCTCACCGATGCCGTCGGCCACCGGGCGGGGCGCCGATCGACGTCGCCGGCTGATGGTGCCTGCGAGCCGCGGCCGCCTCACCTGCGGCTGGATCCTCGTCCGCGGCGAGCACGGAGCCCCATGCTTGGTCCCACCACTGCGATTCACCCGCCTCGTTGCTCGCGACCGGTTCACTCAACGCGTCTCCCCCGTCGGTGACCACCTCGCCGTCGGTGCCGATGACCCGGTAGCCGGTCTCTCCCGGCATCAACCACATGAAGCGCGACCGTGCCTGGTCCTTGATGTACGCCGGATCGTGCCAGCGCGAGCGCAGCTGCTCCAGCTCGGTCACGGACGCCTGCCGGTCACTGATCTCGGCGTGCAGGGCGTTGATCTCGCCGCGCTGCTCCAGCCAGGCTCGCACGCTGGAGGCGTACGACACCGCAAGCACGGCCACTACGAGCGCCAGGACCGCGAACCGACTCGTCAGTCGCGCTTTGCTGCTGCCGCTGCCTTCGCTCGGCGCGGCCGCGGTCACCCGGGTCGTACGCCTGACCGACGTCGCTCCACTGGTGGGACGTCGGCCACCTCGCCCCTGGCCTGGGCCGGGGCTCGAGGGTGGTCGGCGGGTCGTCACGAGCGGCTGACCAGTCAGCCCACCACCCACGCCGAGTAACGCGGGAACGCGCCCAGCCCCGCATAGCGAGCCGCGTCCTGCAGCTCTTCCTCGATGCGCAACAGCTGGTTGTACTTCGCGACGCGTTCAGAGCGCGCCGGTGCTCCGGACTTGATCTGCCCGCAGTTGATGGCGACGGCGAGGTCGGCGATCGTGGTGTCCTCAGTCTCGCCGGACCGGTGACTGATCATGCACCGCATGCCGCTGCGGTGGGCAAGGTCAACCGCGTCGAACGTCTCCGTCAGGCTCCCGATCTGGTTGACCTTCACAAGCAGCGCATTCGCGGACACCTCGTCGATACCACGGGTCAACCGCTCGACGTTGGTTACGAAGAGGTCGTCGCCGACGATTTGAACCCGGTCTCCGAGCTCGGCGGTGAGAGCCCGCCAGCCGGCCCAGTCGTCCTCCGCCAGCGGGTCCTCGAGGGAGACGATGGGGTATGCCGTGACCAGGTCCGCGTAGTAGGCCGTCATCTCCTCAGCGGTCTTCGGGCCGCCCTCGAAGACGTAGCGGCCCTGCTCAGCGTCGTAGAACTCGGTCGCCGCGGCGTCCAGCGCCAGCGCGATATCCGTGCCCAGAGCCAGGCCGGCCGCCTCGACCGCGACGCCGATCAGGTCGAGGGCCTCGCGGTTGGACCTCAGGTCGGGCGCGAAGCCACCCTCGTCACCGAGGCCGGTGCTCAGGCCACGCTGCTTGAGCACTCCCTTGAGCGCGTGGTAGACCGCGACGGCCTGTTCGAGCGCTTCGGCGAAGGTGGGCGCGCCGACCGGCGCCACCATGAACTCCTGCACGTCGACGTTGGAGTCGGCGTGCGCCCCACCGTTGACGATGTTGAGCATCGGGACGGGCAGCAGATGCGCATGCGGGCCGCCCAGGTAGCGGAACAGCGGCAGCTCCGCGGACGCCGCCGCGGCCTTGGCGACTGCCAGCGACACTCCCAAGATTGCGTTGGCGCCGAGCCTGGCCTTGTTGGGCGTGGCGTCGAGGTCGACGAGCGTCTGGTCCACAAGCCGCTGTTCGTCGGCCGGAATACCGATGACGGCCGATGCGATGGTCTCGTTAACAGCCGCGACTGCCTGGCCGACCCCTTTGCCGCCGTACCAACGGCCTTCGTCTCTCAGCTCCGCGGCTTCGAACTGGCCGGTGGATGCGCCTGAGGGCACGGCGGCGCGGGAAAGGGTGCCGTCGCTGAGCGCCACCTCCACCTCGACGGTGGGGTTGCCGCGTGAGTCCAGGATCTCGCGGGCGCCCACAGCCCGGATTTCTGCCACGCTTGGTGCTCCTCGCTGCGATCGATGTCCACTGTGCTCTGGTCGATGTCACTGTGCTCTGCGGGTGATGCTCGCGGTTCTTCCCGGTCGAAGTCGCGGTCAGCCTAGTGCTCGTCGGGTCCGACTCCAGGCAGGGCACGCTGTTCTCGCGCTCGGACGTCGTCCATCTCCTGCCGGACCCGCGCGCGAAGCGCCTGTTCTGCATCGACACCTGCGGCATTGGCTGCGGCCACCGACGCGAAGAGCGTCTCGCCGACCGACTCAGCCGTGCCCCTCGGTTCCTCGGGCACCGGGACGCTGGGCATGCGTGTCATGCCGGCCCGATGACACCGGCTCATCACCTCGTCGGCCAGGCTGAGCGCGGGCAGGCCAGGCGGGATGCCGTCGAGAACCGATCCGCGGGTCTTCTCCTCGGCCTTGATCGACTCCCAACTGGTCTCCACCGCCTCCACGTCCACGGCCGGAGCATCGGCGAATACGTGCGGATGGCGCCGTACCAGCTTGTCGACGATGCCTGCGGCTACGTCGTCGATGTCGAAAGGATCATCCAGCCGCTCGGTCGCGAGCCGGGCGTGGAAGACCACCTGCAGCATCAGGTCTCCGAGCTCCTCGAGGAGGTGGTCGCGGTCACCGGTCTCGATGGCCTCGATCGTCTCGTAGGTCTCTTCGACCAGGTAGCGCACCAGGGACTCGTGGGTTTGTTGCCGATCCCATGGGCAGCCGAGGCGCAGTTGTGCCATCACGTCGACGAGATCCAGCAGTCGCGCTCCCGGCGGGTCGAAGGAGCCGACGAGGATCTCGACCGGTGGCGCGTCGAGGCCGAGCTCCGAGCGGGTCACCACCTCCGCGGCCAGCGCGGCGATCAGCTCCTCGTCACCGTCGTCGGAGGCCAGCCAGACCAGGTCGTCGTCGCTGGCCAGCTCCAGCAGCGACGCGGCGGTGACGCTTGGTACCAGCTGCACCCTGAGGTTGTCGGCAGCCAGCGCAGAGACCAGCCCGAGGTCGGCCGAGCTCGCCAGCACTGTCGACGCCTCGTGCAGCCGGCGCCAGGCCGGTGGGCTGAGCAGGCCCGCGGGCAGCCGAGGACTGGTGACGAGCACCGTAAGACGAGCCGGCATGACCGGCGGGTCAGCCGCAGACCTGTGTCGGCGGCAGCCCCGAGACGTCACCTGAGCCGCTGCTCGCGTTCTCCGCGGTGTACTTCGCCTCGCTGGAGACGGGATCCGACAACGACCCGGACCCTGCGTTGACCACGCTTCCGTCCCAGGTCCCGTAGCCGGGGTTGACGTCGACGTCCGCTGCCGAGAACAGCGTGGTCATGTAGTCGGAGGCCAGTGCGACGTCGTCGGAGCTCACGTCCGCCGATGTCGTGACCGAGTCGTCCTTCAGATGGGCCCCGATCGTGGCCTGCTGGACCTGTTCCTGTGCGAGGTCGTAGAAGAAGTCGTCAAGAAGCGTTGCGTCGGTGTCACTCAGCCCGTCCGGAAGCTTGGTCGTGTCGGCACTCTCGACGTCCGCGGAGTACACGGTCAGGTCGAGGTGGTCGGCGTCGACCGCCTTGTCAGTGAGAGCGAAGCCGACCAGCGTCGACGTGAGGCTGGAGCGAAGTGTGGACGCCCCGACCTGTCGAGGGGTCGCGCTGCCTTCGTTGCCGACTTCGATGAAGTTGCACGCCGCGCTGACGAGCTGGTCGACGGAGTCCTGCGAGATCTCGTCGCCATCGACAGTCGCGGCTGCTCCTGGGTGGAGGTCCAGTCCGCATCCAAGGGTGGTGGCAGCCGTGACGGCCAGTGCCAGCACGAGCCGCCGGGCCGGACGGGACCGGCGGCGCACTGCTGTTCGGTCGTTCGGGCTCGACGAGATGCCGGGCTGGTTCACTGCGCGACGCTCCTGAGGTAGGACGACAGCTGCTCAGCTGGTGGGGCCGGTCGCCGGACTGGCGGGTTTGCGGCGGGAACGAGGTCGCCCACCACCTGAGCGGCCCAATCTAGTACGGCGAGGTCGCGCAACGCGTCGCCACCCACGCGCGACGTCGTCGGCCTTGGGACCAAGACGCTGCGAGAGACCTGCTTGACGATGCACGGCTCAAGCCCGCACCCGATGATATGCCCGATACCTCGTGATAACCGGTCGGCTGTGCCACGCTGGTCGCTGACACCGTTCCGGGCAAGCGCGCGAATGCCCGACAACCTCCGGGGGACCCTACCGATGACCGTTGACGAAGCAGCCCGCCAACGGGTGCGCGAACAGGTAGCTGCCCTCGTCGCACAGCACGGATCTCACGTTACTGACAATCTCGACAACCTTCGCGCCATCCTGCTCGACCTGCTGCCCGCGGACCGTGAGGCGATCGAGCAGTACCCATTTGCCGAAACCCTTAGGCGCGGGTTCCAGGCCGAGGTTCTGCCGCCTGCCGGTGGTCCATGGCCTACGGACGCGCCACCCCCCGCTCTGTCCGCGCCGGAACACGAGATCGGTAGGGAGGGGGGATTTTCAACGGCTGGCGCGCCGCCACCACCGGCCGCTACAGGGCTTGAAACGCCCCCTTCTGCGAGTTCCTCGGCGGCCAGGCGTTGGAGCATCGTTGCCTTGGTCACCACCGTGCTGCTTGCGCTGGTCGGAGTGGGCATCTACGCAGTGACGAGCGGAGATGGCGGCTCCGAGAAGGCAACTCTGGGGGCCTCGAACACGTTGAGCCGATCGGAGACGTCGGGACCGGCGATCGAACCGAGTAATGCAGGACCGCCTGGGAGCAACAAGCCGCCACGTCACCCGTCGCACCTTCACGTGCCGCGCCCATTCACGTCAGCAACGCTGTACAGCTTCGCCAAGCTCTACTTCCCGAAGAGCCAATGCAGGAAACCAACGAGAACAGAGGCTCCTGTCGCCTTCCAATCGCCCGACAAAGAACGTGTCAAGTGCGGTGACGCTAGCACTCTGTTTTCCGGCACATACTGGTGCAAGGCGAATATAGTCGGGCTCACCAATGACCGGAACCAGTTCCTGGCAGACAGCCAAGGTGCACGGCGCTTGCTGCGTGGTCGACCCGCACCGCTCGCAGGGATCCGCATCGACCATGCACAGGCGTATCACCACGTGCAGAGTAACGATCCACGCGTCTACTGGCAGTCAACGGACCAGCGCTGTGCAGCCGAGATCCAGGGGAATGTCGGCGCGACGATGAGCGAAACCATCCGGTTCTGGCGCTATGGCCGGTAATTCAAGCGCTGACCTCGGCCCTGAGGGCGCATCAGCTATCGTCGCTACCTGAAGGGCGCCCTCGCCTGCGAGGCCTATGGACAAGGGGCTCATCGGAGATTCGGGTGGGTGAGCTTGTCGGCGGCCAAAATCATGCGACTCTCCTATGTCTGTCAAGTCGGCTGCAGCGGTGTAGCTGCTGGCGAGGTGGCGGTAGGTCTGGCGGGCGAGGTAGCGCTTCAGACATCTGCGGATGTCCTTGCTGGTCCGGCCTTCGGCGGTGCGTCGTTCGACGTAAGCGCGGTTCTGTGGGTCCATCCGCATACGGTGAAACGGCCATGTGGAGGGCTCGGTTCAGCCGGCGGTCGCCGCCGCGGTTGAGGCGGTAGCGGACGGTGTTGCCGGAGTAGGCTGGGATCGGGTTCACCCCGGCCAGGCAGGCGAATGCGGCTTCGGAGCGCACCCTGCCGTGGTGGGACCAGGCGGTGAGTACGACGGCGGCTGTGTCGGCACCGATACCGGTCTGGGTCGAGCAGCCCGGCAGCTGGAGTGGCCCGCACCAGGGCCTGCATGCGGTTGTGGTTCGCCGAGAGGGCCTCGTCGAGAGCGACGGTCCACTTGGCCAGGCGTGTGGCTCAGCGCGCGCGGTGGCGGTGGCCACGTCTTCAGTGCGGGTGCGCCACTGCGGGGCCTCGGCGATCTGCTTGCCCGTGAGCGGCTTGCGGGCGTCGATGTTCAAGTCGACGATCCGCAGCAGCGCGCTAAGCGCGTTCACGCAGGCGGTGCGTTCGCCTGTCATGTGGTCGCGGGCGGCGATGAGGACCTGCAGCGCGGCGCGTTCGCCCTCATCGCGGCGGGGTGGCGCAGTTCGGCCACATCCAGTGGAAGGACGGCTGCGGCGATACGTTGGGCGTCGAGCGGATCGGACTTGCCTGGACGTCGATAGTCCGCGAGATCGTGGGGTCTGAGCCCACGCGGCCGTAGAGGCCGGGTTCGGCACGCAGGACCGCGACGTCGGCCAGACATTCCCCACCCAGGACCACGGCGAGCGCGAGATCCAGGAGCACCTTGCCGGGTCGCGGACCGCGAGGTCTTTGCGCCATGGCCCCAGCTGGGTGCACAACGCAGCATCGAGTCCGGTGACCGCGACGATTTGGTCAATGTGGTCCCACCGGCGAGTGCCGCCGAGGGTGCCGTGTCGACCTGGACGCGGGGGTAGAACCCGGTAGTCTTCGTCACCTGGAAGGAGCTCCTCGAACTGTCACGATGTTGGCCTCAAGAACCTCTATCGTCGCAGGTCAGGACCACTTTTCAGTTCATCGACACCGGCCCACAGCCGTACCCGATAAAGGCCCGAGGCTGGTGGACGAGATGGAGGTGCAGCTGTGTCCGACCGCAAGCCGTTCACCGTCATGACGTTGAACCTGTGGGGGTCAAACCATTGGCTCGAGCGCCGTGCCGAAGTGTTGGCCTGGATCTCCGAGGAGCAGCCTGACGTCATTGCACTGCAGGAAGTCGAGAGGGGAGCCGACGGCCAGCTTGAGTGGTTGACAGCCCAGACCGGGATGCACCATGCATTCGCCGGCGCAAGGCGGGCCGGAGGACCCGAATTCGGCAACGCGCTGCTCTCAAGGTTCGTCATTGAGTCCTACGACAGCTTGGAACTCCCGTTGCTGGACCGAGACCTCGAACGGCGGTTCGCTCTGCGAGCCCGGATCGCAACTCCGGACGGCCTCACCAACGTGTACTCCACACACCTGTCGCACCTCTTTGTTGACGGCCTGGTACGTGAAGCACAAGTGGTGGCGCTGGCCGACTGGATCGACGTCCACGCAACGGGTGTGCTGCCTACAATCTTGTGCGGTGACCTCAACGCCATGCCGGACTCGGCGGAGGTACGATTCCTCAAGGGCCGCCAGTCACTCGGCGGGCGGTCGTTCCACCTCTTCGACGCCCTCGAGATGTGCGGCAACGAGGCGCCGACGTGGAGCAACAGGAACCATTGGGCAGCACTCGAGCGACTTCCCGACCAGCTCATCGACTACATCTTCGTTGGGGTGCGCCACTCCGACACCGGTGCTGGCCAGGTGCTCTGCGCTAACCTCGTTTGCGATCTCGACCGGACGGGCGTCTTTGCGTCCGACCACTTCGGCGTGACCGCAAACCTATACTGGTAGATGGCATCGCTCCAGGAGAACCGCCCTCGACGAACCGAGCTGACTCAGCTCAGTGCCACGGCGGTCAGGAAGCAGGGTACTAGCGTCGGCGAAGCGAGGACCGGTCGAACTGCGGGGGAGCTGTGCTCATCTCAAGCTCATGATCAGGATAGTTAGGGGTGCCAGGGTTGTCGGTGGGCCTGGTCGCACGAGGTCTGGGGACGTCTGGCTGGTCGACGACGAGTTGTCCGACGGCAACATGTCTCTGGTGCGCTTCCGTGGCAGCTATATGTCGCCACACACGATGCCGCTCGACGAGTTTCTGACACTCAACCCGCGGTTCCTCGATGGCGTCATAGTCGCGAACCCTGCGCCGCCTGCTGGCTTCCCCAAGGAAGGGTGGACCGTAACGGCACCGAGGGGGCAGCGGTGGTGGTGGCGTCGCCGTCCCCACGATGCCACCGTTGAAGTGATGCTACGTCGCGGTGACATCAGCGCGATGGTGGACGTCCGATCCGTGGTAGATGCGAACATCGAATCGTTGCGCTTCCAGGTGCGGGTCATTCGTGACGACAGCTGGCCCATGATCAGGATAAGTAGAGGTGTCAGGATTGACGGTGGGCCTGGTCGCACGAGGTCTGGGTACGGCTGGCAGGTCAACGGCGTGCTGTCCGACGGCAACATGTCTGTGGTGCACAACAATGGCAGATCGAAGATCACGCCACACACGATGCCGCTCGACGAGTTTCTGACACTCAACCCGCGGTTCCTCGATGGCGTCATTGTCGCGAACCCTGCGCCGCCTGCTGGCTTCCCCCAGGAAGGCTGGACCGTGAACGCAGCCCGCGATGCCACCGTCGAGGTGATGCTACGTCACGGTAACTTCAGGGCGATGGTGCCCGTCCGATCCGTGCTAGAGGCGAACATCGAAGCGTTGCGCTTCCAGGTGCGGGTCGTCAGCGACGACAGCTGAGCGACGCGAAGAAGTGTGCTGTTCCAGACACGCAGCGACAGGCCGGTCCATCGCCAGTCCCAACTCCCCTGGTTCACATGACCCCTGGCGGGGCCGCCCTCGCGGGATGAGAATCAGGGGGTCCGGGGGTCGTGGCCGGGCGGAGGTCATTCCCCTATGGCGCTTCGGAGCCCGTCTCAAGTTTGAGCCCGGGGGCCCTCGGGCGCTCCGTCTTGTTGCCTTTGAGCACGTATCTCAGTCTCTTCATGCGTGGCCCTCATCCGGTGTGCCGCTCACCAAAATTCCCGGCTATCCGCAGTTGAACGTGGTGGTTTGCTGAGTCAAGGGTGGGCGCCGGCGTGTTTGCCGGGCGCCGCGCAGCAGGATACGGGCCTGGTAGTGGTGGTGGTTGCGGTAGCCGCGTCCAGTCCGCTTGATCTGCTCCATGCTGGTGTTGGCGGCCTCGGTCTTGGCGTTGGTCACGCGGGTCTCGATGAGTGTCTCGATCTCGGTCCACCACGCGTTGCTGGTGTGCCACAGCTTCCAGGTCTCGGGGGTGTCGGCGGCCAGGACGGCGACGCCGAGCGGCCCGTGGGCGGTGTCTGCAGCGGCCAGGTCGGTGGCCGCCAGGAGGAGGCGGAGACGTTCCTTGACGCCGCACGCCGCGCCGAGCTCGCCGGTCGGATCGTCGGCGGCGAACACCTGCTCGAGCCGGGCCCACGCCCGGTCCGAGAGCCGGTCACCAGCACGGGGCATGAGTAGCCGATGTGTCCAGGCGGCGTCAGCGGTGGTACCGCGTCGGCCGTGCTGCTCACGCGCGACGCGTTGCCGGACCATGGTGAGCATCAAGTTCGCCAGTCGGACCAGGTGCCAGTGATTCACGCTGACTCGAGCAGCCGGGAGCTACCCGGCGACGCTGGCGCGGAACGCGGCCGAGGGATCGATCGCGACGACCTCAACCCGGGCGCGCCATGTCGCTGAGCGTGACTCGAGCCAGGTCGTGACGGCGGCCCCGCCCGGTCGCAGGTCGGGCTGGCTACCATCCCGGTCAGCTCTTTGGGTCCCTTCCGGGGCCGTGGGACGTGGTGCCAGATGTGCTCGTCGACGCCGAGGACCTCCACTCGCGCGAGCCGGGCGGGGTCATCGGCCAACTCCTCGAGCAGCGGTTCGATCGCGTCCCACACGGTGTGCCAGTCCACACCGAGTCGTCGCGCGAGGGCGGCGACCGAGGCGGTGTCGCGCTGGATGCAGCTGATCGCCCACCACGCCGCGCGGGTGGTGAGCTTGGCTCGCGCGAACGCAAGGTCGTTGCCTTTGGTGAACGTCCCGATCGGACACGACAGCTCCACGCAGCGCCACCGACGGACCCGCCAGAGCAGCTCGACCGGCGCCCCGAACGCCGGGATGTCGCGCAGGCGCCGGACGCGGCGGCCCTGGCTGAGGGCCACGATTCCGCAGGCCGGGGCATCGACGCGCGCGCAGTACCCTCAGGACGCAGGTCCAAAGGAACCTCGACCCGTTCAGTCGCTACCCAAGCTGCCCCCCGCACCACCCTCAATTCCGAAGAGTCGGACAATGCGTCGCCGCAGTTCACTGTGACGGGGCGTGCTGAGTCCGGACTTGGATTGGTCCTCGATCTGCGTGTGGTTGTCTGGGCCCAACCGGTCTGTGTTGCCAGACGGCTCCGATTCGGGGTCGCCAGCGAGCAGGATGGCCATGGAAGTGTCGTCTCCCGCTGTGTCCGCGGCCGGAGCCAGCCATCCCGAAAGTTTGTCCGCGACCGCTTGCGGTCCATCGGCGGCGAGCTGTTCCAGAAGCTGCTGAGCGACCAGGTCGCGCCACGTGGAGTCCGCTTGGGCCCCGGAGAATCCGTCGCTGCAAACCCAGACGGCCGACACCGTCTCGCGCGACGTCGTGGGCAGCACGGCCACGCGTGCGAGCCCTGCGGCGTCGGCCATCGCCAAGCTGATCGTGGCTTGCCCGACCGGCCCGTCGTCGGGGACAGGTACAAGGGACGTCCCGTCTGAGAATGCGACGCCAGCCTCACCGTCCCCGACCTGCACGACGAGTATCAAGCCTTGGGTAGCTAGTGCGGCTACCAGCGTGGTGCCGTACGCGCGGGCGGTCGTGAGCGCATCGAGGTCCTCGCTGTAGTTCTTGACGTCAGTTAGGCGGCTCGGGTCAGCGACATCGAGCTCGTCGCCCATGTCAAGTCGAAGGAGTGCGCTCATCTCACGTCGGGTGAACGGCTCGGCGGCCGCGTCGTTCTGCACGAACTCCTGCCACTCCTCGAGGATGAGACGCACGATCCTAGTGCGTAACAGGTCGAGAATCGCGTCGGTATCTGCGGGGAACCCTCGAGTGGCGGTGTCCATTAGGACATGCACGGCAATCCGCGCTGCGGCTATGGCGCCTCGACCGGATCGCGGACACGCAAGGTCCCCGTGGCCGTCCGCTACGGCGACGGCCGCAATTGTCCCGGGGCGGCTGGTCCAGGTAGCGTCCTCGTTCGGCGCGTTCCGTCGGATGTGAGCCGATCCCCGCACCGAAGCTTGTGCTGGCACCCAGTACGTCGAGGTTAGGCGCTCCTGGCTCACGTGAAGGCCGGGCTGGTGCCCGTTGCGCGGGCTCTCCAGGAAGAAACCGGCTCCAAGGAGGGAACCTCGAACCTAGCCTCCGCAGCGGTCTTGTGGGCGGCCGCTGATTCAACTAGTAGGTACATCCCATGCCCGGCCTGACTGCGGAGGTAGCGGCGAAGGCATCTTGGCATCCTGGCCTGCCGGGGACGACGCGAGGTTCGGCACCATCCGAGACATCCATTGGATCATCGACACCAACTCCTCAGGCCCATCTGCCCGGACAGGCTGCAGGTCTCCTTTACCCATGAACGCGTGCAGAGTTCCCATATCCGCATCACGACCGATCCCAATGGCCGCCCGAATGCTCGCACGTCCCCACGGTTCGGCCAGGAGATGCTCCAGCGCGTCCTCCATCCGTGGGCCGGCGACATGTGACGGTTTACCGTCCGAGACGAGTACGATCGCCGGCGCGAACCCGCGGCCGATCGCCTCCATCTCGCGCATCGCCGGCACCAGTTCGAGGATCGCCAACCCTAGCTCGGTCAGGCCCTGGTGAACCGCAGCCACCGGTGTCCACCGGTAGTCCTCTACCGGCACCGGCACCGGGTCCAGCCAGGTCGGCTTGGTCGCAAACAAGAGTGACTGAATCGTGAGTTCGGCGTCCGGGTTGTCGCGCGCGTCCTCAACGAGCAAAGGCACCGTCTCTTCGATCGCCGTGTTCAGTGACTGAATCTTGCCGTCCAGCTCCATGGACCCCGACACGTCCAGCATCCAGATGAACCGCAGTGGACGTCGCGCCACCGCCCCGCCTAGTCGATCGCTCATCTCATAACCAACTCTCTCGCCCCACAGGCCGGATGCAGGCACACTAGACCTCACAGCGAGGGTGGGAACAGGGAAAAGCACGATTCGCGACCTGCTGTACGGAAGGGAGAGGTTCTCTTGGACGTCACGGTCGGTACTGCGCTGCGCGTCGGGACCGCTGATGAGGTCACCGTCACTCGGCTGCTGGGTGAAGGGGCCGCTGGTCGGGTGTACGCGGTGACCACCGCCAGTGGCGAACAGCTGGCGCTTAAGTGGTTCAAGCCGACCTCGGCCGTGACCGAGCAGTGGCACGCCATCGAGTACCTGCTGGAGCGGGGCGCACCTGATGACCGATTCCTTTGGCCCATTGCCATCGTCGGCCATTTGACCGATGGCCAGTTCGGCTACCTGATGCCCCTTCGACCGCCAGGGTTCCTTCGGATGTCATGTCTCGCCCAAGGACGCGACGAGAACGGGGCCATGCTCGCAGTCCCGTTCGTCGTGGCCATCGACCTGTGCCGGCAACTTGCTGAGGCTTTTCTTCGGCTGCACGCACAAGGGATGTGCTATCGCGACATCAGCTTGGGCAACATGTTCTTCAACCCAGAGGCCGGAGACGTGCTGGTTGCTGACGTCGACAACGTCGCGGTCGACGACGGCACCAGCCGCGTCCGCGGTACGGGCCGTTTCATGGCTCCCGAGATCGTGGCCGACCGCGCCTGCCGTACGCTGCCGTCGACGTGGACCGACCGGCACTCGCTCGCGGTCCTGCTGTTCGTCGCCTTGTTCCTCGAGCACCCCCTGGAGGGTGCAAAGTCCGATCTCGGGCTCAGGGACGATGTGCACCTCTGCACCCACTTCGGAGATGACCCGGTGTTCTGCCTGGATCCGGTCGACACCCGTAACCGCCCTATTGGCACCCACGTCGTTCGATACTGGAACGACGTGTACCCCCGGAGCCTGTTGCGCCTGTTTGAGCAGGCTTTCACGGAGGGCTTGCACGAGCCACGGCGCAGGATCGGCGAGAGCCAATGGGTCCGGGCGCTCACTCGAGCCCGCGAGATGCTTGGGATCTGCCCGACGTGCGCTGGAACGGTGTTCTACGACCCGGAGACGCCGGCGCGGTGCTGCTGGTCGTGCGCGGCGCCGCTTGGTACGCCGCTGCTTCTGGTGTGCGGCAGGCGGCGCGTCGTCGTCGGACCTCATGTAGTCCTCTACGCGGATCCGTCTCGCGCCGCGCACTCGGTCAGCACCGTGAACGGGTCACAATCGGCTGTGCTTGCTCGCGCGACGATGCACCCGAAGGACCGGCGCCGAATTGGCCTTCACAACCGTTCTGGCTTCGTGTGGACGGCGCGGTACCCCGACGGGGAGCGCGAGCAGATAGCCCCTGGTCAGGCTACAGACTTGGTGGAAGGACTACTGGTCACCGCGAACGGCTTGCACCTCGAGGTCATGCGTGAAGCCCTGTCGGCCTCCGCGTAGCTGGTTGGCGGCCGGCCCCGTCAAGTAAGTAGAGGACTGCATGCCTTCTCCGATCCCGGCTTGGCTGACTCTGATGTCTGGCGTTTCGCTTGGCGCAGTTACCATTTGATGCCATTCTGGCCTCACTGATCGGCAGTCCTGGAACGCTGTCGACGCCTTAGTTTCGCGCAAGGAGAGATATGGTTGCCCCGAACGCCGAGAGAGGCGAATACGCCGTCTCGGTGCGCTCCCGAACCACCGGGAAGACCTGGACCTTCGAGCCCGGAGACGAGGCGGACCTCCGCCGTTCTCCAGAGGCGGCCGTGCCTCTCGAAAATCCTGCGATCTCCCGGATCTCGCATGCGCGCCTGATCTGGGAGTCTGGGCGCGCGTTTTTGATCAGCGACGGTGAGACACGCGGCGGCATTTACGTCCAGGGTGTGAGAAATGCGCGTGTCGAGATCACCGGACGCATGGTGGTGAGACTCGGCACGGACACCGAAGGCGAAGACCTTGAGCTCGACAAGGTGGCGACCACCCAGCGGGCCGCGCCCCCGGGCCGGGACGACCGTCCGCGACGCGACGAACACGAGTCGTCGACCAGGCCCGATCAGAAACCCCAAGGCGGTGCCCATGCTGACATCACGGCACCAGCGCCGATCTGGGGTGCGAAGGGGCCACCGCTCACCGTCACCGTGGGCACCGTGAACGCCACGCTGCCCGGTGAGCTTCACAAGGTGTACCGACTCGGACGAAACTCCGACTGTGAGGTGCACGTCGACGACCCGACCGTATCGCGTGAGCACCTCGAGCTGATGTGGGACGGGAACCGGTGGACGGTGCTGGACAGGTCCACCAAAGGCACGTTTCGCAGCGACCAGCGACCCCTGGCGCCGGGTCAGCGTGTCCCGTTCGACGGCCCACTCGACCTTCGCCTCGGAGACCCGGTGTCCGGCGAACCCGCGACCCTGACTCCTGCTGGCTCGCGTGCGCCGGGCCCAGCCCCGAAGCACCGCACGCTCATGCTGGTAGCCGCCGTGGTTGCTGTGCTCATCGCCTTGTCAGGCACCACCTTTGCACTGACCCGGGGGGGGCAGCAGGACGGCGGCGGCGGCGAAGCGCAAGCCGCAATCCCCGGCGTGCTGACCGACGCCGCACTGGACCAGGTTCGCGGGTCGGTTGTGCGCCTGACCAGCTACGGCAAGGTCTTCGTCACGACCGGCTCCGGAACCATCATCTCCTCCGACGGCCTTATCTTGACGAACGCTCACGTCGCGGACCCTGTCGCCGCTGGTCTAGACGCCCAGTACGGGTTCGGGTTTACCGCGGGCAAGGAGAGTGTCGATTACCTCGTCGTCGGGATCACCGAGAAGCCCGACAGTCCGGTGAAGGAGTTGTACAGGGCGAAACTCCTCGTCAGTGACGGATACCTCGACCTCGCCGTCGTCAAGATCTATGCCAAGGCGGACGGGTCGAGGCTTGACGGCCCTCTCGACCTCCCTGCGCTTCCGATTGGGAACTCCGACGAGACCAGCACCGGCGACGAGCTCGTC
>JBPCRX010000157.1:0-16045 GCA_050996395.1 Nocardioidaceae bacterium
TGGCATCAGCCTGGCGACGATCCAAGCAACCGAAAAACACATCGCCGCGAGTGCGAGCACCGGGTTCCGCGGGCGCCCGCGGCGGGCAGCAAGCAGCGCTCCGGCCAACGAGCCGACCGCCATGAACGAGCCGAGCAGACCGTACTGGCCGGCTCCCTTGTGGAACTCGCTCGTCGCCATCAGCGCGGTCGTCATCTGGAAGTTGAGCCCGAAGGTGCCAGCCGCGCATGCGACCACGAAGACGAAGACGAGGACCGGGCGCGCCCGGACGTAGCGTACGCCGTCGCGCAACGCTCCCTTGGCCGGGCCGACGGGCGTGGACGGGCGCAGCTCAGCGGATCTCATCGCGCGCAGCGAACCCACGACGGCCAGGTAGCTCAGTGCATTGAGGACGATCACCCATCCGGTCGCTCGCACTCCCGAGCCGAGTGCCGCGATGATGAAGCCGGCGACTCCTGGACCGACGATACGTCCCACGTTGAACGAGGCGGAGTTGAGACCCACCGCGTTCGGGAGGAAGTCCCGTCCCACCATCTCTACGACGAAGGACTGCCGCGCAGGAGCATCGAACGCAGTGCCGACACCAAAGACGAGGGCAAGCATGTAGACCTGCCACACCGTCACTACGCCGGTGACGGCGAGGACGCCCAGCAGGCCGGCCGTGACGGCGAGGCCGATCTGGGTGAGCACCAGCAGCCGGCGTTTGGAGTAGCGGTCGGCCATCAGACCAGCAAAGGGCGTCACCAGCAAGAAGGGGAGGAACTGCAGACCGGTGGTGATCCCGAGGGCGCTGCCGGAGTGGGTGAGCTCAAGGACCAGCCAGTCCTGGGCGACGCGCTGCATCCAGGTGCCGGTGTTGCTGACCAGGCCGCCCATCGAGTAGAGGCGGAAGTTGCGGACGGCCATGGCCTGAAACGTGGGGCTCACGCGTGCGAGAGCCTTTCCAGGATCGGCGCAGCGTCGCGGAGCGCATGGCGCTCGGCCGCTGTCAGCTCGCCGAGACGCTGGTTGAGCCATGCCTCCTTGCGACGGCGAGAGCTCTCGAGCACCGCGCGGGCGGCGTCGGTGAGCGAGACCACGACCATGCGCTTGTCGCGCGGGTCGGGCCGCCGTTGCACGAGACCCTTGTCGCACAGGGCATGGACGATGCGCGTCATCGAAGGAGGCTGCACCCGCTCGGCGCCGGCAAGGTCACCGATGCTCATCGCCCCGCACCTCGACAAGGTGCCGAGCACGGCAAGCTGGTTGGGCGTCATGTCCTCGTCGGCCTCGCGTTCGTTGCGCAGCCGGCGAGACAGGCGCATCACCGACACCCGCAGCGCGCTGGCAAGTCCGGCATCGGTGCGGGCGAGCTGGGTGACGTGGGCTGTCGACATACTGTTTAGCATACCTCATTAGCGGTGCTAATCAAACACTCGTGGAAGGAGATGTGTATCGGCTCACGACAGCCCGGCGTAACGTAGGAGGCGTGAGCGACAGCGGTGGCAGGCGCGTGAACCGCGTAGCCGAACGCAAGCGTGACCCGGACCCGTTCGAGGGCCGCCCGCCGATCGACCAGCTCGAGGTCCGGCGCAAGACCTATGTCACGGCCACAGTGCAGCCGCTCGACGTCTCCGGAGTGCGGACGGTCACGGTGGGAACAGTGCTCTGGCTGGTGGCCTTTGTGGCACTGCTGCCGTTCTACCCCTCCCTTCAAGACCACGGCCGCGGGTGGTGGCTGTGGACATGCTGCGCCGGTTTCGGTCTTGGCCTGCTTGGTCTCGAGTACTGCCGGCGTCGACGCACCAGGCGTGCGAACCGTCCCCACGAGGTGGAGACAAGTCCACTCGGAGCCGCCGGACTGTGACCCGAAAGGGCCGCCGTAGAAACGGGTCAGCGGTCGATGGGCTCGAGGTCGGTCTCGCCCCAGGAGTCCCAGTTGAGTGTGTCGTGGACAGGAGCTGCCGCAGCGGGCTGGTGCTGTGACTGCTCGAGGCGTACGTCGCTGTGGGCGCCGCAACCGTGGTCGTAGGAGACCGCCTGACTGTCGCTCGGCGACGAGGCGTTGGAGCACAGCCCGAACATCGTGCCCAGTGGCCCACTGAGTCGGACCAGGAACCCGCACGTCGCGCAGTGAGCGGGAGCCGCCTGAGCCATGGGCGCCGCCGGTCCTGACTCCCCGCCGTACCAACGATCGGCCGCCTCGTCTCGGCCGATGACGGAAAGAACGCGCTCCCGACCGAGCCCCAGCTCACGGGTCACCTCTCGCACGTCACGCGCCGTGGAGGCGTCCAGGGCGGCGTCCCCGACCAGGTAGCCGGGAACGAGACGAGGATCGTCGTCGGTGATGGGAACGAGGTCGCCCGGGCCCAGATCCTCCTTGGCGACGCGGTCCTTCCAGGGCAGCCATGGGGGCGCGAGAACAGCGGCGTCACCAGGAAGCAGCACCATCTCGTCGACGGTGGCGACCTTCTGCCTCGGCGCCCGCGCGACGGTCACGGCCCAGTGCCAGCCGGTGTGCGCGGCTCGGGTCGAGGCGAAGCGATGCGTGACGAGGCGGTCGGACTCGGCCACCACGTCGAGGTGCTCGCCCACCTCGTCCGCGCCCATCTCGTCGACGAGCGCTTGACGGGCCAGATCGGCCGCGGCAACGAGGACACTGTCCAGCTTCGGGGACTTCGTGGCGGCAGGCACCCACCCATTGTCGCCCATCACGTCGCAGGGCGAGCAATTGCCGGGCAGCGATCCACGAACGGGGTCGCAGTCCACCGCCGCGTGGCGTCCCATCTGTTCGTCTGACACGGCAGGATGAGTGCGTGCAGCCAGACGACGACCCGACTCTCGAGGTACCGCCACGAGCGCACGGGTCGTCCGTCGCCGGTGAAAGCCAGGAGTCCGACCTCGCGGGAGGCCCAAGCCCGACCGCTGCCGACCGGGCCCGGCAGGCCGCCGCAGTGGGGGGCAGAGCGGCGCGCCTGTCCGGCCGTGCCGCCTCGGGCGCAGTGCGGGTCGCCAGACGGGCCACCCACGCCGGCGGGGCGGGCGAGTCCGGGTTGTACCGCATCATCGAGCTGCACGCGTTCAACGCCGCTGGCGACACTGCACTCGCCATCTCACTGGCGGGCACCTTGTTCTTCCAGGTTCCCAGCGACCAGGCTCGTGGTCAGATCGCGCTCTTCCTCGGCATCACGATGCTGCCGTTCGCCGTCATGGCGCCTCTCATCGGTCCGTTCCTCGACCGTTTTCGCCACGGCCGTCGTTGGGCGATAGGCGCCACGATGGCCCTGCGTGCCTTCGGGTGCTGGGCGCTGGCCGGTGCAGTGGCTAACGAGTCTGCGTGGATGTTTCCCGCCGCTCTCACGTGTCTCATCGCGTCCAAGGCCTACGGCGTCACGAGGGCATCGGCCGTCCCGAGGGTGATACCCGAAGGCCTCACCCTCGTCAAGGCGAACTCACGCATCTCGCTGGCGGGCATCGCCGGTGCCGCGCTGTCGGCTCCGATCGCCTCGGCCACCTCCCTTATCGGGCCCGAGTGGTCGTTGCGCTTCGCCACGCTGGTATTCGTGGGTGCCACCGTCCTTGCCGTGCTGCTGCCGAGCCGGGTCGACTCCTCCGAAGGCGAGGAGCAGGTGGCCATACGGACAATGACCGACGCCGGCCAGGGCTCGCGCAGCATCGGCATCACTCCCGTCGTGGTGACCGCGCTTCGGTGCAACGCCGGACTGCGGATGCTGTCAGGTTTTCTGACCATGTTCATGGCCTTTTTGCTGCGCGAGGAGCCCATCAAGGGATGGGAGGACAACAAATCAGTGCTACTGGCTCTGGTGATCGGCTCCGCTGGTCTCGGGAGCACGCTTGGCACGTTCCTCGGCTCGGCGTTGAAGTCGCGCAAGCCTGAGGGGATCGTACTGGTCACCCTGATAGTCGACGCCGTCGCCGCGATCTATGCCGCCCTCTTCTTCGGTCTGATACCGGCCATGGTGCTCGGGCTGGTGGCAGGTGTCAGCCAGTCGCTCGGGAAGCTCTCGCTCGATGCGCTGATCCAGCGGGAGGTACCTGAGCTCGTGCGGACGAGCGTCTTCGCGAGGTCCGAGACCTTGCTTCAGCTGTCCTGGGTCATCGGCGGCTTCCTGGGTGTGTTCATGCCTCTGATCGCGAAGCTTGGGCTCTTCATCGTGGCGGGAGTGCTGGTGGCGTGGCTGGCTTTCGTGCTTCGCGGGCTGGCGGTGAGCAACCGGAGCGCACGGCCGCGTACGGCGTGAGTGTCAGCTCAGCTCGAGCTCGGCGGCCAGAGCCCTCAGCAGCATCGCGGTTCGGCTGGCCGCCTTCGGGTCCGCGTGGCGGCTTCGCCGGTAGGTCTGCTCGAGCCCTTCGAGGAGCTTGATCAGGTCCTCGACGATGTTGACCATGTCCTCAGGCTTCTTGCGCAGCGCCTTGGCCACCGACGGGGTGGGATCCAACACGCTCACCTGGATCGCCTGGTCGCCCTTGCGGCCCTGGACGAGCCCGAACTCCACCCGGGTGCCGGCCTTGAGCGCACCCACGCTTGCAGGCAACGATTCCGAGCGCACGAACACGTCGCCACCGTCGTCGGTGGTCAAGAAGCCGAACCCCTTGTCGACGTCATACCACTTGACCTTGCCGGTGGGCACTGGACAACCTCGCTGTTCGGATCGTGACGTGGGAGCGACGGGGGCGTCGAGAAGGCCACCGGCGGGCAGGCTGCGCATCACAGCCTACAAGGTCAGCGGTACTGCTCGGGTCGGGTAAGCAGCTCGTTCATCGAGCCGGAGCGGAAGCCGGCGAGATCGAGATGAACCTCCTCGAAACCGGTCTCGCGTACGGCGCGGAGCGCGGCCGTTTGCGCCGCCGCGTCGCTGATGACCGCGTCGGTCGCAGCGCCGTCGAGCTCGACGCGAGCGCGTCCACCCAAGTCCCGCACCCTCAGCTGTTCAACTCTGACCTCGTGCGACGCCAAAGCCTGTCGCAGGGCCAGCTCGGCCCGTTCCACCCGCGAGAGTCGAGCCGGCGTCACCTCGACGCCATAGGCGATCCGCGAGGCCAGGCAGGCCGCCGCAGGCTTGTCCCAGGTCACCAGCCCCCACCTCCGTGAGACTTCGCGGACCTGCGCCTTGGAGAGACCCGCGTCGAGGAGCGGAGTCACGGCGTCGCGCTCCGCAGCCGCTCTGATCCCCGGCCGGAACCCGGCACGGGCGTCGTCGGCGTTGGTGCCCGTCGCCACTCCCGCGAGCCCGTGAGCTGTCGCCAGCGGCGTCAGCACGTCGAGCAGCTCCGCCTTGCAGAACCAGCACCGGTCGCCGCCGTTGGAGCGGTAGCCGTCGCGGTCCTGCTCGTGGGTGGCGGGAGTCAGGTGCCGCACCCCAAGATCGTGGGCGAAGGCTCGGGCCGCCTCCAGCTCGGCCACGGGAAGAGAGCCCGACAGCGCGGTGGCCGCTACCACCCGCCGCGGTCCCAGCGCCCGGACCGCCGCCGCGAGCAAAAAAGCGGAGTCGGCTCCTCCTGAGAAGGCGACCAACAGACTCTCGAGCGACCCGAGTCCACGCAGCAGCGCCGCCAGCCGCTGCTCGAGCACGTACTCCTCCAACCAGGCCTGGAGCTCGTGAAGGTCGGTGAGGACGACGTCGGCACCGGCTCCGCGCAGCTCGTCGGCAGAGCACGGACCCGTGGCAACGCCGACGGAGACGGCCCCGGCCGCACGCGCTCCAGCCACATCGAGCACGTGGTCACCGACATAAACGGCTGCGCCAGATTTGCGAAGCGCCGTGGCCTTGCCTTCTCCCCAGAGATCGCCCACCACGGTGGCGATGTCCAGACCCGCGTGCTCGAGGTGCCGTCGGGCGTGGGCCGCGTGCTTGGCCGTGACCAGAACCGCCTGCCCGCCGAGGTGGGCGACTGCTGTGAGGGCCTCCACGGCGCCGGGCATGAGGACGCTTGTCTGTATCGCGATGTCGGCGTACAGGGCGAGGTACGCCGCGACGAAGTGGTCCACCTCCTCAGGTGGCACCCAGTTGGCCATCTCCACGGCGAGCGGCGGGCCGAGCCGCGACACCGCCAGGTCAACGTCGACAACCACCCCGGTGACTGCGCTCAGCTCACGCCAGACTGCCGCGATGCCCGGTCGGGTGTCGAAAAGCGTCATGTCGAGGTCGAAACCGACGACCAGTGGCGGTGGAAGCACGTGCCGATCCTAGAAGATTGACTCTTCTCTCCCCCCAGGCGAGGGTAGGGGCTTGTGGAACTCGTCAGGCGTGGCCCCGACGAGCCGCGTTCGAGCCGAAGGGGGGGAGCCTGCGATGCGCCGTGAGGATGTTCTTGCCTCATCTGTCGGGCTCACCCTCGCTCTCTTCGGCATTGCCCTGACACCAGCCGACGCCGCCTCCCCTCCGTCGGGAGCCGCAGCCCAGTCGGAGTCGGCGCGGCCCTACACCAGCGGCGCCGCGATCGGCGACGTGGACTCCAACGAGGCAGTGGACGCCGGCGTCTACGTCGTGGCGCTGCGTGACCCGCCGGTCGCGACGTACAGCGGGCGCCTGGCCGGCTACGCCGCGACCGCTCCTGAACCCGGGAGAAGGGTCAACTCCGGCAGCGCCTCCGCGCAGAGTTACCGCGCCCTGCTCCTGCAGCGCCAGCAGGAGTTGCTAGCCGACCTCGGCGCCGCTGACGGCGGTGAGGCTGACCTGCTCTACTCCTACACCACGGCGCTCGACGGTTTCGCTGCACGACTGACGGCCTCACAGGTCAAGGAGCTGCGCAGCAGTCCTGAGGTCCTGGCGGTGCAGGCCGACAGCCGAGTACACGCCCAAGGCTTCCCCCCTTCTCGGGGCCGGTCCCTTCCTGCTACGGGCGAGAACAACCGAGTCGTAGCGGTGGAGCAGGGCCGAGGGATGGTGATCGGTGTGGTCGACTCCGGCATCTGGCCGGAGAACCCATCGTTCGCCGGCGTACCCGTCGACCGGTCCCAAGTTCGCCGGGACTACCACGGTTTCTCGGGGGAGTGCCAGGTCGCGGAGCACTGGAGCCCGACGAGCTGCACCACCAAGATCGTCTCGGCCCGCTATTTCGTGCGGGGCTTCGGGCGACAACACATCGCCTCCGGTGAGTACCTCTCGCCCCGCGACCCCTCTGGCCATGGGTCCTCGGTGGCCTCGGTCGCCGCAGGCAACGACGGCGTGGTTGCGACCATCGACGACCAGCACTTCGGACGGATCTCGGGTGCCGCACCGGATGCGGCACTGGCCGTCTACAAGGCCTGTTGGACCGCGCCGGACCCGGCCGACGACGGCTGCTCGATCGCCGACACCGTCAAGGCCGTCGACCAGGCCGTGGCCGACGGAGTCGACGTGCTCGACTACTCGCTGGGTTCGGCCACGACCTCGCCGACCGACGTGGTCGAGCTGGCCTTCTTGAACGCGGCTGAGGCGGGAGTCTTCGTTGCGGCGGCGGCGGGAGACGGCGGCCCGGCAGCCGGCAGCGTCGCGCACGGAAGCCCGTGGGTGACCACCGTCGCGGCGAGCACATCCTCGCCCTACCGAGGTGGTGTCCGGCTCGGCAGCGGCAGGACGCTCGTCGGGTCAATGGTGTCCAACCAGTTCGTGAGCAGGGCGCCGCTGCTGTATGCCGGAGACGCCGGCGCGCCGGGAGCTGCCCGCGCTCGGGCCGCACGGTGCTATCCGGGCACTCTCGACGCGGCCACGGTCCGGGGCTCCATCGTGCTGTGCGACCGAGGCGACATCGCCCGCGTCACCAAGAGCGCGACGGTCTCGCAGGCCGGCGGGGTCGCAATGATCCTGGCCAACCGCTCAGCCGACGACGAGCCGGTGGACGTGCACATGGTCCCCACGGTCCACCTCGACGTCGCTGAGGGGGACGCCGTGCGCCGCTACATCGAATCCGCGGTGAACCCGGCGGCCCGTCTCGACCCGTCGATCGACTCCCCACACCGGACCCGCCCGGCCGGTTTCACCGCGCGCGGGCCGTCGGCCGTCGGCGACGGAGACCTGCTCAAGCCGGACCTGTCCGCACCGGGTGTCGGCATCATCGGCGCGACCGCCCCGCCGGCTGACTTCAGCCGCCTCTGGGACCTGTCGACGGGAACGTCGTCCTCCGCGCCACAGGTAGCGGGGCTGGCCGCTGATCTGATGGCGGTACATCCTGACTGGTCGCCAGCGGCCGTCAAGTCGGCCATGATGACGACCAGCTCTCCACTACCGGGACGCGCCGCTGCCCTCGCGGGAGGAAGCGGTGAGGTGGTCGCTCGAGATGTGTTCGACCCCGGCCTGGTCTACGACGCCGGACGGGCGGACTGGCTGCAGTTCCTCGAGGGCAGTGGAGCGACCTACGGCGACGCAAGCCCGGTCGCCATGCGTGCGCTCGATGCACACGACCTCAACGTCGCGTCCATCGCCATCGGCCGGCTTGTCGCCGACCAGCAGGTGGAGCGCACGGTCACCAACGTCTCGGATCGCGCGGAGACCTATGTCGCCCAGGTCAGCGGCCTGCACGGCATCGGCGTGGCGGTGACGCCCTCCACGATGACGCTCGAGCCAGGTGAGAGTCGTCGCTTCACTGTCGCCTTCACATTGAGACGGTCCGCCCACTACGACCAGGTCAGCTCCGGCGAGCTGAGCTGGCACGGGTCTCTCGGGCATCGCGTGACAAGCCCCATCGTCATCCGCCCCGAGTACGTCTTGGCTCCTGATGGCCTCCTCGGGACTGGTCGAGGCGGGGATCTGCGACTGCGAGCGGAGGCGGGAGTGACCGGCACCATCGCGACGCGCGTGCTGGGGCCGGTAGCCGCCCGGCCTGTCGACCTCCTGCTCGAGCCCGGTCGGTTCGAGTCCACCGCCCCGCGACGTACCCGGAGCACGTTCATGCGGAGCTATCCGGTGCGCGCCCACACAGCGGCCCTGCGGTTCGAGGTGGCCGCGCCCAACAGCTCCTGCGACTTCGACCTGTACGTCTACCGGAGGAGCCAGCTCGTCGCCGCCCGTACCAGCGCGTCGGCGGACGAACAGGTCACGGTGGAGCAGCCTTCGCCGGGTCGGTACGACGTCTACGTCAACGCCGTCACGTCGACAAGCTCGGCGGCCTGCCCGGCGCAGTTCACCGGCTGGGTGCTGGGCTCGCAACGGGGTCGAGGCCTCACTGTGACGCCTCCTCGGGTGGACGTGACGGGTCACGAGCCCTTCGTCCTCGACGTCGGTTGGACCGGTCTGGAGAAGTCGCGGCGCTGGTTCGGCGCGGTCACCTACGCGGACTCAGACAGTCTCACGTTCGTCACCATCGGATGAAGGTGCCGTCAGCCCCAGTCTGTCGGCGCTGGCCCGCCTCATCTCGACCTTGCGGACCTTGCCGGTGACAGTCATCGGGAAATGGTCAACGACCAGCACGTAGCGCGGGATCTTATGACGGGCCAGCTTGTCCTTGGCGAACTGCCGGACAGCCTCGGTGTCGAGCGGCGCGGCGCCGGTGCGCAGCTGGAGCCAGGCGCAGAGCTCTTCACCGTAACGAGGATCGGGTACTCCGACCACCTGGGCGTCCTCGATGTCGGGATGGGAGTGCAGGAACTCCTCGATCTCGCGTGGGTAGACGTTCTCCCCGCCGCGAATGACCATGTCCTTGATGCGGCCGGCAATCGTCAGGTACCCGTCGGCGCGCATCTGCGCCAGGTCCCCTGTGTGCATCCAGCCGTCGGCGTCGATGGACTCCGCAGTCTTGTCGTGCTGCTCCCAGTAGCCGGTCATCACCGAGTAACCGCGGGTGCACAGCTCGCCAGGGGTGCCGCGGGGGACCGTGCTTCCTGTGATCGGGTCGACCAGCTTGATCTCGACGTGAGGGTGGACGCGCCCGATGGTGGTCGTCCGGCGCCCCAGGTCGTCGTCCACGCGGGTCTGCGTCGAGACCGGTGCCGTCTCGGTCATCCCGTAGGCGATGCCCACCTCGGCCATGTGCATGTCGAGCACGCAGCGCTTCATCACCTCCACCGGACAGGGGGAACCGGCCATGAGTCCCGTCCGCAGCGACGAGAGGTCGTAGCTGTCGAAGTCCGGCAGGGCCTGCATAGCGATGAACATCGTCGGGACGCCGTAGACCGCTGTGCACCGCTCATCGATGATGGTCTGCAGAGTGAGCTGCGCGTCGAAGCCTGGCGAAGGGATCACCATGGTTGCCCCGTGAGAGGTGCATCCGAGGTTGCCCATCACCATGCCGAAGCAGTGGTAGAACGGCACCGGGATGCAGAGGCGGTCCTCGTGGGTCAGGTTGAGCAGCTCGGTCACGAAGTAGCCGTTGTTGAGGATGTTGCGGTGGCTCAAGGTCGCCCCTTTGGGGAAGCCTGTAGTGCCCGAGGTGTACTGGATGTTGATCGGGTCGCCCGGTGACAGCGTCGCCAGCTGTTCGTGGAGCACTCCGTCGAGGACCTCACCGGACGCCTCCAGGAGTTCTTCCCAGTCCCTGGTGCCCAGATAGACCGTGCGCTCGAGCCGAGGACAGTCGGCACGGACCTCGTCCACAAGTGCGCTGTAGTCGCTGGACTTGAACGAGGTCGCCGCAAAGAGCAGACGCATCCCGCTCTGCTTCACGACGTAGCGCAGCTCGTGACTGCGGTACGCCGGGTTGACGGTCACGAGGATTGCGCCGATCTTGGCTGTGGCGTACTGCACCAGTGTCCACTCGGCACAGTTGGGGGCCCAGATGCCGACCCGGTCGCCCACGTCGATGCCCAGCCTCAGGAGACCTCGAGCGACGGCGTCCACGTCGGCCTCGAGCTCCGCGTACGTCCACCGTCGGCCAGTGGAGCGCTCGACGAGCGCCTCACGCTTCGGGTGAAGGGATGCGACCCGTTCCAGGTTCTGGCCGATCGTCTCGTCGAGCAGGGGTACGTCGGTGGGTCCCGCGACGTACGACGGCGCAGCCTTCTGCATGGGCGTCAGGCTAGTGGCCGCTCAGGCGTCGCGCGTGATGAACAACGCGCAGCCGGCGGCCGTCGTGAGGGCGATGGCGACCCAGAAGACCGCGAAACTGGCGGGCAGGCTCCACGTGTCGACCTGCCCTCCGAAGCCGGCCACCGCGTCGTACGGCAGGAACAGCGTGCGCTTGCCTGCGGAGGCCGGCAGCAGGTTGGTGAGCTTGCCGATACCACGGTGAGAGGTGTTGGCGATCGCCGCGAAGATGCCGTAGAGGATCTGCTCGATGACGTACGGGATCACCAGCGCGGCCACGATCGCCCCGGTGAGGTTGCGGAAGATCGCGGCCAGGGCGAAGCCCGAGACGGCGAAGCCCTCGCAGTAGCTGAGGTACATCAGCACCGGTCGCCACGTCTGACCGCCAAGGCCGAAGCCGTCGAGGAACAGCCAGGCGATTGCCACGTCGAGCATGACGATGGTGCCCACCACGACAGCGACCCAGCCCATGAGCACGAGCAGCTTGGCCGCCAGCACGGCGATCCGGTCGGGCAGCGCTGACAAGGTGGCCTTGTTGGTGCCGTAGCGGTACTCGTGCCCCATGGCCATCGCGCCGATCACCGCCATGAACGGCGCCGCAAGCACCGGGATGCCGGTGATAGATGCTCCGGCGAGCAGGACGAAGACAGTCAGCCGGTCGTCGTCGAAGATGAAGTCGCCACCGGCGAAGTCGTTCAGGTTCAATGTGAGAGCCAGTAGGAAGCACAATCCGGTGGTGAGGAGGATTGCCGCCCCCGACATCCAGTAGGTCGAGGCGATCGTGCGGATGCGAACCAGCTCGTACTTGAGAGCCCCGGTCATCGGTCCTGCCCCTCGAGCGGTCGGTCTGGGTCTTGACTCGGCGGCTGGCGGTAGCCCTGCGGCGGCGTAGCCGGGTACCCCGTCGGCGGCGGGCCGTAACCCGGCGGCGGGCGGTAGCTCTGCGGTGACGTCGAGTATCCCTGCGGTGACGTCGAGTATCCCTGCGGCGGCTGGCCGTAGCCCTGCGGCGGCTGGCCAGCTTGGCCAGCGTAGGGGTCGGGTCCCGCCATGCCGGCATAACCCGGCTGCGACCCGAACCCCATCGAGGCGCGGAACTCCTCCGAGGCCCCGGTGGCATCGAGGAACGCCTCCTCGAGCGTTGCCTGGCGGTTGGACAGCTCGAACACACGGACCCCGAGCTGGTGGGCCAGCGCACCGACGGCGTCGGAGTCCAGCCCGGTGACCGCCAGCGAGCCGTCCGGCTCGGCGACGACGCTTGCCCGTCGCGCACGCAGCTCACGCGTCATGAGGTCAGGGTCGCCGACTCGAATGATCACAGCATTGCGGTGGCTCGTCGAGATGAAGTCGGCCATTCTGCCGCTCGCGATCAGCGCACCCCGCCCTACGACCACGAGGTGGTCGGCCATCAACGCCATCTCAGACAGCAGGTGCGAGGACACGAAGATGGAGCGGCCCTGCGCAGCCAGGCTCTTGAGCATCGAACGCAACCAGTGCACCCCTTGGGGGTCCAGAACGTTGGCCGGTTCGTCGAGGATCAGCGTGCCGGGATCGCCCAGCAACGCGGTGGCGAGCCCGAGCCGCTGTCCCATGCCGAGCGAGAAGGTCTTGGGCTTGGCGTTCGCCACGTCTCCCAGGCCGACCATGTTGATGACCTCGGTGACGCGGGTCTGCGGGATCTTGTTGGAGACGGCGAGCATGCGCAGGTGGTTGGTCGCGCGGCGGGTGGGGTGGAACGGCTTGGCGTCGAGCACCGAGCCGACGTGGCGCATGGGCTCTCGCAGATCGCGGTAGGCGACGCCGTCGTACGTCGTCACGCCTTCACCGTTGTCGAGGCCGCGCATCAGCCGCATGGTCGTGGACTTGCCGGCGCCGTTGGGGCCGAGGAAGCCCGTGACGGAACCGGGGACGACGTCGAACGACAGGCTCTTGACAGCTGCCTTGCCGCTGAACGTCTTGCTGAGCCCCCGCGCCTGGATGAGCGCCATCCGGTCCCCCTTCACGATGTCGGCGGCTATCTTGCCATGGGAGCGATCCGACGCTCCCATGGCGCAGACCAACTACGGTGGAGGGTGATGACCTCTTCACAGGCGGTTCCCCGCTCTTTGACGCAGATGTTCCGCGAGTGGGACGACATCGCGCTGTGCCGGCTCCTGAGTGAGCGACCCGACCTCGCCGCACCGACTCCGAGCGACTTCAGCCAGGTCGCCTCCCGCGCAACCACCCGGCATTCTGTGGGAGCCGCTCTGGACACCTTGACCAGCTTCGAGCTGTGGGTGGCGTCAGCTGCCTGCTCGACCGCGGGGCCGTTCTCGGCCACGCACCTCGACCGGCCCGATGTGGATTCGGTCGAGCTTCGCCGCGCCGTCGAGCGGCTCCTGCACCTCGGGCTGCTGTGGGGCATCGAGTCGGCACTGCGACCGGTTCGGGCCATGCCGGTGCTTCTCGGTGAGATCGCCGTCGACGTACCGCCGGCGAGCGCTCCGCCAGCAGTCGGCGAAACGCACTTGGCGCCCGATGTCGTGGACAAGGTGGCGGCCGGTTCGGCATTTGAGTTCGTACGCCGGATGGACCTGCTCGTCGAGCACTGCGACCACCAGCCCGCGAAGCTCATGCGCAAGACCGGCACCCTCGCCACCCGGGACGTGCGCGCCTTCGCGGCGCTGCTCGACGTTCCGAGCTCGGTTGCCGCGACCCATCTGGAGATCGCCCGGGCGTTCGGGCTGCTAGGTGCGGCGCAACGCGACTCTGAGGAGTCGCTCATCCCGACCCGGCGCTTCGACGACTGGCGGACGTGGCCGTTGTCACGGCAGTGGCGCGCACTGGTGCACACCTGGCTCGTCGATCACACGAGCAGCGGTCCACGAAGCTTCAAGATGCTGTGTCTGGAAGCTTTCGGAGAACCAGGCAGCGGCATCGTCGTCACCGTCGCGGAGCTGCGCACCTGGCTGGCCTGGCAGCGCCCACGCCGCCCGGCCGCCCGAGACCGCCACGCGGCGCTCGTGGTCGACGAGGCCGCCTGGCTGGGGGTGACCGGACGGGGGGCGCTCGCTAGCTTCTCGACTGGCCTAGAGGACCTGGACGCCGATCGTCCGCAGGATGCGCTCAGCTCCCTGTTGCCCGAGCGCGTCGACCACGTGCTGGTGCAGGCCGATCTCACCGCGGTGGCGCCGGGCCCTCTCACTCCGCAGCTGGCGCGAACTCTCGGTTCCCTCGCCGACGTCGAGTCCCGGGGCGGAGCGACTGTCTACCGCTTCACGCGTGAGTCGCTCGAGCGTGCGGTGTTGTTGGGCTGGTCCAGCCACGAGATGTCCGAAGCACTGCACCGCGTGTCGACGACGCCGATCCCCCAGCCGCTCGAGTACCTCATTCATGACCTTGACCGGGTGGCGGCGAACCGCGGGGCTCACCCCCGACCGGACCACCACACAGAGCCCGATCGGGCTCTTCCACGGCCCGATGCGGCGCCGCCGCCGCGACCCCGCGGTGCCGACGAGCTCGAGCTCCATGCCGCAGCCGACATCGTCCGGACGCTGAGACACGGCTCCGGCGAAGTGGGGCCGGCCGACGACATCGCCCGGTCCGACGGCCCCCGCCCCGAGTCGGCACTCGACACGTTGAGGGAAGCGGTCGAGAGCGGAGAGGTCGTGTGGGTCGGGTATGTCGACACGCGGGGCGACTCCGGGGAGCGTCGGGTGCATGCGCAGGCGCTCGACGACGGTCTGCTTCGAGCACACGACGCCCGTACGTCGGAGCTGCTGATGCTCCCCCTGCGGCGCATCACCGCCGCGCACATCCTGCGCTCTGCGTCGTCCCCGTAGCATTGCTCGGTGAACTCCGCCCGCACTCTCGACCTCGCTGACCTGGCTGTCGGATGACCGACGGGCCACTGATCGTCCAGTCCGACAAGACGCTGCTGCTCGAAGTCGACCATCCGCGTGCTCGCGACTGCCGCCGCGTCATCGCTGCGTTCGCGGAGCTGGAACGCTCTCCGGAGCACATCCACACCTATCGCCTGACACCTCTGGGCCTATGGAACGCCCGAGCGGCGGGCCACGACGCCGAGCAGGTCGTCGACGCCCTGCTGACCTTCTCCCGCTACCCGGTGTCGCACTCGCTGCTGGTGGACATCGCCGAGACGATGGGCCGGTACGGTCGGCTGCGGCTCGACAAGCACCCCGTGCACGGCCTGGTGCTGTCCAGCACCGATCGGGCCGTCTTCACCGAGGTCGTCCGTGCCAAGCGCATCCAGCCCATGCTGGGGACTCGCATCGACGACGACTCGGTCGCGGTGCACGCCAGCGAGCGCGGAAACCTCAAGCAGGCGTTGCTCAAGCTTGGCTGGCCGGCCGAGGACTTCGCGGGGTATGTGAACGGCGAGGCACATCCGATCGCGCTGGCCGAGAGCGGGTGGCATCTGCGTCCCTACCAGCAGGAGGCCGTGGAGTCCGTCTGGGCCGGCGGTTCCGGCGTGGTGGTGCTGCCCTGCGGAGCCGGCAAGACAGTCGTGGGGGCGGCCACGATGGCGCAGGCGCAGACCACGACGCTGATTCTCGTCACCAACACGGTCTCGGCCAGGCAGTGGCGCGACGAGCTGTTGCGTCGTACGACACTGACCGCCGACGAGATCGGTGAGTACTCCGGTGCGGTGAAGGAGATCCGGCCGGTGACCATCGCCACCTACCAGGTGATGACGACCCGTCGCAAGGGCGTGTACGCGCACTTGGAGCTGTTCGAGGCGCGTGACTGGGGACTGGTGATCTATGACGAGGTGCACCTGCTGCCCGCGCCGATCTTCCGGATGACCGCGGACCTGCAGGCTCGCCGTCGGATCGGTCTGACCGCGACTCTCATCCGAGAGGACGGTCGGGAGGGTGACGTATTCTCGCTGATCGGTCCGAAGCGCTACGACGCGCCGTGGAAGGACATCGAGTCACAGGGCTACATCGCCCCAGCCGAGTGTGTCGAGGTGCGGGTGAGCCTGACCGACGGCGAGCGTTTCGTCTACGCGACCGCCGAGCCCGAGGACCGCTACCGGCTCGCGGCTGCCTGTGCGAGCAAGCTGAAGGTCGTCGAGCAGCTGGTCCACCGTCACGTCGCTGAGC
>JBPCRX010000029.1:0-32326 GCA_050996395.1 Nocardioidaceae bacterium
AGACCGTTGCGGCCAGGTCCGCAATCCCTCCCCCGACCGACACTTGTCGGCGGTTCTGCCGGCCGCGCCCGGCGGCCGCCGAGCTCCGGGTCAGTGAGGAGACGTCGGGCTGAACGGTGCCCACGGCTTCGTTGAAACGGGTCTTGAGGCTGTTCTCGTCGAACGTCATGTCGTCTTCCCCTTCGGGAGTCAGCGAGCCGCTCATGAGCCGGCCGCCGTGGTGTCGGTGAGCTGGACGCGAAGTCGAGCCAGGGCTCGAGAGGCACGGGTGCGGACTGCGCCAGCAGTCATGCCAACGGCTCGGGCCGTGTCGTCGACCGAGCGGTCCTCCCAGTAGCGCAGCACCACGACGGCGCGGTCCAGTGGCTCGAGGGTGCGTAGCGCCTCGAAGAGCTCGACGCGCTGAGACGCGTGGGCGCCGGTGTCGGCAAGCTCGGGGACGAGCTCCAGCCCGGGCAGCTCGGCGTTACGGCGGACCCGCTTATGGGACAGGAACGTCTTGGTCAACATGCCGCGGGCGTAGGCCTCCGACGAGTCCGCGTTCTCGACCTTGCGCCAGCCGACGTACACCTTGGCGAGCGTCGCCTGGACGAGATCCTCGGTGAGGTGCCAGTCGCCACCCGTCATCAGCAGCGCGCTGCGGAACAGCCGAGGCGCCATAGCAGCGGCGAACTCGCAGAACGCCTGCTCGTGTGTCGCCGGGATCAGCTTCACGTGCTGGAGCCGTGGTCCATGGTCATACCCCCTAGACGCTGCCCGACGGCTGGTTGTTACACCCGAGCGTCCGACAGCGGCGGCTCGGTCTTGTCACGAACCTCGTCGAGCGTCACGCCCGGCGCCAGCTCGCGCAGCACCAGGCCTTTTGACTCGACGTCGATCACAGCGAGGTCGGTGATGATGCGCTGCACCACCCGCAGACCGGTGTAGGGCAGTGAGCACTCGTCGACGATCTTGTACGACCCGTCGCGGGCCACGTGCTCCATCAGGACGAGAACGCGCTTGGCGCCGTGCACGAGGTCCATGGCACCGCCCATGCCCTTCACCATCTTGCCGGGGATCATCCAGTTGGCGATGTCGCCCGTGGCTGAGACCTGCATCGCCCCGAGAATCGCGGCGTCGACCTTGCCGCCGCGGATCATGCCGAACGACGTGGCAGAGTCGAAGAACGACGCCCCTGGCCGCAAGGTGACCGTCTCCTTGCCGGCGTTGATCAGGTCGGCGTCCTCTTGGCCTGGATAGGGATAGGCCCCCACGCCGAGGATGCCGTTCTCGGACTGCAGCACGATCTCGACGTCATCGGGGACGTAGTTGGGGACCAACGTCGGCAGGCCAATGCCGAGGTTGACGTAGGCGCCGTCCTCAAGCTCCGAAGCGGCCCGGGCTGCCATCTGCTCCCGCGTCCAGGCCATCAGCTGCGCTCCTCGACGGAGCGCAGCGTGCGCTTCTCGATGCGCTTGTCGTCGACCTGCTCCGGTGTCAGCGCGACGACACGCTGGACATAGACGCCGGGAAGGTGCACCTCGTTGGCATCCAGCTCCCCCGGCTCGACGAGCTGCTCGACCTCGGCGATGGTGACTCGTCCCGCCATCGCGCAGAGCGGGTTGAAGTTGCGAGCCGACTGGCGGAAGACGAGGTTGCCGTGGCGATCTCCCCGCCAGGCCCGCACGAGCGCGAAGTCGGCGACGACCGCCCGCTCGAGCACGAACTGCCGCGGTCCCTCGGCGGTCTCGAACTCGCGGACCTCTTTGGGCGGGCTCGCCTTCACCACCTGACCGGTGTCGTCATACCTCCAGGGCAGCCCGCCGTCAGCCACCTGGGTGCCGACACCGGTGGCGGTGAAGAACGCCGGTATGCCGGCACCTCCCGCCCGCAGCCGCTCGGCGAGAGTCCCCTGTGGGGTCAGCTCCACCTCCAGCTCACCGGAGAGGTACTGCCGCTCGAACTCCTTGTTCTCACCGACATACGACGCGACCATGCGTCGGATGCGCTTGTCCCGCAGTAGCAGCCCGAGACCCCAGTCGTCGACACCACAGTTGTTGGACACCACCTCGAGGTCGCGCACCCCCGCGTCGAGCAGCGCCCGGATCAAGACGGTCGGTATGCCGCACAGGCCAAAACCGCCGACCGCCAAGGAAGCGCCTTCGGGGATGTCCGCCACTGACGCCTCAGCGCTCGGGACCACCTTGTCCACGCAGGAAACCTACTGCATGGCAACTCGTCAGGCGGCGGCCTCGGTGCGCAGTGACGACAGCGCATTGCTCCATGCCACGACCTGGTCGAGCATCGAGTCGACGCTCGCCTCGTGCTGCTCGCCCGGCTTGAACGTGGTGTAGTTCTCGAAGTCGCTGAACAACGACAGCAGCACCTGGGCTCTGACGTCAGCGATCTGTAGCTCCGCCATGATCCCGCGAAGGTGCTCGACGGCCCTGGCGCCGCCGGCCGAGCCGTAGCCCACGAAGCCGGCCGCCTTGTTGTTCCACTCCGCGTAGAGGAAGTCGATCGCGTTCTTGAGCGCACCCGAGGTCGAGTGGTTGTACTCCGGCGTCACGAAGACGAAGCCGTCATACGCAGCGATCGTCTCCGACCACGACATGGTGTGCGGCTGGCTGTACTGGCCCATCGACGGCGGCACGGGCTCGTCGAGCAGCGGGAGGTGGAACTCCGCGATGTCGACGACGTCGAACTCGGCGTCCTCGCGCTTCGACGCGATCTGGTGCACCCACTCGGCGACGGCCCCGGCCTTGCGTCCGGGCCTGGTGCTGCCGGCGATGATGGCGATCTTGGTCATGTGGGTGCTCCTGGAGAACGTGGCGGAAATTGGTTGATTGTTCAATAGTTTCCCTCGCCCGTGCCATGGAGTCAAACCAGCCCCCGTGGGTAGTCTCCAGACAATGGATACGTCGCCGGGGGGACAGCCGGAAGGACAGCCAAGAGGTCAGCAGGGCGTCCGCCTCCACGTCGTCACCGGCAAGGGTGGCACCGGCAAGACCACGGTCGCCGGGTCCCTCGCGCTCGCCCTCGCTTCCGGGGGGCAGAAGGTTCTGCTGTGTGAGGTCGAAGGGCGCCAGGGCATCGCGTCGATCTTCGACGTCGCGCCGCTTCCGTACGCCGAGAGGCGTGTCGCAGTCGGATCCGACGGCGGAGAGGTGCACGCCCTGGCCATCGACGCCGAAGCTGCCCTGCTCGAGTATCTGGACATGTTCTATCGCCTGGGTCGGGCCGGCAGGACTCTCGACCGGTTCGGCGTCATCGACTTCGCCACGACGGTGGCGCCTGGGTTACGCGACGTGCTGCTGACCGGCAAGGTGTTCGAGGCGACCCGCCGCGCCGAAGGAGGCCGGCCGTCGTACGACGCAGTGGTCCTCGACGGACCACCGACTGGTCGCATCGCACGGTTCCTCAACGTCAACTCCGAGGTGGCTGGGATAGCGAAGGTCGGCCCCGTCCGCCGGCAGGCCGACTCGATCATGAAGCTGCTCAGGTCCGCTCAGACCCGGGTGCACCTCGTGACATCACTGGAGGAGATGCCGGTGCAGGAGACCCTCGCCGCCCTCGTGGAGCTGGACGCCATCGGACTGGCTGTCGGCACGGTGGTCGTCAACCTGGCCAGATCGGCTCAGCTGAGCGACGAGCAGCTGGCGCAGGCGGCGTCGGGAGGTCTTGACCGCACCCGCATCGAGGCTGCTCTCAAGGACGCTGGCCTGCATGCGGACGAAGCGGCTGTCGATGGGCTGGTGAAGATCGGCCGCGAGCACGCGGAACGGATGGAGCTCGAACGCTCGCAGCGTGAGCGGCTGACCGCCGCCTGGCGGCCGGTCGTCGAGCTGGCTCGACTCGCTGACGGGATGGACATGGGCGGTCTCTACGAGCTCGCCGACACTCTCTGCTCGAGCGGGGAGTTCTGAATGCAACGGCCTTCGCTCACCGGTCGGCGTCCGAAGTCCCAGCCAGGACGAGGCAATCAGCCCCGCGTCGGCCCGCTCTCGGGGCGGATGGCCGATGTGCCCGAGCTCGATGTCGACGCACTCGTCTGTGATCAAACTGTCCACATCGTCGTGTGCTGTGGCTCTGGAGGTGTTGGTAAGACGACCACCTCCGCCGCGCTCGGCCTGCGCGCCGCCGAGCACGGGCGCAAGGTAGTGGTGCTGACCATCGATCCGGCACGAAGACTGGCGCAGTCCATGGGACTCGACGAGCTGGACAACGTCCCGCGTCCCGTGGTTGGGGTGGGCGAGCTGTCCGGCGGCAGCCTCGACGCGATGATGCTCGACATGAAACGTACGTTCGACGAGGTGGTCGAGTCGCATGCAACGCCGGCCAAGGCGGCGCAGATCTTCGCGAACCCCTTCTACCAGGCGTTGTCGAGCTCATTCGCGGGCACGCAGGAGTACATGGCGATGGAGAAGCTCGGCCAGCTCAACGCAGAAGCCCACGAGACCGGCCGGTGGGACCTGATCGTCGTGGACACTCCTCCGTCCCGCACGGCTCTGGACTTCCTCGACGCACCCGAACGGCTCTCGTCCTTTCTCGACGGGCGCCTGATCAAGCTGCTGGTCGCCCCGGCCCGCGGTCCCGTTCGTTTCCTCTCAGCTGGTATGTCGCTGGTCACGAGCACCGTGACCAAGGTTCTCGGTGGCCAGGTGCTCCGCGACGTGCAGACCTTTGTGGCGGCCTTCGACACCCTGTTCGGCGGCTTTCGGGCTCGCGCGGAGCAGACCTACCGGATCCTTGAGGACCCCCGGACAGCCTTCGTGGTGGTGGCTTCGCCCGATCCCGACGCGCTGCGCGAGGCAGCCTTCTTCGTGGAGAGACTGGCCGAGGACCACATGCCGCTCGCAGGACTCGTCATCAACCGGGTGGCGGCGAGCATGGCGTCGGGGCTGTCGCGACAGGCGGCTCTCGCCGCGGCCGAGCAGCTGGACGCCGACGACGGACCGACCGCAGCTCTTCTGCGCCTGCATGCCGAGCGGTTGGCGGTGGTCGCCCGCGAGAGTACTCTGCGCGCCCGTTTCGCGGCGGCACATCCGGGGGTACCAACCATCACTGTCGAAGCGCTCGCCACCGACGTGCACGACCTCGACTCACTGCGCAGGGTCGGATCCCTGATGGCTGCGAGCTGACTCCCGATCAGCTGACCGAGACGACCTGTCCGGCCGATTGCGACGCGACATGGTGCTCACGGGCCGTCTCGAGCAGTACCCGCCACGAGGTGACGTTGGGGCGTCGTCGGAGGATGGCGCGTCGTTCGCGTTCGGTCATGCCGCCCCACACACCCCACTCGATGTTGTTGTCGAGGGCTTCGGCCAGGCACTCTGTGCGCACCGGGCACATCGAGCACACCTGCTTGGCACGGTTCTGCTCAGCGCCCCGCACGAAGAGCTCGTCAGGTCGACTAGCCCTGCAAGAGGCCACGTCGGCCCAGTTTTCGTTCCACGTCATCATGATCCCTAAAGACATTGATCCGTACCGAGAGGAAGAGCCTCTGGAAGGGGCTCTGATACCACATGAGCGCACCAGGTAACATGGTGCACTCTACACAAAAGCGGACACCTACGGACAGACCCGAACGGCTTACGCGAAGTAGTCACTTCGGGCTATTTATTCAGTCTGTAGTCACCCATCGGTACAACGAGCGTTGCGCCGTCGGGCTACGGCCTCTTTCAGCTAAGAGACGCCGGTCAAGACCATCCGTGACGCGATAACAGTCCACAGATGAGCTGCGGGGCTTTCCCGTACTCTGTGAACATGCTTCGCGTCGCCCGCCCCGCCCACTCCGAGGGCGGCTTCGTCCACCAGATCGTCGTGCTCCTCGGCGTGAGCGTGCTGTCCGGCGTCCTCATCGCCGGTCTCGTGCTTCCGTTCGTCGGTCTGGTGAGCAAGGGGGCGGACGCCAGCGCCTCGGCCATCGACGACTTCCCTCTCAAGCTCAAGTTCCACGACCTCAACGAACGCACCAAGGTGCTCGCGGCCGACGGAACCCGCATCGCGACGTTCTACGACGAGAACCGTATGTACGTGCCCCTCGACAAGATCTCCAAGACCGCGCGGCAGGCGCTGATCGCGATCGAGGACTCCCGCTTCTACGAGCACGGAGCGATCGACGTCAAAGGCACCCTGCGTGCACTCATCACCAACCAGCTGGAGGGCTCGGTCGTCCAGGGCGGGTCCACCATCACCCAGCAGCTGGTCAAGATGACGCGGCTCGAGAATGCCACGACGGCAAAGGAGGCTGCGGCGGCGACGGAGGAGTCCAAGGCGCGCAAGATCGAGGAGCTGCGGTATGCCGTCTGGGTCGAGGACCATTACACCAAGGACCAGATCCTCGAGCACTACCTCAACACCGCGTACTTCGGCGACGGCGCCTACGGCATCGAGGCAGCAGCACATCACTTCTTCTCTGTGTCGGCGGCTCAACTCAACCTGACCCAGTCAGCGGTGCTGGCCGGCCTCGTCAAGAACCCGTCGGCATACAACCCGGCAAGCCATCCCAAGGCGGCTCGCAACCGCCGGGACACGGTGCTCGACCGGATGCTCGAGCTCCACGTGCTCACCACCGGCCAACACAGGCGGGCGCATCAGGCCCCCCTCGGGCTGAATGTCACCGACGTCCCCAACGGCTGCGTCAACAGCAAGGCGCCCTGGTTCTGCGACTACCTGCTCAAGTACCTGAAGGCGGACCCCGACCTCGGTCCGACCACCGAGGCCCGCAAACGGCTCATCTACGGCGGCGGTCTCACCATCCGGAGCACCGTCGACCTGCGGTTCCAGCGAGCAGCCGACGTGGCCGTGCACAACAAGGTCGACCCGACAGACAAGGCCATCGGCGGCCTTGCCGAGGTGGAGCCGGGCACCGGCTATGTGCGCGCGCTGTCACAGTCGCGCCCGATGGGACCCAAGAAGCGCAAGGGACAGACGTTCCTCGACTACGTGGTGCCCACCAGGTACGGCGACTCCGACGGTTTTCAGGCAGGCTCCACCTTCAAGGCGTTCGTGCTCACCGCAGCCATCAAGCAGGGGATCCCCCTCAACACCTCCCTGCCGGCTCCATCGACCGTCGTCGAGCAGGAGTCCGACTACACCGTCTGCAACAACCAGCCTTACACGACCGGCGACACGACCTGGCACGTCAGCAACTCGACCGGCGACGGTCTGCCGCAGGACCTGTACTCCGGCACCCAACAGTCCGTCAACACGTTCTACGCCAACCTCGAGAAACTGACCGGATTGTGTCAGCCGTGGCGTCTTGCCAACCGAATGGGAGTGTCGATCACCAACCCACGCGGGGCTGACGGCTCCAACGGAAGCATGGTGCCGTCGTTCACCCTGGGCTTCGAGACGGTGAGCCCGCTCGAGATGGCCGAGGCATACTCCACCTTTCCCGCACGCGGTCTGCACTGCGACGCGACGCCGGTCCTCGAGGTGCGCGACCGCAACGGTGAGGTGATCCCTACAGCAGGACCGAAGTGCCAGCGCATCATGCGCAAGCCTGAAGCCGATGCGGTCAACGACATCCTGCGCGGCGTGCAGGAGCGCGGTGGCTTCGGGTACGACGCCGGCATCTCCCTCGACCAGCCCTCGGCCGGCAAGACCGGCACGGTGGCGCCGTCGAAGTCGGTGTGGTTCATCGGCTACACACCCACGATGGCCGCTGCGTCCATGATTGCCGGAGCCAACCGGCTGGGCGATCCCATCAACCTCAACTACCAGGTGGTCGGTGGCGTCAACCTGGGCGACGTGCACGGTTCATCAACCGCCGGACCGATGTGGTTCCAGGCGATCAATCCGATCACCCGCTGGCTACCCGACACGGACTTCCACGCTCCCGACGTCAAGGTGATCAAGGGCCAGACCCTTCCGATTCCGTCGTTCTACGGCTACTCGCCCAGTACGGCTGCGGCACAGCTGACCAAGCTTGGGTTCATTACGCAGATCGCGTCGCAGGTCTACTCCAGTGCTCCCTACGGCACTGTCGCCTACACCTCCCCCTCAGGAGAAGGGGTTTCCGGCGAGACGGTGACCATCTACGTCTCGATCGGCCAGCCGCCCCCACCGGTGACTACGCCACCGACGACGCCACCACCCACGACCTCACCACCGACGACGCCACCACCCACAACCTCACCACCGACGACGCCACCACCCACGACCTCACCACCGACGACGCCACCACCCACGACCCCCCCGACGACGAAACCGCCCACCACGCCACCGACGACGCCGCACACGATCCCTCCGACGACGAGCCCCCCGACTTCCGCCCCGGGTCCCACCACCCCGCATCCAAGTGGTCCCGGCAACGGGAACGGGAACGGCCATTGAACGTCGGGGCGACTGGTCACCCGAGCTGCCGGCGTACCTCCGCAGCGACTGCGCCTCCGTCAGCCCGACCCTTGACCTGAGGTGTGACGGTCCCCATCACCCGGCCCATCGCGCGCATGCCCTCGGCGCCGGCACGGAGCTCTGTGATGGCCGCCGTGACGAGTGCGCGAACCTCGTCATCGGTCAACGGTTCGGGCAGGAACTCCGCGAGTATCACGGCCTCGGCCCGTTCCTTGGTAGCCAGCTCGGGACGCTCGGCGTCCTCAAAGGCCGCCGCCGCCTCACGCCGCTTCTTTGCCTCGCTCGCCAGGACGGCGACGACCTCGTCGTCGGACAGCTCGCGGGCTTGCCTGCCGGACACCTCGGCATTGGTGACCGCCGTCAGAACCATGCGCAGAGTCGACGACCGTAGCTCGTCGCGCGCCTTCATGGACGCGGTCAGATTTGATCTCAGCGAGTCTTTGAGGGCGGCCATGCAGGCCAGTGTGACAGGACCGATGTGACAGCCTTGTCGCATGGCAGGGTCCATGACAGGTCGCAGCGCATCAGTTGCGCGCTCGCTTGCGGCCGTCGGGGCCGCCGCGGCCGGTGGTCTCGTCTACTCGGCCGGTTACGAGGTACGGGCGTTCCGTCTTCGGCGCGCGGAGATTCCTTGCCTGCCTCTGGGAGGCAGGCCCATCAAGGTGCTGCATCTTTCCGACATCCACCTGACCCCCCGCCAGACCACGAAGCAGAGATGGCTGCGAAGCCTCGGTGCGCTGGAGCCCGATCTCGTGGTCAACACGGGAGACAATCTCAGCCACCCAGACTCCATCCCGGTGCTCATGGACGCGTTGGCGGGGCTGCGCGAGGTGCCGGGAGTCTTCGTGCTCGGCTCGAACGACTACTGGGCGCCTGTAGTCAAGAGCCCATTGCGCTACTTCCTCCCGAGCGGGGGCAAGAAGAAGTTCCAGGGGCCACCACTGCCGTGGCGCCACCTCAAGGACGCCCTCACCGACTGCGGCTGGAAGGATCTCGACAACAGACGAGATGAGCTGCTGGTGAACGGCCTGCGCATCGCCTTGGTCGGTGTCGACGACCCACACCTCAACTATGACCGGCTCGACGTGGTGGTGGGACCCGCTGACGCCACGGCCGACCTACGGCTGGGCGTGGCCCACGCGCCGTACCTGCGGGTGCTCGACGCGTTCACGGCCGACGGGTACGACGCCATCTTCGCCGGCCACACCCATGGTGGTCAGCTGCGGCTGCCTGGCGTCGGGGCGCTGGTCACCAACTGCGACCTGGACCGTCGACGCTGTCGTGGTCTGCACACCCACGATGCGGGTGGACGACGCTCCTGGCTGCACGTCTCGGCCGGCCTGGGAACGTCGCCGTACGCCCCCTACCGCTTCTGCTGCCGCCCCGAGGCCACGCTCCTCACGCTCGTCGAGGGCCCCGGTCCCAAGGCGGCAACTGCGATTTAACCGCGTCGCGCTGCTCCGCTAGAGTGTGCGGGCCACGGGCTGTGGCGCAGTTTGGTAGCGCGCGTCGTTCGGGACGACGAGGCCGCAGGTTCAAATCCTGTCAGCCCGACATCAGCTCGGCGGCGACCAGCTCAGCGATCTGCGCGGTGTTGAGCGCCGCACCCTTGCGAAGGTTGTCACCACAGACGAACAGCTCAAGAGTGTTCGGGAAGTCCAGCGCCTGCCTCAACCGTCCGACGAACGTCGGGTCGGAACCGACGACGTCGGCCGGCGTCGGAAAGTCGCCGACCGCCGGGTCGTCGATGACCACCACGCTGGGCGCCTCGACCAACGCCTGCCTCGCCTCGTCCAGGTCGACGGGTTTGGCGAACACCGCGTGCACGGCCAACGAGTGGGTCGTGACCACTGGCACCCGAACGCAGGTGGCCGACACCTTGAGGTCGGGGATGCCCAAGATCTTGCGCGACTCGTTGCGCACCTTGAGCTCCTCGCTCGACCAGCCTCCCTCCCTCACCGAGCCGGCGAACGGTATGACGTTCAGCGCCAACGGCGCGCCGAACGGCGACTCGTCGCCCAGCTTGTTGGCAATGGCGTGCCGCACGTCGCCGGGAGTGCTACCGAGCGCACGGTCCCCGGCGACCACCTCGATCTCGTCGAGCAACCGGTCAACACCGGCCTGTCCGGCACCCGAGGCTGCCTGGTAGGACGCGACCACCAGCTCGCGCAGGTGCCAGCGCGCGTGCAGCGCGCCGAGCGCGTCCATCATGGTCAGCGTGGTGCAGTTGGGGTTGGAGATGATGCCCTTGGGCCGTTTGCGAGCCGCCTCGCGGTTGACCTCGGGCACGACGAGCGGCACGTCGGGGTCCATCCGGAAGGCGCCGGAGTTGTCCACCGCCACCGCACCCCTCGACACGGCGATCGGCGCCCACGTCATGGAGACGTCGTCCGGCACGTCGAACATGGCGACGTCGATCCCGTCGAAGGCATCAGCCGTCAGCTCCTGCACGACGACGTCCTCGCCGCGGCAGCGCAGCACCCGACCGGCCGACCTGGCCGAGGCGAGCAGCCGGACCTCGCCCCACACGTCCTGCCGGGTGGACAAGATGTCGATCATCACTGAACCCACGGCACCGGTAGCGCCGACCACTGCCAGCGCTGGTCTGGCGTCGCCTCTCATCGGCCCGAGCCTCCGTAGACGACCGCCTCCACGTCATCGGAGTCGAGCTCGAACGCGCGATGGGTCGCCGCCACTGCGACGTCGATCTGATCCTCGTCGATGATCACCGAGATGCGGATCTCCGACGTCGAGATCATCTCGATGTTGACACCGGCCGCCGCCAGGGCGGCGAAGAAGCGCGCCGAGACACCTGGGTGGCTGCGCATGCCGGCCCCGACGACCGACACCTTGCCGATCCGGTCGTCATAGAGGAGCGCTTCGTAGCCGACCTCGTCCCGCAGCCTGGCCAGAGCCGTCATCGCGACCTGCCCGTCGTCCCTCGGCAACGTGAACGAGATGTCAGTCCGGCCGCTCGAGGCGACCGAGACGTTCTGCACGATCATGTCCAGGTTGACCGCGGCGTCACCGAGCGACTCGAAAAGACGCGCGGCCTCGCCGATCTTGTCGGGAACACCGACCACGGTGATCTTGGCCTCACTGCGGTCGTGCGCGACTCCGGAGATGATCGCCTGCTCCATGGCTTGCCCTCCAGGGGTGTCGGTGACCCAGGTGCCTGCCTTCTGCGAGAACGACGATCGTACGTGCAGGGGCACGGTGTAGCGGCGGGCGTACTCGACGCTGCGCAGGTGCAGCACCTTGGCTCCGCTGGCGCACATCTCCAGCATCTCCTCGTACGACACCTGAGGAATGCGGCTCGCGGTGGAGACGATGCGGGGGTCGGCTGTGAAGATGCCGTCGACATCGGTGTAGATCTCGCACACCTCCGCGTGCAGAGCCGCGGCCAGCGCGACGGCGGTGGTGTCCGAGGCACCTCGGCCCAGAGTCGTGATGTCCTTGGTGTCCATCGACACGCCCTGGAAACCGGCCACGATGGTGATGTCGCCGGCGGCGATGGCGCTCTCGATGCGCCCCGGCGTGATATCGATGATCTTCGCCCGCCCGTGGGCGGAGTCGGTGATGACGCCTGCCTGGCTTCCGGTGAACGACCGTGCGGTCTGGCCCAGGTTCGCGATCGCCATCGCCAGCAGTGCCATCGAGATGCGCTCACCGGCGGTCAGCAGCATGTCCAGCTCGCGGCCGGGAGGCAGTGGCGAGACCTGCTGGGCGAGGTCGCGGAGCTCATCGGTGGTGTCGCCCATCGCAGAGACGACGACGCACACGTCCTGGCCAGCCTTCTTGGTGGCGACGATGCGCTGGGCGACGCGCTTGATGCCTTGGGCGTCGGCGACGGAGGAGCCTCCGTACTTCTGAACGACAATGCCCACGAAGAGTCCCTTCACCGGCTGTACGGCAGTTCGGCTGGAGCCCGAGCTGTCGCGTCGTCGGGGCGGCTCGGCAGGCCTCAGTCTAGCGAAGTGGCGGTATGCCGATGGGCAGCCTCGCGGTGCGGCCTTTTCCGGGCGAGTGTCACCAGCTTCTTGCGACTTGTCAGACTCTCGGGTGGCTATAACCAGCTGAGGGTCTGACAAGTCGGCACGAACGGTCAGATCTCGCCGGCTGCCGCGACCCAGGCAGCCTCGTCGGCTGGAGGATCAAGGGCGTCCAGGCGGTCGTGGGCGATGACCGACTGCAGCGCCCGCAGGCACGCGCTCGCCTCGGCGCCCCAGCTGTTGAAGTAGGAGAACTGCCACCACCACAACGCCTCGTCGAGCGCACCGGCTTGGAAGTGGCGCAGACCGTGGGCCACGCTGGCGGCGATCGCGGCGAGGTCGTCGGACAACCGCGACGGCACGATCTCCGGCGGCTCGGTGTAGGGGTCGAAGACCACCGTGAAGTCGTCTGCTCCCTCGAGCAGGACCGCCAGCCGCTCACGCATCAGGTCGAGGTCGGGGTCGGGTCCGACGTCGGGCTCGAACTGCTCCCGCGGCACGAAGTCGATCTGGACGCCGAGCCTGGCCCCGGCCAACAGGAGCTGGCTCACCTCGAGCAGCAGCAGCGGCACGGCCGTTCCACGGTCGCCCTCTCGGGCTATCTCGCGCAGGGCGAGCAGGAAGCTCTCGACCTGGTCGGCGATGCTCTGCGCGAGGTCCTCCAGCTCGCTCGGCATCGTCATTGCGTCGTCGCTAGTCGTCAACGGACCGTCTCCCCTCGAACGCTCGGCCGAGCGTGACCTCGTCGGCATACTCCAAATCTCCCCCGACCGGCAGTCCACTGGCAAGTCGCGTCACCCGCAGTCCCATCGGTCGGAGCAGGCGGGACAGGTACGTCGCGGTCGCCTCGCCCTCGAGGTTGGGGTCGGTGGCGAGGATCACCTCGGTGACCGAACCGTCCGCCAGCCGCAGCATGAGTTCCTTGATGCGCAACTCGTCAGGACCGATGCCCTCGATGGGGCTGATGGCACCGCCCAGCACGTGGTAGCGACCTCGGAACTCCCGGGTGCGCTCGACGGCGACCACGTCCTTGGACTCCTCCACCACGCACAGCACAGCGAGGTCACGCCGGGGATCGCGGCAGATGCGGCACTGGTCCTCCTCGGAGACGTTGCCGCAGGTGAGGCAGAAGCGCACCTTGTCCTTGACCTCGACCAGCACACTCGCCAGGCGGCGTACGTCTACCACCTCGGCGTTGAGGAGGTAGAAGGCGATGCGCTGTGCGCCCTTCGGCCCGACCCCAGGAAGCCGCCCCAGCTCGTCGATCAGGTCCTGGACCACCCCTTCATACACAGCGGCTGCCTCTCACATCTCTCGGGCGTTCAGGCCGTGTCGTGGCGGATCTCCTCGATGAGCTTGGCACCCAGCTCGCGGGCGAGCAGCTCGGTGGAGCTGAGGGATTGGTCGGCCACGACGTCATCGTCGTCGGCCACCTCCTCGACCGCTGTCAGCGCCGGCCGGGCTGTCTCGGTGTCTGGATACTCGCGGCGTGAAGCTGCGGCCGACGCGGTCGGCTCGTGTGGTTCGAGAATCGAGACGGTCGGCACGTCGAGGCGAGGAGCCGCAGCCGTGGGCTCGGTGGCACCGTCGATGATCGACTCCACGGTCCAGTCCACGCCCAGCTCGTCGATGAGGGCCTGCTGCAGGATCTCGTCCGCACCGCTCCTCGTGAAGCTGTCGCGGGCACCGGCGTTGACGAGCCCGATGGTGATGATGCCTGCCCCGACATCCTTGACATGAGCGTTCTGGCTCAACAGGATCCAGGCGTACCGGCGCATGCTCTTGACCCGGTCGAGAACACCCGGCCACAGCTGGCGCACGTCGACCAGCCCGAGCTGTGAGGGGACACCCGGCTCGTCGCCGGACACTGGGGACACTGCGTCGGAGTCTCCTCCGGCGTCGGGCAGCCCAGCTGCCTCCGGTCGCTGTCGTTCGGGCGATGAGCCCCCAGCCACGTCCTGCGCCGAGCCGGCAGTATCGCGCCCATCCGGGGCCGAAAGCTGCTCCGGTGGCGGACCGGGCGGCATGACAGCTGGTGGCGCTGCGGACCTGGACGCGTCGACGACTCCTCCGCTCGCCGCCGGTGGGGTGCCGCCCACCACGGACATCCGCCTCTCGACCCGGTCCAGTCGGGCGTTCAGTCCCTCGGCACCCTGGTCGAGCCCTGGGAGCAGGATGCGGGCGCAGAGCATCTCGAGCAACAGCCGGGGTGCAGTCGCCCCACGCATGTCGGTGAGTCCCTGGCTGACGAGGTCGGCCGCGCGGGTGAGCTCCGCCCGGCCGAAGCGGGCGGCCTGCCCGGTGAGCCGCTCGGCCTGGTCGTCGGACAGCTCGATGAGTCCGCGGCCGGCCGCTTCCGGAACCGCCGACACCACCACCAGGTCACGCAGCCGGTGCAGCAGGTCCTCTGCGAACCTCCGCGGGTCCTGACCGGTGTCGATGACCTTCTCGATGACGGTGAACACGGTGGCACCGTCATCAGCGGCCAGCGCGTCGACCATCTCGTCGAGAAGGTTGCCGGGCGTGTAGCCGAGCAGAGTGGTGGCGAGCGAATAGGTGAGCCCCGCGGGCCCAGATCCCCCGATGAGCTGGTCGAGCACCGAGAGGCTGTCGCGCACCGATCCTGCTCCGGCTCGCACGATCAGCGGTATGACGGTGGGCTCGAGCTCGACCCCCTCCCGTCGGCACAGCTCGACCAGGTAGTCGCCGAGCACCTTGGGCGGCACCAGCCGGAAGGGGTAGTGATGCGTCCGGGACCTGATGGTGCCGATGACCTTGTCGGGCTCGGTGGTGGCAAAAATGAACCGCAGGTGGGCGGGCGGCTCCTCGACGAGTTTGAGCAGCGCGTTGAAGCCCTGCGGGCTCACCATGTGCGCCTCATCGATGATGTAGACCTTGTAGCGCGCCTTCATCGGCGCGAAGAACGCGCGTTCCCTCAGCTCTCGGGCGTCGTCGACGCCGCCGTGACTGGCGGCGTCGATCTCGATGACGTCGATGGAGCCGGGGCCGCCTCTGGCGAGCTCGACACACGACTCACAGCTGCCGCACGGGGTCGAAGTCGGGCCCTTTTCGCAGTTGAGAGCTCGCGCCATGATGCGGGCGCTCGTGGTCTTGCCACACCCCCGCGGGCCCGAGAAAAGATACGCGTGGTGCACCCGGTTGTTGTCGAGCGCGTGCGAGAGCGGAGAGCACACGTGCTCCTGCCCGATGACGTCGGCGAAGGTGTCGGGCCGATAACGTCGATAGAGGGCGAGAGGTGCATCCACGTCACGACCCTAGCGTCGTACGACGACAGCGCCCATGCCCGCTGATGTCCCGCCTGCCTACCGGGCAACGTCCGTCGCCGTCGGGGGTGACGGTGGCGGACGGAACGGCCTAGGGTCATCTGAGAGCGTCATCCAGAGCACCCGACGAGACCAGGAGCCGGTATGAGCAACAGCGTCGTCCATTTCGAGATCCCCGCCGACAACTTCGAGAGGGTGCATGGCTTCTACAGCGACGCCTTCGGCTGGACCATGAACCACATGCCCGAGATGCAGTACACGATGGTCAGCACCACCGAGACCAACGACCAGGGCATGCCCGCCAGTCCGGGCGCTATCAACGGTGGCATGGGCAAGCGGCAGAGCCCGACGTCCGACCACCCGACGGTCACGATCGCAGTCGACGACATCGACGAGGCTTTCGAGAAGATCAGTGCCGCTGGTGGGTCACCCTTGGGCGAGAAGATGGCCATCGCCGACATGGGCTGGGCGGCCTACTTCAAGGACAGCGAGGGCAACGTAGTCGGCCTCTGGCAGAACGCTGGCTGACCGCCGTTCGGGTGCGCGAGAGACCCCTCGTGCACCCGGCAGAGCTCACTTGCCCTTGCTGCCTTCCGGCCCTGGGGGAGTTGGGCGAGGTGCCGCCGCACGAGGGGCTGCGCCGAGCATACGGGGCTGCTCGAGCCCACGCCAACGCCCGCCCGAGCCACCCTCCGAGGCCATCCTGGCTCGATTCGAAACCGGGTCCGACGAGGCGATAGCCTCGGCGACGGAGGATTCGCATAGTGGCCTAGTGCGCACGCTTGGAAAGCGTGTTGAGTGAAAGCTCTCAGGGGTTCGAATCCCCTATCCTCCGCCGAGCTGCGGTCGGGAAGACGCTTGGAGGTCGACCAACCGCACGTGCTGCGCCCACTTACTTCGCGGACCAAGGAGTCACTTCAATGGAACCAGAGCAGATATCGACGGTTGTCGTGACCGGAGCGAGCGGCGGCATCGGGCGTGCAACCGCCCGGGCGTTCGCCGAGCGGGGCTGCACGGTCGCCCTGCTCGCCCGTGGGGAGAAGGGACTGGACGGAGCCGCCGAGGACGTCCGCCGCGCCGGTGGCACCGCGCTCGTCATACCCACCGATGTCGCCGACCACCAGGCAGTGTTCGCCGCCGCACAACGCGTCGAGGAGGAGGCCGGCCCGATCGACGTCTGGGTCAACGTCGCCTTCACGTCGGTGTTCGCTCCGTTCGAGCAGATCAAGCCTGAGGAGTTCAAGCGCGTCACGGAGGTGACCTACCTCGGGTACTTCTACGCGACCATGGCCGCGCTGCAGTACATGCGCGGCCGTGACCACGGAACCGTCGTCCAGGTCGGCTCCGCGCTGGCGTACCGCGGCATCCCCCTCCAGTCGGCCTACTGCGGTGCGAAGCACGCCATCCAGGGTTTCAACGAGTCGCTTCGCTGCGAGCTGCTCCACGACAAGAGCAACGTGCACGTGACGATGGTGCAGATGCCGGCGGTCAACACCCCTCAGTTCTCCTGGGTGCTGTCCCGGCTGCCGCGACAGGCCCAACCCGTCGCCCCCATCTACCAGCCCGAGGTCGCTGCCCGCGCGGTGCTGTTCGCCGCCGACCATCCGAAGCGTCGCGAGTACTGGGTCGGCGCCAGCACCGTGGCGACCCTCGCCGCCAATGCGGTGGCCCCCGGCCTGCTCGACCGCTACCTGGGCCGGACTGGATTCTCAGGGCAGCAGACCGACGAGCCCAAGGACCCAGACCAGCCGGTCAACCTGTGGGAGCCCGCCGACGGCGAGGCCGGGAAGGACTTCGGCGCGCACGGGATCTTTGACGACACGGCCCACAGCCGGGCTCCGCAGCTGTGGGCATCGCACCATCACGGCGTGCTCGCCGCGGTGAGCGGGGCTGCCGTCGCAGCCGGGGCCGCGCTGCTGTCGCGTCGGTCGTGCAGGTGAGCCATTCGGGCGTTGCACGAGTACGACGGCTCATCGGAGCGTCCACGCTCGCGTTGGGGCTCGTCTCGGCGCTGAGTCCGGCAACGGTCATCCCCGCTGCATCGAGGAACAGCGACCCGACCCTGGACGTCGTGAGGTTGCTCGGTGCCCGCTATGTGATGCAGGGAACAGCCCAGCAGGTCTGGCCCCGAACATCTGTGATGAGGTATGCCGGCTACATCGAGGGACTGCACCTGCTCAGCATGGTGGCGCTCGCCGTGGCGCAGCCGGCCTACCGTCGCCCCGCGCTTGTCAGTGCGACGCTGGCGACGGGATCGGGCGCTGCCTGCCTGCTGACGGGTCGGCGCATGGACCGCGTTCGCCGATGACGCCCGGCGTCGAAAACAAGGCACCGGACCACTACCCGTCGCACGTTCTACGGGAGTACGCCCTGATCGCCGACGGCGAGCGCGGAGCGGTCGTCGGACCGCGCGGCGACATCGTGTGGATGTGCGCCCCTCGATGGGACAGCGACGCCGTCTTCAGCGCGTTGATCGGTGGCCGTGGCGGGTATGCCGTCACTCCTGTCCCGGTGATCGTCTGGGGTGGTTACTACGAGGAGAACAGCCTCATCTGGCACAGCCGCTGGACGACCCACGACGGCACCGTCGAGTGCCGAGACGCGCTCGCGCTGCCAGCCGATCCCGACCGGCTCGTGCTGCTGCGACGAATCCAAGCGGTCGAGGGGAACGCGCAGGTACGAGTCCACCTGGACCTCCGTGGCAAGTATGGCGCCCGTGCCCTGACAGGTCTGTCCCGTGACCACGGCATCTGGACCGCCCGCAGCGCCGGCCTCCACGTCCGCTGGTCCGGCGCCGACGCCGCCGCCGCGAGTCGGGAGAGCGGCCACCACAGCTTCCTCACCATGGACCTCACTCTGCCCGTCGGCACCGATCACGACCTGGTGCTCGAGATCTCCTCTGTGCCGTTGCCGGACGAGCCGGTGAATCCGTCCGCGGCCTGGTCTGCCACCGAAACGGCCTGGCAGACGGCTGTACCCGACTTGGAGGACTGCCTAGCGCCTCCTGACACCCGGCACAGCTATGCCGTGCTGCGCGGCATGACCAGCGCCAGCGGAGGCATGGTGGCCGCCGCCACCACCAGCCTGCCCGAGCGCGCCGGCGCCGGGCGCAACTACGACTACCGCTACGTCTGGATACGTGACCAGTGCTACTCGGGCCAGGCCGGGGCCGCGATCGGCGGTCACGACCTTCTCGACGACGCCGGCCGCTTCATCGGCGCCCGGCTGCTCGAGCACGGTGACCGGCTTGCCCCGGCATACACCACCACCGGCCTGGCAGTGCCCGACCAACGACCGCTGGCGACCGACCCTGAACCACTGGTTTGGCCAGCGGTGTTGGCGTCGCGCTCATGGATGACCGACTGCTCGTCGCGGATCTCGCGGGCCAGGAAGAAGTTCAGCGCAGTACGGATGGTGGCGACCGCGGCCAGCTTGCCAAGCTCGTCGAAGCTGGGCGCGACAGCCGGTGCGCAGCACGTCACTGGCCAGCTGGAACTCGAGTCCCAGTGCAAGGAACCGACCGAGGGACAGCCGCACGGCCACGAACGCGTTGGCGTCGCGACTCGGCAACGCCCGCAGGAACTGCACGATGGCGATCACTGCTCCCAGTGAGATCACGGCAGCTCCGGCCGCCTCCACCAGGCGGACCATCCCGTCCACGACGCTGCGAAGGGAGTCGTCGGGCAAGAACGTGAAGGCGGCGTGGTCAACCATGCCGACTCCTACCAGCACAGACCGGCTCCGAACCGCGACTCAGGACTGGTCGAGGCGGTCGAGGACGGCAACTGTCACGCCTGCGTATGCGACGTGAGGAACGATGTCTGCGACCCATGACGATGCTGGCCAGCTGCGTGGATCGGTGACCCCGAGTACGGTCATAGGCCCGTTCGTGCCGATGAGCGCCGCAACTGTGGCCGCCCCGGTAGCGGTGCTGACGCCGGGCCGCCACCCAGCCGCGCGGGTGAGACCGAGCAATGCGCCAACTCCCACGCCGGCCAGCAGACCTGTGAGCGGCCCTAGCCCGGAGATCCGGTTCTGCTGCTCGTCGCCCTCTCCAGGCACTGGAACGCCAGTCCGCTCCGACAGCGTCTTCACGGTCTCCTCGGGCGTACTGCTCGCGGGCCGTCCGCGCAGAGCCATGTCGACATAGGTGACCGCGTTCAGGGCGGTCGTTCCCGCGGCGCCGGCTGCAGCGCCGAACAGCGCCAGCTTCAGGGTGCTTGTCACACTGACCGCCTGGGTGCAGCGTCTCCAACGCTCGAACTGGTCATAGGTCGCTCCTTGGGGAGAAGTCGGTCGACTGCGCGTTCACAGCCTGTGGCTCCCGCCCTCCCGAGTCAAGCAGCGGCCCCCAACCCGAGAGCCGCGCCGCACGAGCCGCGCCGCACGAGCCGCTCCACTCTAGACTCGGACCGTGATCTTCAAGGGGGTGCGGGACTGTCAGCCCTATCCCCAGCATGGACTTGCCCCACGTGACTGGGCGCGGCTGCCGCCCCACCAGATCCGCCTCGACCAGCTCATCACCACCAAGAACACACTCGATCTGGCGACCCTGCTCGACGAGGACTCCACGTTCTTCGGTGACCTTTTCGCCCATGTGGTCGACTGGCGCGGGGAGCTCTACCTCGAGGACGGACTCCACCGGGCGCTGCGCGCCGCTCTGCAACAGCGCCAGGTACTGCACGCGCGGGTCCACCTGATCCACGGTTAGGCTGGCGGCACAAGGAGGTGCGTCGTGAGCTGGAAGACACCGATCACCTTGCTGGTCCTGTTCGGTGTGCTGCTCGGCGCCGCGTACTACGGCTGGCGCACGATCATCTCTCCTGCGACCGGCAGCGACACCCCTGCGGCCGTTTCCCACAAACCGAAGACGCCGAGCTGCAAGCACCAGCAGCAGTTCCACAAGGGTCAGAAGGTCTGGGCCAAAGACATTGTGGTCAACGTCTACAACGCCGGAAGCGTGGTCGGCCTCGCCGGTGACACCCTGAACGCCCTGGGTGACCGTGGCTTCAAGTCCGGCCTGGCCAGCGATGCGCCCGGCCGCCTGACGACGATGAATGTCACCATCATCGGCAACGACGTCACCACACCACCCGTGAAGCTCGTCGCCAGCCAGTTCAAGGGTGTGGTGAAGCTTCGCCGTACGCCGGCGCTCGCCGCGGGTATCGACGTGATCGTCGGGGACAACTTCAAGGGAGTCGACCCGGCCGCCAAGCACTATTGGCGGGTCGCCAAGGACACCAAGGTATGCACGAAGGTCGGCGCGGGTAACGCCTGACGGTGGCGGCATCGCCTCCTCGCATCGCCGGTGACCTGCTGTGCCCGGCGTACGCTGGATGCATGAAGTCATTGGTCGTCGCAGTGGTCATCGTCGTCGTGGTGCTGCTGCTCCTGCTCTCACTTTCCGTGCGGGTCGTGAAGCAGTACGAGCAAGGAGTGCTGTTCCGGCTGGGCCGGCTGGTCGGCACCCGGGGTCCGGGGCTGCGCACGATCATCCCGTTCGTCGACGTGCTGCACCGGGTCTCGTTGCGCATCGTCACGATGCCGATCCAGTCTCAAGGCATCATCACGCGTGACAACGTCAGCGTCGATGTCTCCGCCGTCGCCTACTTCAAAGTGATCGACGCCGTGAAGTCGGTCGTGGCGATCGAGAACGTGCGCGCTGCGATAGATCAGATTGCACAGACCACACTGCGCAAGGTCGTCGGCCAGCACACCCTCGACGAGACACTGTCCGAGACCGATCGGATCAACCTCGACATCAGCGAGATCCTCGACGTGACTACCGTCGACTAGGGCGTCGAGGTCACCCTGGTGGAGCTCAAGGACATTCAGCTGCCTGACAGCATGAAGCGCGCCATGGCGCGGCAGGCCGAGGCCGAGCGGGAGAAGCGCGCCAAGATCATCAACGCCGAGGGGGAGTCGCTCGCCGCCGCGGCTCTCGGTGACGCGTCGGACACGATGATGGCGCATCCCTTGGCCCTGCAGCTGCGCAACCTGCAGAGCCTGGTCGAGATGGGGGTCGACAAGAACACCACGGTGGTCTTCCCCGCTCCCTTGATGACCACGATCGCCGAGCTCGGCTCGTTCCTCGCGCGGGAGTCGGCCGCGTCAGCGCAATCCGCCACACCACGAGGCGCAGGCGCGGCGGCGGCCGCGCCACCCAACGGCACCGTCGACGGCTAACGTCCGTCTCCTCGGGCAGCGGCTGCCATCGCCGGGTCGGTGGGCACGTCCTCCTTCTTGGCCGAGATGAAGAACGTCGCGACCAGCAGTGCTCCGATGATGCCCAGCGCCAGCCAACGCCGCGGGTCGAGCTCACTGGTGGACTCCGGTGCGTCCTCGACGGACTCTTCAACGGGCAGGTTCTGTCCATCGATGTTCTCTCGAAGGTCTGCGGACCTGTTGTCTCGATCCAGCTATTCCCTGTCGCCGGTCGGATCGTTGGTGGCGGCTGAACTGGACGGGACAATCGATGCGCCGCGAGTGCGGCGGCGGACGCTCGTGAAGTGCTCCTCGCCAGCGGTGTCTTGGACGGTGCCGTCAGGTCCTTCGAGGTCGGGTTGGAAAAGCTGCTGCGCGATCAAGGTGGGCACGAACGCCGACAAGATGACGACGGTCACCAACTGGCTGTACTGGGCTTGACTGATCAAGCCGTTGGTCAGGCCATACAGCGCGGCGATCGAGCCGAACGTCAGGCCGGTGGCCATCAGCAGTGTCGTGTAGGTCCGGTCACGGACGTCGAGCCCGAAGAGCGCTGCGGTCGGCCACACCGCCGCCACCTTGGTGACCATCTTGACCGCGAACAGCACGGCAATGATCCCGATGCCTGCCGTCAATGCTGGGAAGGAGATGAGCAGGCCTGCCCTCAGAAAGAAAAACGGTGTCAGCAAGGCGAAGGCAATGGTGCGGAGCCGGTCCACGATCACCCGGTCACGCATGAACACACCGGCCACGACAAGACCGATGAGATAGGCGGGAAGCACTGCTTCGCTCTTCGCTGAGCCCGCCAGCCCTCCGAGCGCGAAGAGCACCAGAAACAGAAACTTGATCTCTGGTTCGCTGACCCGACCGCCGACCGTGCGCAGCACCAGCCGCGTGAGCGCCGGCATGAACCACATCGCCATTGCGGTGACCAGGATGAATACGACCAGTATCCAGTTGAAGTCGGCGAAGAGGCCACCGAGGGCGAGGACCGTGCCGAGGTCGGTCACGAAGCACGCGGCAAGGATCAGCTTCCCGATGTCGACGCGGTTGAGCCCGGACTCGACCATCACGGCGTACACCACAGCCACTGACGTGGTGCTCAATGCGACGCCGGAGATCTCCGAGGCGTGCCAGCTCCACCCCAGGACGAGACGGCTGACTACCAGCGCGCCAGCAAAGGGAAAAGCGAAGCTCAGGACGCCGATGCTCATACTGGCCCGCCAATGACGACGCAAGCTGTCCGGGTCGATCTCGGCGCCGGCGAGGAAGGTGAGCACGGCAGAACCCAGGGTGGCGAGAAAATTGGTGAACTCTGTTTGCTGGACGAAGTCTGTATGACCGGGCAGGTTACCGACGACAGCACCCACCACGATCTCGATCAGGGCTACCGAGATTCCTACTCGGATGCTGATCAGGCTGGCGACGAGCGCCATGGCCATCCATGCGGCCGCAATCCAGTACACGTTCCTGATAACCGCCCTCCACACGCCGTCAGGCGACACGTCGCCAGGACCTGTAGAGGTCATCGGCCGGGAGCGGCAGTTCTAGGAGCAGACCTCACTGCACCAGCGGCGACACTACCTGCCCGGACCTCAAGGCGCTGCGGCGACGGCGAAGACGAGGCAAGGACTCGGCCGGCGATCTCGCAAAGTCACATGGCGGTGGCGGTGGGATTTGAACCCACGGTGGGCTTGCACCCACACACGCTTTCGAGGCGTGCTCCTTAGGCCGCTCGGACACGCCACCGCGGACGAGGCTACTGCAGGAAGCGGCCACGTTCGAACCGGGTAGCCGTCAACGTTGGCCGTCGAAGAAGTCTCGTAGGAGCTCCGCGGTTTCGGCCGCCAGGACACCACCGACCACCTCTGGCCGGTGGTTCAAGCGGCGATCTCTCACCACGTCCCACAGTGACCCCACTGCGCCAGCCTTGGCGTCATAGGCGCCGAAGACCACCCTCGAGAGCCGGGCGAGCACGATGGCTCCGGCGCACATCGTGCACGGCTCCAGCGTGACGACCAGCGTGCAGGTGTCGAGCCGCCACGCGCCGAGGCGTCGTCCTGCCGCCCGGATCGCCACCACCTCGGCGTGCCCGGTCGGGTCTGAGTCCGCCTCACGAAGGTTGTGTCCCGAAGACACGACCCCACCGTCGGCATCGAGCACCAACGCCCCCACTGGTATGTCGCCGGAGCCTCGAGCCTGCCGAGCCACCTCCAGCGCCGAGCGCATGGCCGCGTCCCACGGACCCGGGGCAGCACCGGCTCCGGGTGCCTGTATGACTGGCCGGGCCACCTAGGCCAGCACCGTGTCCAGCAGCTCGTCGAACTGTGCGCCGAAACCGAGCCGGTCGGCGATGTCGGCGAGGAGCTCGTCGGGATAGAGCTCCGCGTCGTCACACATGGCGCCCAGCTGCATGGCGGTCAGTCCGAGATCGGTGAGCAGGCCGAGGTCACCCGCGGGCTGCACCTGGTCGTCGTCGTCATCGGGCGGCGGCAGCTCGAGGTGCTCCAGGACCGCCCTGGCCAGAGGCGACTCCGTCGCCGCCCCGACGTCCGACAGCAGAAGTCGCACGTGAGCGCCCGAAACCCTTGCGAGTACGAAGAAGTCCTCGTCGACGCTGACCATACCCACACATCCCACGTCCGACGGCAGCCGACGAAGGGCGCGCAGAAACGCCTCCAGCTCGGTCGACACGCTGGCCGGTAGCGACGACACGTCCCAGTTCCCGTCCTCGCGTGCGGCCGCGACACCGAAGTCGATAGCGGCGGCGGGCTCAGGATCCAGCGGGCACATCTGTCGATCGTGACAGATCTTGGCGAAGCATGCGACCCCACGGTTACGCTGTAAACGCGACAGCTAGTCTGTCACGTGGAGCGGCCCTGGGAGCTGTTGTCTCAACGCCCAGGACCTGTGGCCAGCTCGGTAGATCATCGAGATGAGCTGGTCACTAGGTATGACGTGCCCGATCTCAGCGTTGTCAATCCTCACGAGCCAAACAGATACCGCTACGAGACCTTGTCCACAGTCGTCTTGACGATGTCGGCAGCGACGTCGCGCAGCTTTGTGTTGCTGGTCTGAGAGACGCGGACCAAGAACTCAAAGGCTCGCTCCTCGTTGAGGCCGTACCGCTCGACGACGATGCCCACCGCCTGGCCGATCACCTGCCGGTTCATGACGGCGGCGTTCAGGCTCTCGAGCTCCTGGGCATAGCCCAGCGCGACCTTGGCATGGCTGGAAAACAACAGCGCCACCGTCGGTGTGTCGTCGAAGGCGTGCACGTCGCGGGAGTACAGGTTGAGGCCGGTGTAGGACTCGTTGTGCTCGGTGAGCCGGATCGCCATCTGTGAGCCCAACCCCAGTGCGTTTGCGCGTGGTCCGTACTTCGACCACCGGGACTCGTTCGCTAGGTCGGCGCTATAGGTGATGACTTCGTCGTCGATGAGCACGTCATAGCAGGGACCTTCGCGCAGCTCGTACTGGATCTGGTCCGCGCGCTCGGCCACCTGGTCGGTGGGAGCCACGGTCTCCACGTGCCCATCAGCGTGCCGGACTGACACACTCGCCTGGTCAGCGCCGGGCACGTTGTCGCGGGCTGCATGGGTGATGCGGATCAGGGTTTCGGACAGGTCCCCCGCCTCACTGAGGGAGGCGGCGACAGTGTCGAGCAAAGCACTGAGCGAACGGTCAATCAAGGCTGTCGACTTTCTGAAGACAAAGCCGACCGAAACGGCCCGACTAGTTCTTTTACTGTCTCACAGTTATCACCCAATAGCGCCGTCGCTCAGATGGGCTTCTTCGCCGGTGGTCAGCGATCGTCGGATTACCTTATGTTGGCCCTCATGCAGACCCATGTGATCGAGCACCCCCTTGTCGCCCACAAGCTCACGGTCCTGCGCAACCAGACGACCGACTCCCCCACCTTCCGGCGCCTGACCGAGGAGCTCGTCACACTTCTCGCCTACGAGGCGACTCGCGAGGTGCGTACCGAGGCGGTGCAGATCACCACGCCGGTGGCGGCTGCAGACGGCGTCAAGCTCGCGTCGCCCAAGCCGCTCGTGGTGCCCATCCTCCGCGCCGGTCTCGGCATGCTCGAGGGCATGGTGCGGCTGCTTCCCACCGCCGAGGTGGGCTTCCTGGGCATGATCCGTGACGAGAGCACACTGCTGGCGTCAACGTATGCCGAGCGGCTCCCAGACGACCTGTCCGGGCGCCAGTGCTACGTGCTCGACCCGATGCTGGCCACCGGCGGCACCCTGGCGGCAGCGATCCGGTTCCTCGTCGACAGGGGCGCCGACCACATCACCGCCATCTGCCTGCTGGCCGCTCCAGAAGGCTGTGCCCGCCTCGACGGCGAGCTTGCCGACCTCGACATACCGGTCAACATCTTCACCGCAGCCATGGACGAGAAGCTGAACGACAAGGGCTACATCGTCCCCGGCCTCGGCGATGCCGGCGACCGGTTGTACGGCCTCACCGGCTGACCGTCTCCGCACTGACCGCTCAACGCACTCGGAGTGACCGCTCAACCGTCAGAGGGCTTTGACGGCGGTCAGCAGCTTGCTCATCGTGTCCTTGGCGTCACCGAAGAGCAGCGTCGTCTTCGGATCGAAGAGCAGCTCGTTCTCGATGCCGGCAAATCCTGGGCGCATCGAGCGCTTCATGAAGATCACCTGCTTGGCCTCGTCGGCGTTGAGGATCGGCATGCCGTAGATGGGCGCGCCCGGTGTGGTCTTGGCGGCGGGGTTGACCACGTCGTTCGCACCGACGATCAGCACCACGTCGGTCTGCTTGAACTCCGAGTTGATCTCGTCCATCTCCTTGAGCTGCTCGTACGGCACCTGCGCCTCCGCCAGCAGCACGTTCATGTGACCGGGCATCCGGCCCGCAACCGGGTGGATCGCGTAGTCAACCTCGATGCCCTTGTCTCCCAGCTCGTCGACGAGCTCGCGCAGCGTGTGCTGCGCTTGGGCGACCGCAAGTCCGTAACCAGGCACGACGATCACCCTGTCGGCATAGCCCAGCAGGATCGCCACGTCCGCCGGAGTCGCGGACCGCACCGGCCGGTCCGACGCCTCACCGGCCCCGAGCGTCGAACCGCCCTTGAGAGCGCCGAACAGCGTGTTGAGCAGCGACCTGCCCATCGCCGCCGCCATCCGCTTGGTCAGCAGCGTGCCCGATGCACCGACCAGTGTTCCCGCGACGAGGAGCACAGTGTTGCCGAGCACGTAGCCGCCGGCCGCGACAGCCAAGCCGGTGAAGGCGTTCAACAGTGAGATGACAATCGGCACGTCGGCACCTCCGACCGGCAGCACCAGTAGCACGCCGAGCGCCAGCCCGACCAGGCCCAGGACCACACCAGCCCACATCGCCGGGTCCGCAACCAGCAGTGCGCTCAACACCAGCGCCGCCAGCAGGCAGCCTCCGAACGCGATGGGCAGCCCGGGGAAGAGCACCGGCCGCGAGGTCATCAGCTCCTGCAACTTCGCGAACGTGACGAGCGATCCCGAAAAGCTCACCGCCCCCACCACGACGGTGAACGCCGTGGCCGCAAGGTCGAACGCCGGTATGTCGGCAACGCCCGCCGAGCCGGCGCCGATCGCCTCATGCAGCTCCAGCATCGCCACCAGAGCGGCGGCACCGCCCCCCACACCGTTGAACAGGGCCACCAGCTGGGGCATCTGGGTCATCTGCACGCGCCGTGCGCCGACGAGGCCCAGCGCCGTACCCACCGCGATGGCCAGCAGGATCGGGACCAGATGGTTCAGGTCCTCGGCGAAGAGGACGGTGCCGCAGGCCAGGACCGCCCCGATGGCGCCGACCAGGTTGCCGTTGCGTGCCGTCCGGGGTGACGACAGCCCCTTGAGCGCCACGATGAAGCACACGGCGGCGAGCAGGTAGGCCAGCTGAGCCCACGTGGGGGTCACCGACGAGGCCCTTGGCGACGGCCGGTGAACATCTGCAGCATCCGGTCGGTCACCACGAAGCCCCCGACCATGTTGACCGTGGCGAGCACGATCGCGACGAGCCCGACGACCAGACCCAGCGTGGAGTCCGTGTAGCCGGTGACGAGCACCGCGCCGAGCAGGATCACGCCGTGGATCGCGTTGGCGCCCGACATCAGCGGCGTGTGCAGGGTGGACGACACCTTCGAGATCACCTCGATGCCCACGAAGACACTCAGGACAAAGATGGTCAGCCAGACGATGGGTTCACTCACTGTTGCTGCCGCCTTCCAGCGTCTCGCGTGTCGGCGCGTGCAGGATCTGTCCGGCATGGGTGACGCAGCATCCCGAGACGATCTCGTCGTCGAAGTCTGGCGCGAAGACACCGTCTGCGGTCATGAGGGTCACCAGGCTGACGAGGTTCTGCGCATAGAGCCGGCTGGCCGGTCCCGGCATCTGGCTGGGCACATTGAATGCTCCCCAGACCTGGGCGCCGCCGATCTGCACCACGCTGCCCGGCACCGACCCCTCGACATTGCCGCCCGTCTCAGCGGCGAGATCGACCACCACGGACCCCGGCTTCATCTGTTCGACCATCGCCGTGGTCACCAACACTGGCGCGGTGCGACCCGGGACTGCGGCGGTGGTGATGAGCGCGTCGGCAGCAGCGATGTGAGGAGCGAGCAGGTCGCGCTGACGAGCGGCACGGTCCTCGGTCATCTCCCGCGCATAGCCACCCGACCCCTCGAGCGTCTCCAGCTCGAGCTCGATCGCCACTGCACCCATAGACCTGATCTCCTCAGCGGCCGCCGCGCGAACGTCGTACGCCTTGACGACTGCACCCAACCGCTTCGCCGTCGCGATGGCCTGCAGCCCGGCTACCCCGGCACCCAGTACGACGACCTGGGCGGGAGGCACCGTGCCGGCGGCAGTCATGTTGAGCGGGAAGAACCTTCGCAGACGACCTGCCGCCACGATGACACAGCGATACCCGGAGATCAGTGCCTGTGAGCTGAGTGCATCCATGGACTGGGCGCGCGAGATCCGCGGGACGAGCTCGACGGAGAAGGAGGTGATGGACACGTCACGTCGCTCGGCTACGGCCTCCAGCGACTGCGCCGGCGGCAGGAACGAGAGGGTTGCCGCTCCCGGTCGCAGCCGTCGCACCTGGGGCCTGGTGAGCTGCTGCACCGACAACACCAGGTCGGCCTCCCGGAGGACGTCGTCAGACACCTCGGCGCCTGCCGCGGAATACTCGTCATCGGGGTGCTGGGCCGCCGCTCCGGCGCCCCGCTCCACCTTCACCTGGTAACCCAGATCGGTGAACCGGCTCACCAGCTCGGGCACCAATGCCACCCGCGCCTCGCCCTCACGGGTCTCCTTCACCACTGCCACCAGCACGTGCTGAACCTAGACGACAGACCCCGCGCATGACACCACCCAGGTCCGCAAACCCGGTCGCCGTCGCCGAAAGGACTCTTGTGAGGCCGTTCCCCCGTACCGCCGCTGTGCTGGCCGTGGCGCTGGCGTGGTCCGTCGGCTCCTCGGCTGCCGGCTCGGTCGGCACTGTGCCTCGACCAGCGGCGCTCACTGTCGCCGCAACCGCCGCCTCACCTGGGTCACCCGGGTCGGGGGACTCCCTGTTCCCGTCGGTGGGCAACGGCGGGTATGACGTCGGGCATTACTCGATCGGACTGCGCTGGTTCCGCGACGGCCACCTCAACGCCCGCACCACCGTGACGGCCGCAGCGACGCAGGACCTGTCCGCGTTCGACCTCGACCTCGAAGGACTGCAGGTCACCCGCGTCGTCGTCGACGGCGTCCCGGCGTCATACGAGCGGCACGGGCACGAGCTCGTCATCACGCCGGGGCACTCGATCGCGAACGGACAGCACTTCGTCACCACCGTGCGTTACCACGGCACGCCACAGCAGCACACCGATCCCGACGGATCACCCGACGGCTGGCTCGGCACGCGCGACGGTGCGACCGTGCTGGCGGAGCCGGTCGGCGCGATGACATGGTTCCCCGACAACAACACTCCCCGCGACAAGGCGACGTACGCATTCACCGTGACAGCGCCCTCGGATCTCACCGTGGAGTCCAACGGCCGCCTCGAGAGCAAGACCTCGCTGGCCCATGCCACCCGCTGGGCGTGGCGGGAGAGCGACCAGATGGCGACCTACCTGGCGAGCGTCTCCATCGGCAGATACCGCGTCGTTCGCAGCCACACCGCCGGCGGCATCCCGATCGTGTCCTACATCGACCCGAGACTCGGCGACGCAGGCGGTGCGGTCTCTCGGGTGCCCGTCGTGCTCGACCACTGGGAGGACGTGTTCGGTCCGTACCCGTTCACCTCCGCCGGCATCGTGATCGACGACGTCAACGTCGGCTACGCCCTCGAGGTGCAGACGCGGCCGGTGTTCCCCTACTCGCCCGGCATGCCCACCCTCGTGCACGAGCTGGCGCACCAGTGGTTCGGGGACTCGGTCACGCCTCGGGACTGGAGCGACATCTGGCTCAACGAGGGGTTCGCCACGTACGCCGAGTGGCTGTGGGAGTCACGACGCCGACCTGGCGCACCAGAGCGCCACTTCCAAGAGCTGTACTCCTCACATGGCGCGAATGACCCCTTCTGGCGGCCGCCCGTCGCCGAGCCGCCCAACGGGGCGGCACTGTTCGGCGACGCCGTCTACACGCGCGGCGCTATGGCGCTGCAGGCTCTCCGGCACGCGATGGGCGGTCCGGCGTTCTTCACTCTCCTGCACCGGTGGCCTAGCCTTCACCGTGAGGGCAACGCCAACACGCTCGACCTCCGCCGACTAGCCGAGCGGTTGTCCGGCAAGCAGCTCGGCGCCGTCTTCCGCGACTGGCTGCACAGCTCGACCAAACCGCCCGTTCCCTACAGCTGACCGAAAGGGTTGTCATGCCACGTCCCTGGGTGCGATCGACAGTGGCCGCTGCCGCTGTGACCAGTCTGTGTCTAGGGCCGTTGACCCTCGAATCCAGCGGCGTTGCGGCAGCAGCGGTGGCTAGACCTGGCAGCCCGAGCTCGAGCGACTCGTTGTTCCCCCACTCGGGCAACGGCGGCTACGACGTGCGCCACTACGACATCGCCCTGCGCTTTCAGCGCCCGCGCATCCACGCCACGACCACCGTGTCGGCCGTCGCGAGGCGCAACCTGTCGGCGTTCTTCCTCGATCTGGAAGGGCTGGTCGTCGACCGGGTCACGGTGAACGGCAAGCCAGCGCCGTTCAGCCGCAGCGGCCACGAGCTGCGCATCACGCCAACGCACCCAGTCGGGCGAGGGCGGCACTTCAGCACGGTAGTCACCTACCACGGCCTGCCGCAGTTCCACATCGACCCCGACGGCGTGCGGGACGGGTGGGTCAACACTCCGGACGGAGAGACGGTCGTCGCAGAGCCCGTCGGCGCGATGACCTGGTTCCCTTGCAACAACACGCTGGCCGACAAGGCGACGTACCGCTTCACCGTCCGCGCGCCCAAGCGGTTGACGGTCGCCGCCAACGGTCTGCCCGTTCGAACCGTCGAACACCCCAGGTCGACGACGTCGCACTGGCGAGAGACCGACCAGATGTCCACCTACCTGGCCGCGATCTCCATCGGCAAGTACGACGTCATACGCGATCGCACCAACCACGGCACCCGCGTGATCTCGTTCCTCGACCCGAGTGAGGGTGGCTACAGGTCCGCGGCCAAGGTGCCGGGCATCGTCGACTACCTCGAGAAGCGCTTCGGCCGATACCCCCTCACGTCGGCCGGCATCATCGTCGACAACGTCCCGGTCAGCTACGCCCTCGAGGTGCAGACCCGGCCGGTCTTTCCCGACCCGCCCAGCGAGACCACGCTCGTGCACGAGCTTGTCCACCAGTGGTTCGGCGACTCAGTGACGCCCAAGGACTGGGGCGACGTCTGGCTCAACGAGGGCTTCGCGACGTACGGCGAGTGGCTCTGGGTTGGGCGTGACAAGCCTGGCGCACCACGGCGCATCTTCGATCGTAAGTATCAGCGACTCGACGCCGGCCGCCAGCTGTGGCATGTGCCACCGGCCGACCTCGGCAGGCCGAAGTACCTCTTTTCGAACTCGGTCTACACCCGCGGCGCGATGGCCCTCGAGGCGTTCCGTTTGAAGATGGGCGACAAGGCCTTCTTCGCGCTCCTGCATCGGTGGCCGACCCGCCACTACCAGGCCAACGCGAGCACTCACCAGCTGAAACGGATGGCGGAGCGGCTGTCCGGCCGCCAGCTCGATCACCTGTTCAAGGTCTGGCTCTACACCCCGCACAAGCCCCGCGGCTACTGAGCAGTTCGCCGATCAGTAGTGGTAGGGGGACGATCCGAGCGATTTCGTCGAGTAACGAAACTCCCGAAAAGTGCCACTGACGACCTGCAGGAACGCGGATTTCGAGTGTTGAGCGAAGTTGGCGGTTTTGGACCGTTTTAGACCTCGTGCGGACTGTTTGCGGACTGCTGGGTGCCAGGCCCGGCTCCACCGTAACCGCTGGTCTTGGCCTCTCACGTCCTACAGCAGTACCTCGCGAAG
>JBPCRX010000097.1:0-9701 GCA_050996395.1 Nocardioidaceae bacterium
CGGGAGCGACTCACCGCCCTTCCTTGCGTCGGCGCTATACGCGGCCGGCGGAAGCTCGACCGCGACGCGAGGCGGCGTCAATCGTCACGGCGAGCAAGAGGATGCCCCCCTCGACCATCAACTTGACGTCGGCGGGCTGGCCGATCAGGTCGAGCCCGTTCGAGACGCTTCCGATCACTAGCGCGCCGAGCAGGGCAGACCAGACGTTGCCACGTCCGCCGAATAGGCTGGTCCCCCCGATCACAGCCGAGGCGATCGCTTCGAGAAGCAGGGTGCCGCCGCCGGTCTGGGTGCTGGCGGCAGCTCCGCGTGAGACCTGGATCAGGCCACCCAGGGCAGCGAAGGTCGAGGCCAGCGTGAAGGCACAGATGCGGATCCCGCGGAGGTTGATGCCGGCGCGCCGCGCCGCCTCCGCGTTCCCCCCGACGGCGTAGATGTATCGGCCGAACTTCGTCTTGGTGGTGATCAGCGAAAAGAGGATCACCAGCGCCAGCAGGATCAAGGCGGCTGTCGGGACACCGCTCGCACGATTGAGGACGGCCACGGCGCCCAGGAGTAGCGCCGCAGTAGCGAGGGTGCGCAGTGCAACGACTGCGATCTGCGTCGAAGGCAGACCAGCCGCTCGCCGCCTCCTTTCCTCCGTCACGTGCGCCGCTGCATACGCCGCAGCACACCCTATGGCAAGGGCCCATCCCCAGAAGCCGGGAAGGAAGGTGGTGGCGATGGCCGAGATGTGCGACTCGAAGACGTTGATGGTGCCGGTCGATCCGAGCACGTGCAGCTGCAGTCCCTGCCAGCCGAGCAGCCCGGCCAGGGTCACGATGAAGGACGGCACTCCGACGACGGCGAACCAGGCACCTTGTATAGCACCGATCGCCGCCCCGACGAGCAGCATGGCCACTATCGCGGCCCACCACGGCCAGTTGTGGCTCACGACCAGCACTCCCAGCGTCGCCGCGCAGACACCGGCGACGGAGCCCACGGACAGGTCGATCTCGCCTAGCAGCAGAACCAGCACGAGGCCGATCGCGATCGTCCCGACGACGGCGATCTGGAGCAGAAGATTGGACAGGTTCCTCGGCGTGAGGAAATGCGAGTCCTGAGACTGGAAGTAGGTCCAGATGACGGCCAGACCCACGATCACCGGCAGGGCGCCGAGCTCCCCCGAAGAAATGCGGGAGCGCCCCGTCTTGAACAAGATCATGACGCCGGCCCCGAGACCGTCATCGCGGACGGCCTCAGCAGCTTCCTCCAGCGGACCCTGCTCAGGCGCTGTCGTCGCCACTATGCGCTAGCCTGTGACGATGCGCCGGTGATCGCGGCGACCACCTCTTCGGGTGTCGTCCTGGCTCGCCGATAGGTCGCCACTCGCCGACCGAGCCGCAGCACGATGATTCGATCGGCCACCTCGAAGATGTCGCGCAGGTTGTGGGAGATGAGCACCACCCCGAGACCCTGCTCCCTCAGTCGTCTGATGAGGGTCAGCACCTGCTCGGTCTGTGCAACACCCAGCGCGGCTGTGGGCTCGTCAAGCAACACTATTTTTGAGTTCCACAGCACCGCCCTCGAGATGGCCACAGACTGCCGCTGACCGCCCGACAAGGTGGCCACCGGCGTTCGCACGCTGCGCACCGTCTTCACATCCAGGCTGCGCAGCACCGCGAGCGCGCGTTTCTCCATCTCGATCTCAGACAGTGGTTCCAGGGCCCACCTCACGATCCGGTGCACGCGTTCGCGGCCGAGAAACATGTTCTCGACGACGTCGAGGTTGTCGGCCAGCGCAAGGTCTTGATACACGGTCTCGATCCCCAGACCGGTCGCGTCGCTAGGGCTCCGGAGCCTGACCTCATGTCCTTGGAAGACCATGATCCCTTCGTCCGGCTGATGTGTGCCGGCGATGACCTTGACAAGCGTCGACTTCCCGGCACCGTTGTCACCGACCAGGGCAACCACCTCCCCCAGCCCGACCTCAAAATCGACGGAGGTGAGCGCCTGCACGGCGCCGAAGTGCTTGGAGATGCCGCTCAGCACAAGTGCGGGGATGGTGGGACTAGGCAATGTCTCCACAGTTCACCCCGTTCGTCGTCTCAGGCCGCAAGTGCGAGGGTCAACACGGCCCCGTCCCGGCCGCGACTCCCTTGCAAACGTCAGCCTTGGCCGCCGCCCCCTCGCTGATGACCAAATCCACGTTGGACTTGTCGATGACCTGAGGCGTCACCTGGGCCCAGGGAACGTCCACAGCACCGTTGTTCTTCGTCGCCCCGTTGAACAACGTCGAGGGCGGCGCTTTGCCCTGCATGAGCGCGGCCGCAATCTGCGCCGCCTTGTCAGCCTGCTCTTTGAGTGAGCGGTAGGCCGACATGCCCTGCTCTCCGCGAAGAATGAGGTTCAGTCCCTCCGCCGTTCCGTCCAGACCAGTAACCGGCACCTTCCCGGCGAGGTGCTGCGAACGCAGGGCTGCGATGATCGCCGCCGCCATCCCGTCGTTCGCCGACAGGACACCCTGCACGTTATTGTTCGAACTAGTCAGGATCTGCTCCATCTCAGCCTGCGCCTTGGGCGGCTCCCATCCGGGAGTGGATACCTCGGCGATCTTCTTTCGCTCGCCGGATGAGAAAAGCGGGTTGAGCACGCTGAGATAGCCCTTGTTGAACAGATGGGCGTTGTCGTCGGTTGGTGAGCCGTTGATGACGGCGATGTTCGCACCCTTGCTGGTGTGTTCCGCCAGCCACTTGCCCTGGAGTTCCCCGATCTTGACGCCATCGACAGAGACGTAGTCAGCGACGGGGCTGTCGTTGATCAAGCGGTCGTAGGCGACCACCGGCACGTTCTGCTGCTTAGCGGTGGTCACGATGCGAGCAGCGCCTTTCTGGTCCACGGGGATGACCACGAGGACCTTGGCGCCCTTGGCGAGGGCCGACTCGGCCTGCGCCTGCTGCTTCGACTGGTCGTTGAGTGCGTTCTCCACCTCAACCTTGGCGTCCGGTGCGTACTTCTTCAGTGCGGCCACGAAGAAGGGCTTGTCCTGGCCCTCCCACCTGGCAGTGACGTTCTCAGGCAGCAGGAACGCCACGGTTCCGCCGCCCGCTTTTTTGCCCGTGCTGCCGTCGCCGCCCGTGGTCTTCTTGCTGCTGCTGCTGCAGCCTGCTGCGAGCATCGCGACCACAGTCGCCGCCGCCATGAGCACAGTGAGCGGCCGCAGCCGCCTGACACTCAGCCTGGACTGAACCACGTGATGCCGTCCTCTCCCACGAGGTGAGATTGCTAGGGTAATCAACTTGCGTGACCCTCCCATACATGTCAAGGAGCTGCGGTGTTCGAGCTGAGTGGCAAGCGGGCGGTCATCACAGGGTCGTCCCAGGGGATAGGTCGCGCCACGGCCCTCGCGCTCGCTAGGGCCGGTGCCGACGTGGCCGGCATCTACAAGTGGGGCAAGGAGGACGCCGACTCGGCTGTCGCCGAGATGCGGCGGTGCGGACGCCGCTCCTTCATGGTCGAGGGGGACACTGGGGAGGTCGCTCACGTCGAGGCGCTCTGTCGGCGTGTCGTCGACGATTGGGGCGGCGTCGACATCTGGGTCAATAACGCGGCGCAACTCATGGTGAAACCGGTGCTCGAGACCTCCGATGAGGACTGGCACGGGGTTCTGGCAGCTAACCTGCACGGTTACTTCTACGGATGCCGGGCCGCCGGCCGCCAGATGGTCGCGCAAGGTGGAGGCGGCCGGATCATCAATGTGACCTCCGTGACCGACGTCCAGCCGTCCGCCGATCTCGGCGCCTACGCCACGGCAAAAGGCGGTGTTGTCGCCCTCACCCGCGTATTGGCCCTCGAGCTCGGATCGCATGGCATCACCGTTACCGCGATCGCACCGGGACCGACCGACACGCCGCTCAACACGGCCGCCTACACGCCCGAGGTCCGGCGCAACTATGAGCAGCGGATTGCCCTTGGCCGCATTGCCTCTCCGGAGGAAATCGCGGACGTGCTGCTTTTCCTGGCCTCCGATGCGTCCCGATATATTACCGGGCAGGAAGTCCTCGTCGACGGTGGCCTCACTATCAATGGCAGCGTGGGCCACGTCAGGGACAAGGACTACGTTAGGGAAAAGGACTAGCCGCGTGGACCCTCTCGCGCACCTTCCCGGCCCGGGTCGCTCCAGGGTGCTCGTCGACGGACTCGACCATCCGGAGGGCGTTGCCTGGGATCCTCTCGATGAGGTGGTCTATGCCGGCGGTGAGGCGGGACAGATCTACCGCCTTGGCCTCGACGGAGCCAGACCAGAGGTCGTCGCCGTCGCACCCGACTTCGTGCTAGGCATTGCGGTCGACGGGGGGGGCCGGGTGGTTGCTTGCGTGACCGGCAGGACCCCGTCGGTCTGCGTCGTCGAAGGCTCGGACGTCCGCACGCTGCTGACCGAGGTGGATGGGGAGCCGCTGGAGTTCCCGAACTATCCGGCCTTCGCTCCGGACGGCACGCTCTACTTCACCGACTCCGGGGCGTGGGGGGCGCATCGTGGGCGCATTGTGAGGGTGAGCGTGGACGGCAGGGCCCAGGTCTTCTCCCGTGCGCTTGACCGGTTTCCCAACGGCTGCGCGGTCACTCCCGACGGGCGCTGGCTGTGGGTGGCGGAGTCACTCGGTCCCACCGTCAGCCGTTTCGACCTCCGGGACGGCTCCGGACCGGAGCTGCTCGTCACGTTGCACGGCCATGTCGTGGACGGCATCGCGTTCACAAAGGGTGGTGGCTGCCTGATCGCGAACTACCGGCCCGACCGCATCTGGCACCTCAATGGAACCGGAAGTCTCGAGGTGGTTGCGCAGGATCCGCACGGGACTCTCCTGGCCGCACCCACGAACGTCTGCTTCGTGGGTCACGAGCTCGACCAGGTGGTTTCGGCAAACCTCGGTCGCTGGCATCTGACACTGCTCGACCTCGGTCTCACCGGCGAGCCGCTGCACCGTCCGACGCGGTGGGCGGCGGACGTGTTATAGCCTCCTCGCGTGTCATCCCACTCGTCGGTCCAGCATGATCTGGGATTCACAGGCACCGACTTCATGTTCGCTGTGCCGCATGACGTTGAGATGGCAACGCCACGCCGTCTCGTCCAAGGTGACGGCTCGATTCGACTCCTCGGCGATGCGCTGCGCGGGCTGGACGTCCCGTCCGGGCCGGTGCTCCTCGTGACCGATTCGATGCTCGTCGACCTAGGTAGCACGCGCACTGCCGAGGATGCGTTGAGGGTCGCAGGCTACGAGGTCGTCGTCCGCGGCCAGAGTCCTGGAGAGCCCACACTTGCCGCGTCCAACGATGTGGTTGCTGCAGTACGGGAGCGGACATACGTCGCAGTTGTCGGGCTGGGCGGCGGCAGCGCCATGGATTCCGCCAAGCTTGCCGCCGGACTCGCGACCAATAGTGGTCGCGTCGAGGCGTACATGCGGGGAAGGGCTATCGAGCGCGACGCTCTGCCGCTGGTTCTGGTGCCCAGCACCGCCGGCACCGGGGCGGAAGCCTCTCGTAACACGATCGTCAACCACGACAACCGCAAGTTCGTGATCGGTAGCGCCCGGCTTGTTCCTGCGGTGGCCATCCTGGATCCCGCGCTGACAGTCACCTGCCCGCCAGGGGTCACTGCAGCGAGCGGAATGGACGCGCTTGCCCACGCGGTTGAGACGACGCTGTCGACATGGGCAAACCCGTTCACGACAGTCAACGGCCTGGCCGCAGTGCGGGCGATTGCGCGCTGGCTGCGGACAGCGCACGAGGATGGCGCGAACCTGGTGGCGCGCCGGGCAATGCTCTACTCCGCCTACCACGCGGGGCTCAGCCTCAACGCCGCGACGCTCCTGGGTCATTCGATGGCCTACACCATTGCGACGCGCACCAACCTGCCGCACGGCGTCACGACAGGCATGAGCCTGCCCTACTGCGTCGCGTACGACGCCCAGGGCGCACGGGATCAGGTGCAGGCGCTCGCAGCCGAGATCGGAGTCCCCACCGGTGAGCTGGCGCGCTGGGCCCAAACGTTGGCCAAGGAAGTCGGGCTGCCCCGTTCCCTCCGCGAGGTGGGCTTTGGGCCGGAGGACATCCCGGCCATGGTGGAGGAGTGCCTCGTCAGGTATCCCCGTCCTAACAACCCGGTCCCGTTCACTCGGGAGCGGCTGACACAGCTTTACGGATACTTCCTCGACGGTGACGTGGACGGCGCAGTCGAGGCGATGAGGTGACCGATCGCCTCACCACCCTGATCGGTGGGCATTGGGTTGGTGCCGCTGCTGATGCGTGGTTCGAGGTCCGGAACCCAGCCGACGCACGCGACGTGGTCGCACAGATCCCCGCGATGGACGCGACCGACATCGAGCGCGCGATCGAGAGTGCCACAGCGGGTGCTCGACTCTGGCGGAGCACATCGATCGTCGACCGGGGCGAGGTCCTGCGCCGCGCCGCCCAACTTGTGCGGCAACGGCGGGATACGATCGCGCACGACATCACGCGCGAGATGGGCAAGCTGTTGGCGGAAGCCCAGGGCGAGGTGGCCAAGGCCGTGGACTTTCTCGACTACTACGCCGGGTTCGGTCGTCTGCCCATCGGGGAGCTGCTGCCGGATGCGCGGCCGAGCGCCGAGGCGCGGGCCGTCCGAGAGCCGCGAGGCGTTGTCCTCGCCATCACGCCGTGGAACGACCCGGTCATTACCCCTGCCCGCAAGCTGTGCCCGGCTCTCATTGCCGGCAACAGCGTCATCTTGAAGCCGGCGCCCGAGTCACCGCTCTCGGCGCTGCACCTGGCACGTGCGCTCACCGATGCCGGCCTGCCGGCCGGCGTGCTGAATGTTGTGACCGGGCCCGACGCTGCAGTTGCCCGGCAGCTCGTCGGATCTCCCGGCTATCACGCGCTCACGTTCACCGGCTCTACCGAGGTCGGGCTCGAGCTGCAGCGGCGCCTCGGAGGCAGCAACATCGCGCTCCAGACCGAAATGGGAGGCAAGAACGCCGTCGTCGTCCTCGCCGACGCCAAGCCAGACCTGGCCCTGGACGCGGTAGCCGCGGGCGCCTTCGTACAAGCCGGGCAACGCTGCACGGCCACAAGCCGCGTCGCCGTGGAAGCGTCCTTCTACGAGCAGTTCGTCGATCGACTGGCGGCACGTGCCGGTGAGATCCGGGTCGGACCCGGGCTCGACGTGGACGCCGAGATGGGGCCGCTCGTCGCGGAGCGACGGCTGGGCGCAGTGGTGGCCGTCCTGGATCGGTGGCGTGCAGCGGGCGGCGTCGTCGCTTCCGGCGGCGAGCGATTGCTCGACGACGGCCTGGATGTGGGCTGGTTTTTGGCACCAACGGTCGTGAGCGGCGTGGAGGAGTCGAACGAGATCTGGCAGGACGAGTTGTTCGCCCCGATCGTCTCGGTCATGCCGGTCAACTCGCTCGAGCAGGCGATCGCGGCTGTGAACGCCTCCCGTTACGGGCTGTCTGCCTCCATCTTCACCCGGGACCTCGGGGCGGTTCATCAATTCGCGGCTGAGGTCGACGTGGGCTGTGTAGGTGTCAACCTGCCGACGGCCGGTTGGGACGTACATTTGCCGTTCGGCGGCTTCAAGCAGTCGGGCTCGCCCTACAAGGAACAAGGACTCAACGCGCTTGAGTTCTACACGCGGGTGAAAACGATCGCGACGCTGACGCAGGGCATATAGATGCTCGTCGACAGGATCGAGGCACGGACTGTCGTCGTCCCCCTCGAGCGGCCGGCCCGCATCTCGCGGCGGCCTCTGGAGCGGCGGCACTACACACTTGTCCGGGTACATGCGTCCGACGGCCTGGTCGGGATCGGCTTCTGTCTCGGCGGAACACCCGTGACCAACTTCGTCCGCGAGGTCGTCGCACCCGGAGTAGTGGGGCAGCCGATCGTCGACACGGAACGGCTCTGGGACGATCTGTACTACCGGTCGATCCTGAACGGCCGGCGCGGTGGAGGTCTCCGGGCGCTGTCCATCGTCGACATCGCGCTGTGGGACCTCAAGGCCAAGATGGTGAGCCTGCCCTTGGCGCACCTGCTGGGCGTCTATCAGGATCCGGTGCCGGCGTACGCGAGTGGAGGCTACTACTTCGAAGGCAGCGACCCGGTCCGCGAGGTCGAGGAAGAGGCCGGCGGCTGGGCCGAAGCGGGGTACCGCGCCATGAAGCTCAAGGTCGGCGGGGTGCCGGTGGAGGATGACGTCGCGCGTCTCGCCGCCTTCCGACGGGTCGTGGGGGACAAGCCACGGTTGATGCTCGACGCCAACAACGCTTGGCGAGACTGGCGGACCGCCCTGCGAGCGGTGCGGCGGTTCGAAGAATTCGACCTCGAGTGGATCGAGGAACCACTGTCCCCCGATGACGTCGACGGGCACCGGCGCTTGAGCGAGGCGCTCGACGTGCCGGTCGCCACAGGTGAGATCGAGGCCACCCGCTGGGGTTTCGCCGCCCTATTGCGGGACCACGCCGCGGACGTGCTGCAGCCAGACGCGGCGGTCGCCGGAGGCATCAGCGAGTGGCGGAAGATTGCCGACGCCGCCGCAATGTTCAACGTACCAATCGCGCCCCACTGGTTCGCGGACCTGCACGTTCACTGCGTGGCCTCGGTGCCGAACGGCATTTGGATCGAGCACTTCGTTGACACTCGGATCCTGAACGTCATGAAGCTCTTCGAACGGTCGCTCGAGGTTAGCGACGGCTACGCGGCAGTTCCCGCGGAGCCCGGACTGGGAATCGCCTTCAGGGACACCGAAGTGGATCGTCATGCCGTCGACGGCTGGGCCTGATCGCTGCGATTATCGATTACACACCACCCGGGAGGAAGTCCTCCTTCGGGCTCTGGGCCGTCGGCTGGCCGATTCAGGCAGGCGCTCGACGAGACGGGCTTGTGCGCTCCCATGATGACGACGAACCTGTTCAGCCACCCGGCGTTCCGCGACGCTGGCTTCACCAACAACGACCGTGACGTACGCCGCTTCGGCATCCATAAGTTGGCCGACAACATAGACCTGGCCGCAGATTCCGGGGCCCCGACCTTCGTCGCGTGAGGTGGCCGGGAGGGTGCAAGTCCGGACCTGCGAAGGATGTCAGGGCGGCCTTGGACCACTACCGTGAGGCGCTCGCTAGTGGGCCACGTACATCGTCCATCGGGGTTATCGGATGCGCATCGCCATCGAGCCGGCACCGAACGAGCACCGCGGCGACATGCTGTTGCCCACCGCCGGCCACGCGCTCGCTTTCTTTGGCGAGCTCGAACACGCAGCCATGGTCGGGCTGAACCCTCGTTCCGGTCATGGCTGCTCTCCGCGTGTCAACACCACCCTCTTGTATGCGCAACCGTTCCGCGATCGTCCTGTCGGTGACGCTCATGGCGCTCGGCGCCTGTAGCAGCTCGAGCACCAAGACTAACGGCGGCGGTGGCAGCAGCGGCAGCGGCAGCAAAACCAAGACAAGGTAGGTGTCATCCTGCCCGACGCCGTGACCTCCCCCGGTGGGAAGCCAACGACCGACCGTTGCTCAAGGCAGCCTTTGAGGTGGCGGGGATTACCCCCGACATCCAGAACGCCAGCGCCGACAAGACCAAGCTCGGAACGCTCTGCGACAGCATGATCAATGAGGGCGTCAAGGCCCTCCTGATCACCAATCTCGACTCCGACTCGGGTAGCGCGTGTTTGAAGAAGGCGCAGACCGCCGGGA
>JBPCRX010000049.1:0-15207 GCA_050996395.1 Nocardioidaceae bacterium
GGTCGGGCAGGCTCGGCTGCGCGGGCCGCCACCACCTCGTCACCGCCACGCTGGTGCTTCCCCAGGCCAGCCGCCGCGCACCCACCGTCACCTGGTCGACCGTCGGGTCGGGAAGCCTCGACACGAGCACAGCATGAGGCAGTCGCACCGCGTCTACTGTCACCAGGCAGATCACGACGCGGCCGTTGTCGGCTGCCAGGTGGCACGCCCGGTCGGCTCGGTGCTCCACCGAAAGGCTCCGCACGGGTCCGTCGAGCAGGTCCTGGCACAGGGTGCTCGCCGCTCCGGTCGTCATCGACAGAGCCTCCCTTGGGTGCGTGCCACTGCCTCGTTCGCCCATGCCAACTCCGACGACGTTCCTCAGCGCCGGTGCAGCGACGCTAGCCGTTGCGCTACCGTCCGAGGCATGGTCAATGTTGCCAACGAAGTGGCCCCACCTGGGGATGTGTTGTCAGGCGACAGTGTGACCAGGGTGGCGGATCTGTTGACCCTTCCCGCCTTCACCGACGTGCGGGTGGTGGCCGGCCATGCCGGTCTGGACCGGGTGGTAGAGCGCGCCAACGTCATGGAAGTGCCGGACATCCTTGCCTGGGTCAAGCCGCGGGAGCTGCTGTTGACCACGGGATACCCAATGCGAGAGCTGCCGCAGGGGTGGCCGGCCCTCGTTGTCTCACTCGATGAGGCGGGGGTGTCGGCGCTCGGGGTCAAACTGCGGCGCTACCTCGACGAGCTGCCCGTCGAGATGATCGCCGCCGCCGACCGGGTCGGCATGCCTCTGCTCCTGCTGCCCGACGGGATCGCGTTCGACGACCTGCTTCAGGACGTGTTGGGCAATGTGCTGCACCGCCACTCACAGCTGCTCGCGCACAGCGAGGAGGTCGACCACACGCTGATGTCTGTGGTGCTCGATGGTGGCGGCCTCGAGGAGCTGATCGAGGTGCTGGGGGGCCGGATGGGCGGGTTCACCTTCGTCACGACCACCGACGGCCGGGTCCTCGCGCAGGTGTGCGATGTCGACGGGGTCGAAGCGCAAGGACATGCTTCGCTCTTTGTCGAGTCCGGTCGCTTCCGCACAGAGCGTTTCGCACCGGGACGACACCAGGTCGACGGCCTGTCTGTGCTGGTGACGGCCGTCATGGCCGGCCGGGCGGACCATGGTCGTCTCGTCGTGGTGCGTCCGAACCCGCTGGGCGCCGCCGACGTCCACGTGCTCGAGCGAGCGGCCACCGTCGCCGCTCTGGTGGTGACCAAGTCGCTCGCGGTGCAGGCGGTCGAGGCCAAGTACCGCGGCGACTTCGTGCGTGATGTGCTGCTCAACCGCGCCGGAGGGACCCAGGTCGAGGCGATCGACCACTTCGCCTCGCTGGGCTGGGACGTGGCGCGGCCGCTGGTGGTGGTCGTCGCGGCGCTCGACCCGGTGAGTGGGGATGACCCATCCCGCAGCGACGTGCGGACAGCGCAGGAGCGGTTCGCCAATGCCTGGTTCAGCGTCGTAGGGCGCCACGACAAGGCCGCGCCGGTCGTCGGCTTCGCTCAGGAGGTCGTCGCGCTGGTCGCAGTATCGCAAAGCACCTCGGCCAGGGACGTCGTCTCCTCGGTCGTCCAGGCCGTCTCCGGCGACGGGGGCGGCGGCCGGCGATCCTTCGCCACGGGGGTCAGCCGGGTGGTGTTGGACCCCAGAGGCATCGCCGCCGGCTATGAGCAGGCGAGGCGCGCCGTCCATGTGGGCCGGCAGCTACAGGGGTCGTCGGCCGTCGCGCACTTCGACGACCTCGGAGCCTTCCGGCTGCTGAGCCTGATCGAGGATGTGTCGGAGCTCCACAACTTCGTCGACGAGGTGCTCGGTGATCTCGCGGACGAGAGCAGCCCCGAGGCGGCCGACATGCGGGCGACGCTTCGAGTGCTCCTCGACACCAACTTCAACGTCGCGGCCACCTCACGGAGGCTGCACTTCCACTACAACACGCTGCGCTACCGGATCGCGAAGCTGGAGAAACTAGTGGGCCCCTTCATCGCCGACCCGGACCTCCAGCTCGACCTCTCACTGGCGTTGCGCGTGATGCAGATGCGTGGTGTCTGATAATTTCCGAAATTGGCGCCGTCACAGTGAACTGGGTGCTCAAGAAAGCCCACGACCAATCCCATTTCCGGGACGCCGACTACTGGCAGCTGGATCTGGCCATTGACACTCTTCGTGACAAGTGCGAGTACCTCACCATGGACCAGTGGTTCCGCAATCCCTTCGCCACCCATTGCAGCGCCGGTCCCAAGTTCTACGTCTATGTGTCGCCCGTCGGCCGACGTGTACATGTGAAGCGCACCTGGTACACGCGAAGCACCACACTCGACAAGAAGTGCGCTGACATCGGCGTCGGATTTGCGCTGATCCCGCCGTTCTCGATATCGGCGGCGTTGTTCAAGCCGTGTTGGGGAGGTACCCGGATAGACAGTGGCGCCACATCTCATGGGAGCTACTTCACCGTCACCAACTTCCAGAACAACGAGCACTTCACGTTGAAGTCACTGTTCAAGACGACTAAGTGCATCAGACCACGGTTCAAGATAGGCACGTCTGTCACCGCCGAGCGCACGACTGTCAACCACGTCAGGCACTGGACCGACCGGACCCCTACCTACGTACGAAGCTGCAGAGCCTAGGTTCAACTGGCTGCCCGCGCTTGGCTCAGCCTTGGCAACACTGCCCAACCCCATCGGCGTCGTTCGGCAGCATTTCGGCCTGTGTGTCGCTGGCACGACCAATAGCGTGTGCGAGATCGTGGTTTTCACCTGACCGTTCGTCACAAAGTGGGAGGACTCGCCATGGCCGTCGGATGGAAGCTCGTGTACGACGGCAAGACTCCGCCACCGGGAGAAGCTGTCGCTCCTGACGAGCGACTGTCGTGGGGCCGCACGGTAGGGCTCGGAGGGCAGCACATCGTCGCGATGTTCGGTGCGACGTTCGTCTTCCCGCAGATCATGGGTCTCAATGCTCAGCTCGCGATCATGATGAGCGGCATCGCCACGATCGCGTTCCTGCTGATCGTGCAGGGCAGGGTCCCGAGCTACCTGGGTACGAGCGCATCCTTCGTCGGCGGGGTCGCCGCCATCCGCGCGCAGGGCGGCGACTCATCCGACGTGACCGGCGCGATTCTGATAGCGGGCCTGGTGTTGCTGCTCGTCGGGGTGCTCATCCACTTCGCCGGGTCCCACCTGCTCCAGCAGGTGCTGCCTCCGGCCGTGACGGGTGCTGTGGTGATGTTGATCGGCTTCAACCTAGCCCCGGTGGTAGCCAACGTGTACTGGCCGCAGGACCAGTGGATCGCGCTCGCCACTATGACGTTCGTGATCTTGATGGCTGTCGGTATGAGGGGTTTCCTGGGCAGGATCGCGATCTTCTTGGGCCTGATCTTCGGCTACGTCTTGTCCTGGCTGGTCGACCTGACGTTCGGATCCATCACGTCGCCGAACGGCGCCGGTGAGGTCAGTACGCACAAGCGCATCGACTGGAACCTGCCGAACGGGGTCAGGGACGCGGACTGGGTGGGCTTCCCGCCGCCTACTGACAACGCCGCTGGCGTGGTGGGCTGGCACGGCCCGAGCTTCTCTTTGACGTTCACGCTTCTCGTTCTGCCCGCAGTCATCGCGCTGGTCGCCGAGAACACCGGTCACGTCAAGGCGGTCGGAGAGATGACTCGGCGCGACCTCAACCCGATGATGGGCCGCGCCATCGCGGCGGACGGATTCGGCACCATGTTGGCCTCCTCGGTCGGCGGCTCGCCCACCACGACGTACGCCGAGAACATCGGCGTGATGGCCGCCACCCGGGTCTACTCCACGGCGGCCTACTACGTCGCAGGCGTGGTCGCGATCCTGTTCGGCCTGAGCCCCAAGTTCGGTGCCCTGGTCGCCTCCACACCTGGAGGCGTGTTGGGCGGGATCACCGTCGTGCTCTACGGCATGATCGGGCTGCTGGGAGCCAAGATCTGGCGGGAGAACGGCGTCGACTTCGGCAACCCGGTCAACCTGGTGCCGCTAGCGGCCGGCATCGTCATTGCCATCGGCAACGTGTCATTGAAGATCACCGACGACTTCACCCTGTCCGGCATCGCGTTCGGCACCTTGGTGGCCGTCATTTTCTACCACCTCGCCCGGATGATCGCCCCGGAGCACCTGCGCGCCTCCGCCGACCAGGGCTCTCTGCTCGCCGTCGGAGAACCGGGGATGTATGCCGTCGATGGCAGCCGGTTCGGAGAAGCCCCCGACGAGCCGACCCCTGGAGGGGCGGGGCTGCGCCACGGTGACGATGGTGTCCTCCACCACGACAGCGATGACGGCGGGTCGCACCGCAGCGACCTGACGTGACCCGCACGAGACGGTCGTGAAACCGGCGCCTTTCACTTACCACCGACCGGCCACGGTGGCCGAGGCTGGTGAGATGATCGTCTCGAGCCAGGGCAAGGTGCTGGCTGGCGGGCAGAGTCTCATCCCGATCATGTCGATGCGGCTCGCCGCCCCGGCGGCGCTGGTCGACATCAACCACGTGCGCGGGCTGGCCGACATCGAGGTGGACGCCGACCGGGTGCGGATCGGGGCGCTTGTGCGCCACAGCCAGCTCGAGCACCACGAAGGGGCTTTCGCGGCCAACCCGCTGCTGCGTCGTACGCTCAGTCAGGTGGCACATCCGACGATCCGCAACCGGGGCACGACCGTCGGGAGCCTGGTGCACGCGGACCCGGCGGGTGAGATGCCCGCCGTGCTCCTGCTGCTCGGCGGAACTGTCGACGCCGCCAGCTCCGCCCGTGGGCACAGGACCATCGGCGCCGATGAGTTCTTCGTCGGGCCGCTCGAGTCGGCGCTCGAAGCCGATGAGCTCGCAGTGTCGGCAAGCTTCCCGCACCCACGACCAGGTAGCGGGTCAAGCTGGCGGGAGCTGGCCCGTCGGCACGGCGACTACGCGCTGGTCGGAGCAGGGGCGGTGGTGACCGTGGATGACGGCACCGTGACCAGTGCGAGGCTGGCACTCATCAGCGTCGCGATGACTCCTGTCGTGGTCGATGTGTCCGGTCTGCTCTCCAATTCGCCGCACGAGAGGCTGGACACGGCCGACGCACTCGAGGCGGTCACCGCCGCGATCAGCCCAGAGGGTGACATCCACGCCTCGGCCGACTACAGAGCCCATCTGGCTCGGGTGCTCAGCGACGCCGTTCTGCGCGAGGCTGCCGGCGAGGCTACCTCGGCGGCCGCCGCGTGAGCGCTGCAGGCCCCGAGCCGCTGCACGAGGTGACAGTCGAGATCAACGGGACGCCACGACAGCTTCGCGTGCCGGCCCGACGGCTCCTGTCGGACGCCATCCGGCACGACGCGAGGCTGACCGGCACACACGTCGGGTGCGAGCACGGGGTGTGTGGCGCCTGCACCGTGCTCGTCGACGGGGCGCCGATGCGCTCCTGTCTTATGTTCGCCGTGTCAGCCGACGGTGCCGACATCACGACCGTCGAAGGATGTTGTGACGTCGACGGCGGCCTGGGGCCGGTGCAGCAGGCGTTCCGCGACTGCCACGCGCTGCAGTGCGGGTTCTGCACCCCGGGGTTCATCACGACCATCACCGCTTTCCTCGAGACCTGCACCGATCCCAGTGCCGACGAGGCACGTGAGGCCATCGGCGGCAACCTGTGTCGGTGCACCGGCTACCAGAACATCGTCGCCGCGGTGCTTCGGGCCGCAGAGATAGAGCGCGAACGGGCCGCTGCGCGATGACGGCCCGGCTGTCCGGCCAACGTGTCGCCCGGGTCGAGGACCCGCGGCTGGTCACAGGCCAGGGCCGCTACCTCGACGACCTCGGGCACGACGCGCTGGCCGTCGCGTTCGTCAGAAGTCCGCATGCCCATGCCCGCATCATCGACATCGACGTGACGGCGGCTCTCACGGTCGACGGGCTGGTCGCGATCTACACCTATGACGACCTTGAGGGCCGGGTCGCCGAGCCGCTGCCGCTGCTGATCCCCCATCCGACGCTGACGCAGGGACGTACGCCGTACCCACTGGCCCGCGACGAGGTCAACCATGTCGGGGAGGCGATCGTGATGGTGGTGGCGAGCGACCGTTACGTCGCCGAGGACGCCGCTGGACTGGTCGAGGTCTCCTACGAGTCGCTGCCTCCCGTGGTCGGCGTTGCCAACGCCCGGGACGGGAGTCTGCTTGTGCACGACGACGTGCCGGGCAACGTCGCCGCCAGCATGGTGCAGGGGTCGGGCGATGCTGCGGCGGTCATCGCCGCGGCACCGCGACGCGGTCACCTGTCGCTGTCCATCGAGCGCAGCGCCTCGATGCCGATGGAGGGCAAGGGCGTGCTCGCACGGTGGGACGCCGACGACCGCTCGCTGCTGATGCACACGTCGACGCAGACGTCGACGAGCGTGCGTCAGGCGGTCGCCGCCAAGCTGTCACTGCCGGTCGACCGCGTCGAGGTCGTCACGCCGGACGTCGGTGGCGGTTTCGGCGTCAAGATCGTGCACCCGTGGCCCGAGGAGATCCTGGTGCCGTGGGCAGCGATCCGGCTGGGACGGCCGGTCAAGTGGGTGGAGGACCGGCGAGAGCACTTCATCTCGTCGGCTCACGAGCGTGGACAGCTGCACGAGGTCGAGTTCGGCTATGACGACGAGGGGCATCTGCTCGGGCTGTCGGTGCGGTTCTGGCACGACAACGGCGCCTACACGCCGTACGGGCTTATCGTGCCGATCATCACGTCGACGCAGCTGCTGGGCCCCTACAAGCCGAAGGCCTACCGGGTGGAGTTCCAGAGCCTCTACACCAACACGGTGATCGTGACGCCCTAACGTGGCGCCGGCCGCCCGCAAGGGTGCTTCACCATGGAGCGCGTTATGGACGCGATCGCCCGTGAGCTTGGGCTGGACCGCACGGTTGTCCGCGAGCGCAACTTCATCCAACCCGACGATATGCCCTACGACCACGGCCTGATCTTCCAGGACGGGCGGCCCCTCATCTATGACTCCGGTGACTTCCCTGCCTCGATGGCCAAGCTCAAGGCACTGGTCGGATGGGACGAGTTCGAGGTATTTCGTGCCCAGGCGCGGGCGGAGGGACGCCGGGTGGGTATCGGGGTCGGCTGCTACGTGGAAGGCACCGGTGTCGGTCCCTACGAGGGCGGGCACGTGCGGGTGGAGACCGACGGCACCGTCGTGGTGTCGACCGGCCTGACCACTCAGGGCCAGGGCCACCAGACCATGCTCTCGCAGATCGTCGCGGACGAGCTGGGCGTCCCGATGGAGCGGGTCAAGGTGACGACGGGCGACACACGGCGGTTCAAGTACGCCGTGGGCACCTTCGCCTCCCGGACCGCGGTCATGTCGGGCAACGCGGTCGCTTTGAGCGCCCGCAAGGTGCGCGCCAAGGCATTGAGGATTGCCGCCGACGCCTTGGAAGCAGCCGTCGACGACCTCGAGATCGTGGACGGGCAGGTCGGGGTCAAGGGCACCTCGTCCGGTCGGATCGACCTGGGGACCGTGGCGGTGTTGTCCAACCCGTTGCGGTACGCCTTCGACGACGCTGCCCGCAGTGCCACCCAGTTCGCGCCGCTGACTGACCCGAGCAGGCCACCGGTCGACCCCGGTGACGAGCCGGGGCTCGAAAGCACCGACTTCTACTCGCCGATGCGGTCGACCTTCGCCAACGGCATGCACGCGGTTGTCGTGGAGACCGACCCCGATACCGCAGAGATCAAGATCCTGCGCTACTGCGTCGTCCACGACTGCGGGACGGTCATCAACCCGATGATCGTCGAGGGCCAAGTGCACGGCGGCGTGGCGCAGGGCGTCGCAGGCGCGCTCTACGAGCGGATGGTGTACGACGAATCTGGCCAGCTGCTCAACGCGTCCTACATGGACTTCCTGATGCCTTATGCCAGTGAGGTGCCCACGATCGAGATCGACCACCTCGAGACGCCGTCACCGCTCAACCCGCTCGGCGTCAAGGGTGCAGGTGAGGCGGGCGTGATCCCGGGTTCGGCCGCTATTGCCTCGGCTATCGAGGATGCGGAGGGGTTCGAGATCGTCGCCATGCCGATCTCGCCCAGCGAGCTGTTCCACCTGCGGGCCGCTCACCGTTGAGAGGTCACTCCGCTCATCGTTGAGAGGTCACTCCGGTTGCGTTGAGCGGTCAGTCCGGTTGCGTTGAAGGGCCAGCTGGGTTGCGTTGAGCGGTCACTCCGCTTGCCTTGAGAGGTCAGTCCGAGTTCTCGTACGCCGACTCGCTCAGCGGCGCTGCTCCCCTCGTGCCGCCACCTGCGCCCGTAGCCCGCCACGATCGGCCGTGCGCCGCCGAGGTGCCCGCCGCGAAGAGGTATTCGCCGAACCCCTGACTAGAGTCCTCGATGGAGCCGCGGAAAGTGGCGGCGGGCCGACTTCGGTCAGGGGTTCGGTTGCCGAGACATGGGTTGGTCGGAGACGATCTGCCAACGCAGGAGGGGCGGTTGGGCGAGACTCCACATTGGTGCCGGTGGGGCGCACTTCGTAGGGTGGCGACACCAGTCCGCGTCATCTTGCCCCGGGAGCCGCCATGAAGGGCTCAGGCACAGCCGTCCGGCACGCCGGACGATACGAAGTCTGGAAGGCGCTCAACGACCCGCAGGTCCTGGTCCGCACCATCCCGGGCTGCCAGCGGCTGGAGACGATCGCCGAGGACACCTATCGGATGACGATCACCGCGGGGGTGGCATCGATCAAGGGCGTCTACATCGGGCAGGTCGGACTTACCCAGCAGGAGCCGCCCGACCGGTTCGTGCTCAAGGCTGCCGGCTCGGGCGGTCCCGACACTGTGAGCGCGGAAGTCGTGGTGAGCCTCGCCGAGGAAGCCGGCTCGACGACGACCCTGACTTATGACGCCGACGCCGTCGTCGGCGGCATGATCGGTGGGGTTGGGCAGCGGATGCTGAGTGGTGTCGCCAAGAAGACGGCCGGTGAGTTCTTCTCCGCCGTCGACGACGTGCTGACGGGCAAGGCTCCCGACCAGACGTCTACCGGCGACGAGCAACCAGTCGACGACAGCGTCGGTGCAGCCACCTCGTCGACCACGGGCGTCTTCGATGCGCCCGGTGCTGCTGCCGCACTGGCGGGAGCTTCCGGCAGTGGCTCAGGCAGCGGAGTCGCCGGAGGTGACTTCGTGAAGGGCGCTGTGGTGGGAGTGGCGGCGACCGTGCTGGGCGCGTTGGTGGGCGGCTGGTTGTCGCGGCGGCGCTCGTGAGGCCGATGAAGGCGTTCACGGCCGCCGCACTGCAGGTGCGACCGATCGCCGCGCCGCTCACCGCTGAGACGATCGACGCCAACGTGTCGCACTGCGTCGACTGGGTGGCCCGCTGCGCCGAGCAAAGCGGCGCCGACCTGATCGTGCTGCCCGAGGCCTGCACGACCGGTTTCTCGCCGGGGACGGGTGCAGACGAGCTGTGGGACGTCATCGACGGAATTCCCGGTTCGCAGAACCAGCCGCTCCACGAGGTGGCACGCCGTCACGGCGTCCACCTCGTCTATGGAGTCTACGAGCGCGGGGCACAGCGCGGCGTCGTCTACAACAGTGCCGTGCTGGTCGGCCCGGACGGTACGACGCTCGGCGTCTATCACAAGACCCATCCCTTCTGCACCGAGCTGGTCAGCAGCGGAGGGTGGGTCACCCCCGGTGACGACGTCTGCGTCGTCGACACCGAGCTCGGTCGCATCGGCCTGATCATCTGCTTCGACGGCGACTACCCGGAGCTCTCGCGGATCACCGCGCTGCAGGGGGCAACCGTCATAGCCCGGCCGTCAGCGCTCCTACGCAGCGCCGACATCTGGGAGCTCACGAACCGCGCCCGAGCCTACGACAACCATGTGTTCGTCATCGGCTCGAACGCAACCGGCATCGACCCTGCGGGCAGCATCTACTTCGGCAACTCGATGATCGTCACGCCGGTTGCCGAGGTGGTCGCCCGGGCCTCGTCCTTCGAGCAGTGGGTGGCTGCCCGCCTCGATCCCGACACCGCGCTGCAGTCCCTCAGCCCGGGCTCCAGCGTCCACCAGGGCTTCGACCATCTGGCCGACCGTAACCTCGCTCTGATCAAGAACCACGTCGATACGCTCACTGGCGCCGGCGCGACGGCTTTTCCGTATTCGAGAGCCGGGGCTCCGCACGAGCACCACGACGAGCCGTTCGACATCGCCGAGACGCCCGCCGACGAGTCGGGTCCGTGACGCGGGCCATCCGCGTGGGCATCGACACCGGCGGCACGTTCACCGATGTGGTGGCGGTCGACGAGGAGTCCGGTGAGCTGGTCACCACCAAGACGCCTTCGACGCCGAGCGACCCGGCCATCGGTTTCATGGCCGGTATCGACAAGGTCCTCGCCCTGCTCGGCGTGGACGGCGACGTGTTGAGCGCGGTCTGCCACGGCACCACGGTCGCGACCAACAAGCTGCTCGAGGGCAAGGTGGAAAACCTCGGCTTCATCACCACCGAGGGCTACGAGCACGTGCTGGAGATCGCCCGGCAGTCGGTGCCCGACGGCTACGGCAACTCCTACTTCTGGGTGAAGCCGCCCCGAATCGTGCCTGCGCACCGGGTCAGGACGGTACGCGGGCGCCTGGCGTTCGACGGGTCGGAGCTGCGGCCGTTCGACGAGAGCTCGGCGGTGTCGGCCGCCCCCCACCTCCGCGACGCCGGCATCAAGACGCTCGGCGTGTGCTTCCTGCACTCTTACGCCAACCCCAAGCACGAGCTGCGCATGCGTGAGGTGCTTCGCGAGGTGCACCCTGACGCCGTCGTCTCGATCTCCTCGGAGGTGCTACCGGAGTACCGGGAGTACGAGCGTTCGGTGACCACGCTCGTCGATGCCGCGGTCAAGCCCGACATCAAGGCGTACGTCGCCGGCATCGCACGGCGGCTCGAGGCGTTCGCCGCAGCCACTGGTGAGCGACGTACGGACGGCTCTCAGCGGCGCGTCCCCTTCTACGTGATGAAGTCCAACGGCGGCGTGCTCTCGGCGGACGAAGTCGTGCACCAGCCGATCACGACGGTGCTGTCCGGCCCGGCGGCCGGAGCGCTGGGAGCGGCGGTGGTCGCACAGGCGGCGGGCTTCCACACGGTGGTGACCTGCGACGGCGGCGGGACGTCGACCGACGTGACCGTCGTGGTCGACGGGGTTCCTGCGCTCACCACAGAGGGCACGGTGGGTGTCTATCCCAGCAAGATCCCTATGATCGACGTGGTCACGGTCGGAGCCGGAGGCGGTTCGATCGCCTGGACGAGCCCCGAGGGGACGCTCAAGGTCGGCCCGCACTCGGCGGGAGCAGACCCAGGGCCGCTGTGCTACGGAAGCGGCGGCAAGCAGCCGACCATCACCGACGCGCACCTGCTGCTGGGTCGCATCCCCGCCCACCTGCTCGGCGGCGAGGTGCCCCTCGACGTCGAGCCCGCGCAGGCAGGAGTTCAGGAGCTGGCAACCCGGCTGGGACTGTCCTGGGAGTCCACTGCTGACGGGATCCTGGAGATCTCCGCCTGGAACCAGGCGAACGCCCTGCGCCAGGTCACCGTCAAGCGTGGCCTGGACGTGCGCGACTTCCATCTGGTCACCTTCGGCGGCTCCGGGTCCCTGCTGGCGTGTCGGCTCATCGACATCCTGGGACTGCGAGGGGCGGTGGTGCCGCTCAACCCCGGCAACCTGTCGGCGTACGGCCTGCTCACAGTCGACGTCCGCAACGACTACGTGCGTACGGCGGTGACTCGTCAGTCGCGGCTCGACCCAGAGGTGGTCGGAGCCATCGTGAACGGGCTCACCGCTGAAGCGGACAAGGCACTCGCCAGGGAGGGCTTCGCCGTCCGAGACCGGCGGTTCGCGGTTACCGCCGACCTCCGCTACTTCGGCCAGGCGTACGAGGTGCGAGTCGACGTACCAGCACAGATGATGACCGCGGAAAGCCTGCACGACGTCAGCTCGACGTTCCACGACGAGCACCGGCGGCTGTACGGCTACGACTTCAGGGGCGACGACCGGCAGGAGGTCGAGTGGGTCAACCTCCGTGTCTCAGGCATCGGGCCGATCCGCAAGCCGGACCTGCGCGAGGTCGGCGCCGGTAGCGGTGCGCCGGCCGCGGTAACGGGTAGCCGCAAGGTGCGCTTCGACGACTGGGTGGAAACCGAGGTGCTCGACCGGGCGAAGCTTGGCCGCGGCGACCGGGTCGATGGTCCCGCCGTGATCGAGGAGTTCTCCTCGACGGTGCCGCTGCATCCTGGCTTCACCGCTGAGGTCGACCGATTCGGCAACCTCGTTATCACCGCGACAGAGCGCGGCGCCGTACCGGAGTGGTTGTGACCTTCCCTCACTCCCACGACGTTTCCGTTGAGTCAGAACCTCACGCGGCTATACCCACGCCTGAGGCTGACAGGTCGGGCGGCGGGGGTGCCGGGCGTGCCACCGCCGACCCGATTCTCGTGGAAGTGGTCGAGGGCTACCTCGCGTCGGTCGAGATGGAGGTGGAGACCGCGATCGGTCGCACCTCGCGCTCGCCCATGATCCGCGACGCGCATGACTACCGCGCCGGCATTCACGACCGTCGTCTGCGCAAGCTCACCGGCCGGTCGTACTCCGCCCTGGTGCACCCCGTCGTCCGTGACTACCCGATCGAGACGATGCGGCCAGGGGACGTCTTCTTCCACAACGACGTCTACCTCTCCGAGGGGGGCATCGGCCACCTGCCGGACCTCTGCGTGACGGCGCCGGTCTTCCACGACAGCGGGACCGGTCCGGAGGTGGTGGCCTTCGTGCAGGCTTTCGGCCATCACGACGACATCGGCGGTTCGGTGCCGGGTTCGATGCCGTCGCACGCAACGTCGGTGTTCGAGGAGGGCCTGATGGTGCCGCCCATCAGGCTGTGGGACCGGGGCGTCCCGTGCGAGCAGGCGCTCAAGATCATGACGCGCAACTCCCGTATGCCGGAGTCCCTTGCCGCCGACCTCGACGCGGAGTGCTCCGCCTGTCTGATGGGTGCGCGCCGGATGGCTGAGCTGTTCGGGCGGTACGGCCGCAACCAGATCGAGACCTGCTTCGACGCGATACTCAACCAGACGACGGAGACCTTTCGCCGCGAAGTGCTGGCCAACATCCCCGACGGCACCTATGTGTGGGAGGACTACGCGGAGCATGACGGCGTCGACGAACCTCGGCTTCACACCCAACGCATCACCTTGACCAAGCTGCCGGATGACGGCGGCCGTCTGGTCATCGACTTCACCGGGACCGCCGTGCAGGCCCGCGGTCCTATCAACCACTGCGGGAACTACGCCGACGGAAACTTCCTCAAGAAGTGGCTGGCCCCCGTCCTGCGCAATCTCGCGGACAACCCCGCTCGGATGGCTGAGCTCGACGTCAACGAGGGTGTGGTGCCCCTCATCGAGATGAGGTTCCCCCCGCCAGGCACCTTGTTGACACCGGTCTTCCCGGCTCCCACCAACGCCCGGACATTTGTGATCCTCCGGCTCCTGGGGGTGCTCGCGGGTGTCCTCGCCAAGGCGACGCACGGGCGCATGCCGGCGGACCAGGAGACGATCCGCTACACCGGCGTGTACTGCGACGACCTCGAGGGGGAGCCCTACCTCATGCGCGAGGTGCTCGGAGGCGGCTCCGGGGGTCGTTACTACGCCGACGGCGAGGACACCATCCACGTGGTGCCGGATTCCCGGAACCTGCCGACCGAGTTCAGCGAAGCCCGGTTTCCGTTCGTGGTGGAGAGGCTCGGCCTCGCCGTGGACTCCGGTGGCGCTGGTCGCTTCCGCGGCGGTTGTGGCTATGAGAAGCACGTCCGGATGCTGCGGGACTGTCACTTCATGTCGATCGCGGACCGATCGATCCTCGCCTGCTGGGGAGTCAACGCAGGCCGTGCCGGCCGGCCCTTCGAGGTGACCATCAACCCCGGTGGCACGGGGGAGCGCAGCGTCGACGCGCTGGCCGACGCCGAGCCGGTGCTCGCCGGTGAGGTCATCCGCATCCGCACCACCGGAGGCGGCGGGTGGGGCGATCCGCTCGAGCGGCCGTACGACGAGGTGGCGCGCGACGTTGCCTGGGGCAAGGTCTCAGTCGACGGCGCGTGGCGGGACTACGGCGCCGTACTCGTGACCGTGCGGCCAGAAGGCACTCCATCAGTTGAGCGGGCCGAGCCGGTCGCCGCTGGCGACGGCATGCCGGCGGTCGACGTGGCCGCCTCCGACGAGCTGAGGGCGGCGCGAAGAGCGGATGAGGCGGCAGCTCGGGCTGAGGCAGGAGCCGAGGCGGAAGTGCCGTTCTTCGACCGGGGACCGGGCTACGCCCGACTGTCGGGCGGAGCGACATCCAGCGAGTTCGACCTGCTCTGATCGGCACACAGGCCACAATGGGCGCATGCGAAGCGAGCTGTTCGACCAGAGCCACAACGAGACCCAGTCCCAGCAGAGGTTTGCGCTGCAGAACAAGCGGATGCTCAAAGCGACGCTCGGAGCCGACGTGCTGGCGGCGAAGGGGGCCATGGTCGCCTTCCAGGGGCAGGTGCAGTTCCATCACGAGGGGTCAGGCAGTCTCGGCAAGCTCGTGCGCCGCGCACTCACCAGCGAAGACACCCCGCTCATGCGCGTCAGCGGCCAGGGAGAGGTCTTCTTCGCGCGAGAGGCGGCTGAGATCTTCCTGCTCCAGCTCGTGGGTGACGGCATCAGCATCAACGGACGCAGCCTGCTCGCATTCGATGCCACCCTCGCGTGGGACGTCCATCGCACCAAGGGAGCCGGCATGATGACCAGTGGCCTCTTCAACACCGTGATCACCGGTGAAGGCACCGTGGCGCTCACCTCGGACGGCGAACCGCTGATCCTGGACTGCGCACAGCAGCCGACCTTCGTCGACGTGCAGGCTGCCGTCTGCTGGTCGGCCAACCTGGAGCCCAATGTGGTCAACAGCATGAACATGAAGTCAATGTTGCGCGGCGGCTCCGGTGAGGCGTTTCAGTACGCCTTCTCCGGCCCAGGCTTCGTCGTCGTCCAGCCTTCGGAGGGACCGACGGTCCCGCCCCACTCCCACTCGGGCGGCGGTGGCGCAGCGCTCGGCAACCTTGGATGAGGCGGTGCCGAAGACGGCTTGGGCGGCCGGGGAGCCGCGCGACCTGCCGGCGCCGGTCGACCTCGCCGCGCACCCCCGGGTGC
>JBPCRX010000050.1:0-13828 GCA_050996395.1 Nocardioidaceae bacterium
CCGGCGCCGGCCACGACGGCGGCCGGATCGTCTTCGAGGGCACACCCGCCGACCTCGTCGCCGCCCGCTCCACCCTCACCGGCGAGCACCTCGCGGCCTACGTCGGCACCTGACCGAGGCCCTCGCGAACGTCGTGAGACGAATTCTCTCAGCTGTCTCGACTCGTCGCGACCGGCACGGGGGCGTGTTCAACAGGGTCGAGTAGGCATTCATCTGCTCCACATACAGTCGTATGTGGCACGATCTTGCAGGTGAGCGGCAGACCCGCCGCAAGCGCAGCAGCTGCGCGATCTCGCGCTGCTGCGCCATGTCCGCGACCGGATCGACCGGGAGTATGCGCAGCCGCTGGACGTCTCGAGGCGCTCGTCCGCAGCGTGCACATGTCTGCCGGGCACCTCAGCCAGCCAGTTCCGGCTCGCCTATGGCGAGTCGCCGTACGCCTATCTGATGACGTGGCGCATCGAACGCGCGATGGCGCTGTTGCGTCGCGGCGACCTCAGCGTCACGGTCGCAGCCCGACGTGCCAGACGGCACCGCGAGGCGTTGAGACGAGATCTCGCGTCCTAGGCGTCCGCTCGGTCCCGAAGGATCTGTTGGCTCGCAAGCTTGCCCGGCGCGCCAATCACGCACCCACCCGGGTGCGTACCAGAGCCACATTGGTAGTAGCCCTCGATCGGGGTCCGGTACTGGCTCCAGCCTGGGGCGGGTCGGAAGAAGTACATCTGGGGTGCAAAGAACTCCCCGGCGAAGATGTTGCCCTCGGTAAGTCCCACGACCCGTTCGATGTCGAGTGGTGTCACGACCTCACGATGCAGCACCAGGTCGCCAAAACCTGGGAAGAACGACTCCAGTGTCGCCTGGACGGTGTCGCCGAAACGCTCGCGCTCGGTGTCCCAGTCGCTGCCCTTCAGGTGGTAGGGCGCGTACTGCACGAAGCAGGACATCACGTGCTTGCCGGGAGGCGCCATGTCAGGGTCGACGACGGACTGGATCGCACAGTCGATGTAGGGCCGCTGGCTGTACCAGCCGTACTTGCCGTCGTCGAACGCCCGCTCGAGGTATTCCATCGAAGGCCCGATGTTGACGAAGCCTCGGTACTGGTCCTCCCGGTCACCGAGTGCGGGATACCTGGGCAGGCCGTCCAACGCGAAGTTGACCTTTGCCGACGTCCCCTGGAAACGCATCCGGTTGATGTTCTCGACGAGGTCGCTCGGCAGCTCCCGCGGCTCTACGAGCTGGGTGAAGGTACGCCGCGGGTCCAGCGCGCTCACCACGATGTCGGCGGTGTACTCCGTGCCGTCCTCGAGGGCGACCCCGACCGCCTTGCTGTCCTTCGTGATGACCTTTGCCACCGGCGACTCCAGCAAGATCTCGGCGCCGAAGGCCTGAGCAGCGCGCGCCACCACCTGGGTGAACCCGCCGTTGCCGCCCTTGTGGAATGCCCACGAGCCGAAGTGGCCGTCGTGCTCACCGAGGGAGTGGTAGAGCAACACCATCCCGGAGCCCTGCGACATCGGTCCGACCAAGGTTCCGATGATGCCCGATGAGGCGAGGTAGCCCTTCAAGATGTCGCTCTCGAAGTAGTCGTCGAGGAAGTCAGCAGCGCTGCCGGTCAACAGTCGCACGGCGTCGTGCATCACCTTCTGCTCGACACCGCTCAGGTGAGAGACCAGCTCAGCGACGCCTTCGAGGTCTTCCGGCGACTTGCCGAAGATGTTCGGCGGTGCCTTGTCGAACAGCGGCTTGATGACCTGGCAGACACGTTCCATGTCGTACTCGTAGCGGTCCATGGCATCGGCGTCGCGAGGCGAGTGCCGCATGATCTCCTTGATGTTGTCGTCGCGGTCCTCCCCGAGCAGGAGGTAGTCGCCGTTCTCCATGGGCGCGAACGACGACGACATCAGGATCGGCATGAACCCGTGCTCCACGAGGTTGAGCTCGTGGATGATCTCCGGCCGCAGCAGGCTCAGCGCGTAGGAGAACGTCGTGAAGTGGAAGCCAGGTACCAGCTCCTCGGTGATCGCCGCGCCGCCGACGAGATGGCGACGCTCGATGATGAGCACTTTGAGGCCGGCCTTGGCCAGGTAGGCGCCGTTGACGAGGCCGTTGTGCCCGCCGCCGACGATGATCGCGTCATAGTTCGTGTCCTTCGTGGCCATGGGTCACGCCGTCTTTCGCTTGGGGTTGAACAAGGGAAGCCGGGCGACATCTGCGCCGACTGTCTGGTACTCGTGGTTGAGGGTCAGCTCGACGTTGACGCGAGAGCCGACGGCGGCATGCTTGGGCCGCACCCGCGCCATGGCGATGTGGCGCTGCAGGATGGGGGAGTACATCAGGCTGGTGGCGTAGCCGATGCGCTCGCCCTCGTCGTCGTACAACATCGACTCGTAGTCCAGGGGCGTCTCGTCCTTGGGAGTGAGCAGCCCCGCGCCGGTGTGGATGCGGTCCCATGCCTCGTAGTCCACGAGCAGTCCGACGCTGGCCCACCGCGTGGTTTTGTCCGCCAGCTCTCGACGGATGGAGCTGCGGCCGATGAAGGGTCGGTCGTCGGAGTCGATGCCTCGCAGCATCCACCCGAATCCGAGCTCCTTGGGGGTGACCCTCTGATGGTCGTTGAAGGCGAGGCGGCTGGACGAGAACTCGACGTTGATGAGCACCAGGCCAGCCTCGATGCGCGCCATCAACAACGCCTGCTCGCCGAACGGCCGGAAGCCGTGACCTTCGCCGGCCTCGATCACCGCGTCGAGCACGGGCAGCGCGTCGTCGGAGGCCACGGTCACCTCGAAGCCGAGGTCACCGGTGTAACCGGTTCGCGAGATCGTGACAGGCGCCGAACCGATCTTCGCCTGGATCAGCTCGAAGAACCCTAGCTGTTCCACGCCGGGAGCAAGCTTGGCGAGAATGGCGCGGGACCGTGGACCTTGTACCGCCAACATGCCGTTAGCCTCGGTGACGTCCTCGATCGCCACGTCGAGCCGCCCGACCAGGTCCAGGAAGTAGCCGAGGTTGGGCTCGGCCGTCGTCATGAAGAACTCGCTGTCTGAGTGGCGGAACACGACCCCGTCCTCGAGCACGTAGCCCCGGTCGTCACACCAGACGGTGTACTGCGCCTTGCCCGGCCGGCACTGCCGGATGTCCCGCGTCATCACACCGGAGAGGAACTTCTCAGCGTCCCTGCCGCGAACCCAGTACTTGAACAACGGCGACGTGTCGAAAAACCCCGCACTGTTACGGATGGCGAAGTACTCATGCTTGGCTGACGTGTCGTACCTCGGCGCGGACAGATATCCCGCCCAGTGCGCCCACAGCCCAGTCGTGTTGAGCTCGCTCATCCGCTCGTGGAAAGGCGTTGTCCTGATCATGCGTGATGCTCCTCCGGCAGACGACCCGAGACCGGGTTGGCCGCCACGCTAGACGTAGTTGGACGTCTGCGCAATAGCACTCTAGGGTTTGCGTCATGACCCGCATGCCACCGGCCGTACGTCGGGAGGCGATCATCGACGCCGCCTTGTCGGTCATGCTGGTGAAGGGGCTCGCCGCCACCACCGTTCGCGACATCGCCCAGGTCATGGGCACCTCCAGTGGACTCATTCACCACTACTTCGCCTCGATGGACGACCTGCTCGCGGCAGCCTTCGAGCGCGCGGCCAGCAGCGATCTGGAGGCCACCCGGGCTGCGATGGCGGCAACTGAGACTCCGCTCGCGCAGCTCGGTGTCTTCTTCACGACATATGTCCGCGCGGAGCAGGACTGGGCGTTCCAGCTATGGCTCGACGCCTGGGCCGAGGCCGCACGGCGTCCGGCTGTTCAAGAGACGTCGCAGCGCCTCAACATCGCCTGGCAGCAGCTGCTCGAGCAGACCATCCGTGCAGGGGTTTCGGACGCAGAGTTCACCTGCCCGGAGCCACCCGCGGCAGCCTGGCGGATTCTGTCGCTGCTCGATGGTTTGGCCCTGCAGGCGGTGGCTCACCAAGCGTCGATCGACAGGAGTGCCGTCGTGGCGTGGTCGGTACGCCTTGCCGAGTCCGAGCTCGGGTTGCCCTCAGGTGCGCTGGGTAGTGCGACGCGGAACTCATCGCGAGCAGCCGCCGCGGTCGGCCCCTGACGGGAGCCCGCTGCGCAGCGCGGCCGCGAGCGGTAGCTGCAAGGTGCTCGGGTCGTAGCTCTCCAGGGCGGCCAGGACTGTCGGCGGCAAGGTCGCTTCGTCAACGAGCCCCAGCGCCGTACTGACCGCGAAGCGCCGCCAGAGCCCGGCCGACTCGAGCATGCCGTGGCCGGCGCCCGGGAGCTCGAACCGGGCGACGAGGGCACCTGTTCCTCTGAGCCGCTGAGCGTAGGCGAGGCTCGCCTGAGCCGATGTCACCCGATCGCCCGTGCCGTGTGCCAGGACGTATGCCGTGCCAGCGTCGGCGGGCGCCAGCGGTTCGCCGGGTGGCAGCCACGGCGCCAGACCACAGACGCCCACCACCTGCGGGTGATCGGCCACGCGAAGGGCGGTTCTGCCCCCCATCGAGTGGCCGACCAGCGCGATGGGCGCATCCGGATGCGCCGATGTGATCTGGTCGAGCGCCCAGCGGGCATCCGTCACGGGGTCCGGCAGCGGCGCTCCAGCGTTCCACCCGCGCACGCGGTAGCGAAGCAGGTGGACCGCTGTCCTGCGGCCACGGGTGCGCAGGTCGACGAACATGTCGAGCATTCGCAGGTAGGACAGCTGCGTGAGCCGCGTGGGCATCGTGCCGTACTCGCGGCCACCGTGCAGTAGCAGCACCGCGGCCCGGGCGTTCCTGCGGCCGCCCTGCAGATGGGCAACGTCACTCGTCACTTTCCCGGCACCTCTTCGCTCAGATGCCGGGGATCGTCCGCACCCAGGACATCAGTACGTCCGTGGCCGAATGTCCGCTCGCCTGGCAGAGGTCCGAGGCCGGCGGGATCGCGCGCGTCCTGCCGTCGTGAAGGTAGATGGTGCGACCGCAGGCCGACACCACCGGCCGATAGCGTTGCCGAAGGACAGTGGTGACGCCCGCCTCGAGGCTCCTGTTGGTGGACGCGGCTGCCACCACGAACCAGGTCGGTGCCGCTGGACCCCGCATCAGCTGCGTCAGCTGGTTCATATGTGGGTCCAGTGTCCGAGCGGGCAGACTCCACAGATAGGGGTACGGCGAGGGCAGGCCCGAGCGTTCGACGATCTCGGCGTAGCCGAGCGCGCTGATGATGGTGTCGGCGGGACCGGCGGCGGTGCCGATGGCGCTGCCGATCGAGGCCCCAGCCGTGGGCTCGTCCACCTCGAGGAGGCTGACGGTCCAGGCGCCGGCTGCCACGATCGCCGCCACGCTGACGACGCAGAGCGCCAACCGGAGCCGAAGCTGCGACAGCAGCGCCACCACCAGCCCCAGAGGCACGATTGTCTCAACCAGGTAGTGCGACGCATAGCCACCGCCGGCCAGCACGGAGACCACGGTGAAGCAGCACGTCGCGAGCAACCCCCATGCCACCGGTCCACGGAGCCGGCGGGTGATCAGTGCCCAGGCGAATGCGGCGAGCACGACGGGCCCACCGGCGAGCAGCCAGGAGATGAACAGCACGAGGAGCCGCCTGGTAGCTGAGGCGACGTCTGTGGGGGCCACCACTTGGGCTGCCTTCAGCCGAAACTGGTACATCGCGTCGAACACCCCGCTCAGATCCGTGCCCCTGTGCACTGTCCATGCCGCCACCAGCGCCACCGCACCGACTGCGCCGAGCGTGGCGCCGATCGTGCACTGAACGAGCCGGTGGCCGTTCATGCGTTCAGTCCAGTAGCTGACGAGCCAGGCGACCAGTCCGAAGACGAAGACCTCCGCCATGTTCTGCTTCACCAGCAGGGCCGCGGCGCCGCAGGCGCCCGCACCCGCGGCAGTCCACATCCGGCTTCGGGTCGCCGCAACGTTCGTCGCCGTGACGGCGAGCAGGATCCCGGTCGACACGAAGGGAGCGGCCAACAGCTCTCCGTTGACCTCGTCGGTCCCCATGAGGGGCGAGACGAGCAACGTCGCCACGAAGATTGCCGACCACCCCGCGGCTCGCGGACCGGCGATGCGACCTGCTGTGACCGATACCGACAGCACGGTGACCGCCGCCGCGACACAGCCCAGCAAGCGCAGGCTGGACGGGCCGCCGGTGGCGCCGGCGAGCTGGAAGATGCTCAACAGCAGCGGCGGACGATCCACCCAGTAGCTGCCGTACAGCGACGAGCCGCCGGCATGCCACTGCCGAGCCACCGTGAGAAAGCCCGCCTCGTCCGGTGACGCGGGCGACGTCAGGAATGGCAGTCGCAGAGCGACAACCGCGAGCATCGCGAACGGCATCACCCACCGCGGAAAAGGGGGCGATCCATCACTCGTCTCGCGCACCGCGGACGACTCGGTGGCGTCCCGCAGCTCCTCCGGGGGTGCGAGCTCAGGCATGCCGAGCGAGTCTCCAACCTCCGTGGTCACACGTCCATCTTGTCAAGCAAGCCGCAAACGTGATGATGGAGCGTGACATGGGACGCCGGCGTGCTCTTGGGTGGAGGTGGTCTGTTGTGACGCCACCGTCGGCACGCGACCCCCCATCCTCGGCGCATGACGTCACGCAGTCTATAGACGAGCCGCGGTTCTACCGGTTCCTGACTGAGCGCTCCGGTCACAGCAGTCGACGTATCGTCGCCTCGATAGCGCCGGGATCCGGCGGCTGCCCGCTCACGAGTGAGTGCAGCAGCAGGCCGTCCAAGAAGGCGCAGATCGTGGAGACTGCGTCGGGATCTCGCGTCCATCCGCCCACCAGGTCACTCAGGTCGTCCAACCACCTCATGGCGCTTCGCCGGAGGACGGGCCTGCGAGCTGCATGCAGGAACAGCTCGTACTCAGCGATGAGGCGGCGTCGCTCCTGCGTGTAGTCCTGCGCGAGCCACTGCGCCAAGGCGGTGATGGGTTCGGCGTCTCGGCGGCACCTTTCGAGCGCCGCGGCGGCTTGCTGGTCGGCATACAGCAGCGCCTGCTCGAGCAAGTCGTCGATCGTGGCGAAGTGGTATGCCGCGGAGCTTGCCGGCAGCTCGGCCTCCCGGGTGACGTTGCGGTGCGTCACCGCGGCGATGCCGCCGAGCTCGATGACCCGAAGCGTGGCTTCGACCAGTGCGAGCCGGGCTCGGTCGCCCTTGGCTCGCCGCCCGTCGACGACACCTACCGTCATCGGGCTGCTCCGAGCTGCAGCGCCGAGATACCGGCGACGACAAGCGCCAGTCCCGCGACCTGCAGCCCGGAGAGCCGCTCACCGAACCACACGACGTCGACGAGCACGATCAGAGACAGCCCCACGGCGGACCAGACGGCATACACGACCCCGAGGTTCATGTCGCGCGTCAGGAGCTTGGCGAGCAGCACGAAGGACACAAGGTAGCCAACGACCACGACGCCCGAGGGAATCAGCCGGCTGAACCCGTCGGAGGACTTCAGTGCCACCGTGGCCACGACCTCAGTGAGGATGGCGCACCCGAGCATCAACCAGCTGACCATGGGAACTCCTTGTAATGAAACGATCGTTCAAGAAGTTTAGGGCCATCAGGGCAGTGCCCGTTGTCTCAGTGCCTCATAGATCACGACGGCGGCAGATGTAGCCACGTTGAGAGAGTTGACCCGACCCACCATCGGCAACGCAACCGACTCATCGGCCACCGCCCTCCAGTCGGCGCTCACGCCTTCGTGCTCCGCGCCGACCACGATCGCTGTCGGTCCGGTGAGGTCGACATCCGTGGCCAACGTGTCCGTGTCTGGTGTGGCGAGCACGACCCGAAGCAGCCGGGACTTCACCCAGCCGACGACCTCCGGGGTCGGCGCCGCCGACACCGGTATGCCGAACACGGTGCCCTTGCTTGCTCGCACGACGTTGGGATTGCCCCAGTCCGTTGTGGCGGCGGCGGCGATGACCGCATCCAGGCCGGCTGCCTCTGCCGTGCGGAGCATCGCGCCGAGGTTGCCAGGCTTCTCGACGGCCTCGCAGACCAGCACCAGCGCCCGGAGGCCAGTCGGCAGCTTCGCGAGCGGACGGGAAGGACTCGGCACGATACCCAGCCAGCCGTCGGGGGACTCCCGGTAGGACGCCTTGGCGAACGCCGGCGGCGACAGGCTGACCACCTCGCCCGCGCGTTCGGCGACAGCGAGCAACGACGACTCGTCTCGGTTCGCGACGAGCTCCGGGCAGTAGAAGAACTGGCGCAGCTCGACCCCTGCGTCGAGTGCGACCGCGAGCTCGTCGTGGCCCTCGACCACGGCCAACCCTTCGGCGTCACGGGAACGGCGCTTGCGCAGCCCGACGAGCCACTTCACCCGAGGGTTCGCGGGGCTGCTGAGATGGAGTGAGGCTGTCATCCCGTGAGAGACTAGGGGGTCATGTCCGAGCCCGTTCCCGCGTCCCCACATTCGGGGTCGGCGGCACTGCCGCTGGTGTTTGACGAGCCGCGCAGGGCCCGCAAGCCGCCGCGCCACCTGGCCGACATGACTTCGCAGGAGCGTCGCCAAGCCGTCGTCGACGCAGGGCTTCCCGGGTTCCGATCAAGACAGGTGTCCCACCACTACTTCACCCGGCTGGTGGCCGACACCGCCGCGATGACCGACCTGTCCCCCTCGCTTCGCGAGCCACTCACCGCAGCGCTGCTGCCGACACTCCTGACGCCGGTGCACACCCTCGCGGCCGACAGCGGTACGACTCGCAAGACGTTGTGGCGGTTGCACGACGGCGCCTTGGTCGAGTCGGTGCTCATGCGGTACCCGGGCCGCGCGACGGTGTGTGTGTCGTCGCAGGCCGGTTGTGGCATGGCGTGCCCGTTCTGCGCCACGGGTCAGGCAGGTCTGCAGCGCAACATGAGCACGGGCGAGATAGTCGAACAGGTGGTCGCCGGCGCCCGGGCGATGGCCAGTGGTGAGGTGCCTGGCGGACCAGGACGGCTCTCGAACGTGGTCTTCATGGGCATGGGTGAGCCGATGGCCAACTACCGGGCGGTGATGGACTCCGTCCGGCGCATGACTGACCCGACCCCGGACGGACTGGGCATGTCGGCCCGAGGCGTCACGGTGTCCACCGTCGGACTGGTACCCCGCATCCGGCAGCTGGCCGACGAGGGGGTTCCCGTGACGCTGGCACTGTCACTGCACGCCCCTGACGACGACCTCCGCGACGAGCTGGTGCCGATCAACACTCGATACAAGGTGCGGGAGGCCGTCGAGGCCGCCTGGCACTACGCCCAGGTCACCAGACGCCGGGTGTCGATCGAGTACGCAATGATCAAGGACGTCAACGACCAGGCCTGGCGGGCCGAGCTGCTCGCCGACGTCTTGACGTCGTTCGGCGACTGGGGCTGGGTACACGTCAACCTCATCCCGCTGAACCCGACACCCGGCTCGAGGTGGACCGCCTCACGGCCCGCCGACGAGCAGGAGTTCGTACGCCGCCTGGTCGCGCGAGGTGTGCCGACCACGGTGCGGGATACGCGGGGCCGTGAGATCGACGGTGCCTGTGGCCAGCTCGCCGCGTCCGCCATCCCTCCCATTGACCGGGCAACCATGGCGGCCGCACCCGCGCTGCGCTCGGCCGTCAGGGAACAGTAAGCAGTTCCCGAGCAGACCGACTCACCAGGCTTGAGCGAGCAGCTCCGACAGCAGTTCGTCGGCGTCGACGTCGAGTCCCCGAGCGTTGAACCACTGGCACACGTTGCGACAGTCGCGTTGCAGGTACTCGACACCGTTGGGGTTGGCGACGATGTCAAGGATCTGCGGAAGGTCGATGATCACGAGACGCTCGTCCTGCGCCAAGACGTTGTACGGCGACAGGTCGCCATGGGCCCAACCGTGCTGGGCGAGGATGACCATGGCGTCGCGCAGCTGTTCGAAGTAGCTCACCAACACCCCTCGGTCAGGTCGGACCTGGGTGAGCCGCGGTGCCGCAGCGCCATCGGTCTCTATGTACTCCATCAAGATCTCGGTCCCGTCGATCTGCACCGGATAGGGGACCGGAACGCCGGCCGACCACAGCCTGCTAAGGGCGGAGAACTCGTGCGCCGCCCACTGCCCGGCTGCCACCTCGCGTCCGTACGCCGTGCCCTTGGCCATCGCCCGCTGGTCCCGGCTGCGGCGGACCCGGCGCCCTTCGACGTAGGAGGAGTCGCGATGGAACTGGCGGTGGTCGCTGCTGCGGTAGCGCTTGGCGGCCAGCACGCTGGTGAGTAGCGGGTCGCCGGGCACCGAGCGGTCGAGCAGGAAGACGTCGGCCTCCTTGCCCGTCTTGAGGATCCCGAGCTCGGTGTCGACGGCGCCGTCGTCGGTGATGACCCAGTCCGGCCGTGGCAGTGGTCCGTGCGCCAGCTTGGCGTCTACGGACGACCACGTGGACCAGCGCTGGTCGTCGCTCAGGTTGTCGAGGTACTGATAGGAGAAGGGCGCGAAGGGTTGCGGCTGGTGCATGGTGGATCGGCTCCTCGAGCATGAGGTTCGAGGGCGGCGAGCGGCCGGAAGCTGACCGCGATGGTCAGCGAGCGGCGCCGGGCGCCCGGATGGGAACAGGGAGGCAGGACCGCCCCAGGACAGGGGTAGACATGAAGACGCCTCCTCTCGCTCGAGACGGCCGACGAGCTGACCGCGCCTCGACATTGACAGATCGGCTCGACCACCGCAAGGTGGTTTGGCGGCGCCGGCGCCGGCGCGTGCTCTGCGCGGCTCCGGCACGATGGGCCGACGGCGGCAGTGGGGAGCAGGGATGGGTGCGTACCGAGCGGCCTATGACCGCAGCATCGAGGATCCGGAGGGCTTCTGGGCGCAGCAGGCCGAGCTCGTCGACTGGTGGCGGTTTCCGCGCGTGGTGCTCGACCGCTCGGTTGCCCCCTTCTACAGGTGGTTTCCTGACGGGCGGATGAACACGTGCTACAACGCGCTCGACCGCCACGTGATCCAGGGCCGGGCCGACCAGCCGGCGCTCATCTACGACAGCCCGGTTACCGGGTCGAGGCACACCTACACCTATGCGCAGCTGTTGGAGCAGGTGGCTGCCTTCGCTGGCGCTCTGCACATGCTCGGCGTCACCGTCGGTGACCGCGTTGTCATCTACATGCCCATGATTCCCGAGGCAGTGGTTGCGATGCTGGCGTGTGCCCGCATCGGTGCGGTGCCCTCGGTCGTGTTCGGCGGCTTCGCCGCCGCCGAGCTGGCGGTGCGCATCGACGACGCTGAGCCCAAGATCGTGGTGTCGGCGTCATGCGGTGTGGAACAAGGGCGGACCGTCGCCTACAAACCGTTGCTCGACAAGGCGCTCGAGCTGGCCCGGCACGCTCCGCAGGCCGTCGTGGTCAAGCAGCGTCAGCAGCAGGTGGCGGAACTGGTCGAGGGCCGTGACCTCGACTGGAGCGTCGTGGCACGGGCGGGCGCAGCCGACCCGGCGGCCTGTGTGCAGCTGGCCGCCACGGATCCCCTCTATGTGCTCTACACATCCGGTACGACCGGCAAGCCGAAGGGGATCGTCCGCGACAACGGTGGCCACGCGGTCGCGATGGCCTGGTCGATGCGCAACATCTTCGACATCAACGCTGGGCAGGTCTGGTGGTCAGCCTCGGACGTGGGCTGGGTGGTTGGCCACTCCTACATCGTCTACGGCCCGCTGATCGCCGGCGCCACCACAGTGCTGTACGAGGGCAAGGCGGTGGGCACGCCTGACGCGGGAGCCTTCTGGCGGGTGGTTGCCGACCACCGGGTCGAAGGCTTCTTCACTGCGCCGACGGCGATCCGGGCCATCAAACGGGAAGACCCCGACGGCGCCCTCGTGGGCGGCCAGGATCTCTCGAGCCTGGGCCACCTCTTCCTGGCCGGTGAGCGGCTCGACCCCGAGACCTTTCACTGGGCCAGCGAGCTGCTCGGCGTCCCCGTGGTGGACAACTGGTGGCAGACCGAGACTGGGTGGCCGATCGCTGCCAATCTCCGCGGCCTTGAGCCCATGGCGCTCAAGCCGGGGTCGCCGACGGTTGCGGTGCCCGGGTATGACGTCCAGGTGCTTGACCCTGACGGCCAGGCGACGAAGCCTGGCGAGGAGGGCGCGATCTGCCTCAGGTTGCCGCTGCCGCCGGGCACGCTGACGACGTTGTGGCGCGACGACGACCGGTTCGTCTCTTCGTACCTCAGCGCCTACGACGGCTACTACCTGTCCGGGGACGGAGGACACCGCGACGCGGACGGCTACCTGTTCGTGATGGGACGCACCGACGACGTCATCAACGTTGCCGGACACCGCCTGTCGACCGGCTCGATGGAGGCGGTGCTCGCCGCGCACCCGGCGGTGGCGGAGTACGCGGTCATCGGTGCGGCCGACAAGGTCAAGGGCCAGGTGCCGCGTGGCTTCGTCGTGCTCAAGGCAGGTAGCCAGGAGGACCCCGACACCCTGACCCGTGAGCTCATCGCTGCCGTGCGCGAGCAGATCGGACCGGTCGCGGCCTTCAAGGACGTGCGCGTCGTTTCGGCGCTTCCCAAGACCCGCTCAGGCAAGATCCTGCGTAAGACCATGCGCCAGATCGCCGACGGCGAGGACCCGGCCGTGCCGTCGACCATCGAGGACGTCACGGCTCTCGACGCGATCAGCTCGACCCTGCGAGGATGACAGCATGAAGAAGCTGATTAACAACCCCGCCGATGTTGTCAAGGAAGCACTCGAGGGGATCGAGGCCGCCCACGGCGACCGGGTCCGCGTCGACCACGACCACAAGATCATCTACCGCAAAGACGCACCTAGACAGGGCAAAGTCGGACTCATCTCCGGGGGCGGCTCGGGCCACGAGCCGATGCACGGCGGCTTCGTGGGCATAGGCATGCTCGACGCGGCCTGCGCTGGGGAGGTGTTCACGTCTCCGGTCCCTGACCAGATGATGGCGGCCACCCAGCAGGTCGACGGCGGCGCCGGGGTGCTGCACATCGTCAAGAACTACACGGGCGATGTCATGAACTTCGAGATGGCCGCCGAGATGGCGGCCGCAGACGCGGGCACAGAGGTCATGTCCGTCGTGACCGACGACGACGTCGCCGTGCAGGACAGCCTCTACACGGCCGGTCGTCGCGGCGTCGGTGTGACGGTTCTGCTCGAGAAGCTCGTGGGAGCAGCCGCGGAGCAGGGCAGGTCGCTGCAGGAGCTGGCGGACCTCGCCCGTCAGGTCAACGACCAGGGGCGCAGCATGGGCATGGCACTGACGTCGTGCACCGTGCCCTCGGCAGGCCAGCCGACGTTCGACCTTCCCGAGGACGAGATGGAGGTCGGCATCGGCATCCACGGTGAGCCGGGCCGCAAGCGCCTGCCGGTCGCCACTGCAGCAGAGGTCGCCGAGCTGCTGGTCGACCCGGTCGTCGGTGACCTGCCCTACGGTCAGGGCGACTCGGTGATCGCGTTCGTCAACGGCATGGGTGGCACGCCGCTGATCGAGCTCTACATCATGTACAACGAGGTTGCCAAGCTGCTCGACAGAACCGGTATCACGGTGGCGCGTTCCCTGGTCGGCAGCTACATCACGTCACTGGACATGGCCGGGTGCTCCGTCACCCTGCTCAAGGTCGACGACGACCTCGTCAGCCTGTGGGACGCGCCGGTCAACACCCCGGGTCTGCGCTGGGGCGCCTGAGCAGGTGGCCGACTCCCTGACGGTCGAGGACTTCAGCGCATGGCTTCGCCACTTCTCCGACTCGATCACGCGGCGCGCCGACGAGCTGACCCGACTCGACTCAGCCATCGGCGACGCCGACCACGGGACCAACATGTCCAGTGGCATGGCGGCCGTCGTCGGCGCGCTCGACTCCGA
>JBPCRX010000100.1:0-7855 GCA_050996395.1 Nocardioidaceae bacterium
GTTGGGGACGAGCCCTCTCGAACTCGCCCTGAGCAGCCATCCATCTGGGCGTCTCGTTGCCGAGACGCTCGTGTGACCTACCCGCAGACTCGGGCGGGCCGCCCTCTCGAAACCGTCACCGGTCTCGTCGCCTGCGCATGCGGCCAGCCGTCGGCTGGTCGCACTTCTTGGTCTTGCTCCAGGTGGGATTTACCCAGCCGTCTCGGTCACCCGAGACGCTGGTGGTCTCTTACACCACCGTTTCACCCTTACCCGCACCCGATGCCGAAGCATCGAGCCGCTGGCGGTCTGTCTCTGTGGCACTTTCCCGCGAGTCACCTCGGGTGGCTGTTGGCCACCACCTTGCCCTGTGGAGTCCGGACCTTCCTCGACGACCGGCGTCATACGGCGTATGACGAATCGCCGCGGCCGCCCGGTCGGCTCGCCCGCAGGAGGAGCATATCTCCTACCGGCCCCGCGAGCTCAGTCGTCGTCGCCTGACCACCGTGGTCGTCGTCGGGCTCAGCCTCACCACTGTGACGCCCATGCTCGTCGCCGGCTCGGCCTCTCCGTGATGCCGCCGTTCCATTGTCGTCGCCTGCCTCGACCTCGCTGTGATGTCTGCCGCGATCGTCACCATCGAACGATCGTGCTAGGACCCGTCCGTCATGGCCGCCGGGGAGCGCAGCGCATCATGCCAGCTCGAAGCGGACGCGCCGTGACCCCTTGTCCGCCTCCACCAGGCGCACCTGCACCTCCTGGCCGAGCGGCAGTGAGCCACCAGGTGCCGACACCTTGGCCTCAACCGCTGGGTCCTGCAGCACAACAGTGCCCCTACCGCGCTCGCGGGCGTCGAGCTCGATGATGACGCCGGTGAAAATCTCCCCAATCCGCCCCCCGAGCACCCCGGCCTCGACCAGGTCGAGAACGGCCCGCTCGAACTTGTGAGCCAACCGGTCTGAGGTCTCCATCTCTTTGGGCAGTTCACGCAGCCGCGCCGTGACCCAGGTCGGCACAGCGGTGTCGCCGCACAAAGCGACGGCCACGTCACCGGCGTACCGGTCGGCAAGGCGTCGCAGCGGAGCCGTCACGTGTGCGTACTCGCTGGCCAGGGCCGCGTGCTCGATGTGCTCAGGCACACCCCCGTCAAAAGCTACATAGCCCGCTCCTCTCAACAGCGACGTGCAGGCGTTGAGCATCGCCGCACCGGCAGGGGAGTTGGGATCCAGCGAACGCACGAAGTCGGGGTAGTCGACGTCGGGATCCCACGACAGACGGAGCGCTACGGCAGTACGTCGAAGCCGCGCCACGGCTGAATCCGGCGGTGGCGGCAACGTACGCACGATGCCGGTCTCGCCGTAGAGCATGATCTCCGCCCCACCCATGCCCGTGAGCAGGGAGATCTGGGCGTTCCACTCCTCGACGGGCAGCAGCGTGCGGTAGCGAAGCGACCAGCCGTCAGCGCCAACCATCACCTCCTGCTCCGGCAGCGGAAGGCTGACGCCGCCGCGCTCACGCTCACGCGCGAGCCGGAGCACGCCGATTTCTTTGAGCAGCTGAAGGCTCTCGTCCGCGGAGCCGTCGTCGATGCGCGACTGCGCCTGCTCATAATCGAGCTGCTCGCGGCTGCGCACCCGTACGCGCTCGACGGCCACCTTGATCTGATCCCCGCGCTCGTCCAGATCCATCGACCACAGCAATGCCGGTCTGACCCGATCGGGCAGGAGGCTGGCCGCATCCTCGGAGAGGCGCGGCGGATGCAGGGGGATGCGATGGTCCGGGGCGTAGAGGGTCTGGCCGCGACGGTGCGCCTCGAGATCGATAGGCCCGCCCGGCTCGACGAAAGCGGCCACGTCGGCGATGGCGTAGTGCACGCGGTAGCCACCATCTCGCCGCTCGAGGTGCAACGCCTGATCGAGGTCCTTGGATCCGCTCGGGTCGATGGTCACAAACTCGATGTCTGTGCGGTCGCTGTCGGGAAGAACCGCGTCGGCTGCAGCCCTGTCGGCGGCGGCAAGAACCTCGGGTGAGAAGTCGGCCGGGACGTCGAGCTCGGCGGCGATCGAACTCATCCCTGCGGCGAACTCGTCGGCGTTGTTCCCTTGCAGGTTGATGCTGCGTCTCGGCACGACACGGTCCTCTCTGCGCGTCTGGCTGGCCGTGGTTCACCCTAGGCCACCCGAACGACGAGGAGATGGACGCGACGGACTGGCTCGACATCAAGCGAGGGTGGCGCTCACTACTCCTCTAGGCTGCGCCCGTGCTGGTCCTGCTTCCTCCGTCCGAGGGCAAGTTCGCTCCGCTTCGCGGGCGGCCCCTGGACACATCGAAGTTGAGCTTCCCCGCGCTCCACGAGACGCGTGAGCAGATGCTCGCCGCATTGGTGCGGCTCTGTCGCGACGACCCGGAGGAAGCGCGCCGGGTGCTCGGGTTGCCGCCGGCCTCACGGATGAGGTGCGGCGCAACGCCCTCCTCCCGGATGCTGCCACGGCTCCAGCGGCACGCATCTATACCGGCGTGCTGTATGACGCGTTGGGCCTGCGAACGCTGAGCCCGGCGGCCAAACGGCGAGCCGCGAGCCGCCTGCTTGTGACGAGCTCGCTCTACGGGCTGGTCCGGCCGTCCGACCGCATCGCGGCATACCGGCTCTCCGGCGATGTCAGCCTGCCGGGCCTAGGCACGGTCGCGTCACTGTGGCGGCCGAATCTGGCGCGTGCGCTCGAGCCGCTGACAGCCCGCAACCTGCTCGTGGACCTCCGGTCGACCACCTACGCCGCTTTCTGGCGACCGGCGCCGGAGGTTGCGTCCCGCGTAGTGACACTGCACGTCGTACACGAATCCGACGGAGCGCGGCAGGTCATCAGCCACTTCAACAAGGCCACCAAGGGCCGCCTCGTGCGCGACCTGCTCGAGGACGGGGCAAACCCCCGGACTCCGGCGGCGCTTGCTCATGCTTTGACCCGGCTCGGATGGACCATCGAGGCAACGCCCGGAGGTGGACCGGGCTTCGACGTCGTGGTGCGCGGGACCTGACCATCGGTACCCGACCCTGCCTTGCGGCCACCATGCGGCGCCTCTCGTCACGCTTCCCGGCGGGAGGCGGCATCCATCGCGAGGTTCGCGAGTCGGTCTGCGGCCTTGTTGCGCTCGCGCGGGATCCAAGTCCACACGGTCCCGAACGGCGCCAGTCGCTGCGCTGTGATCGCCAGGGGACGCATGTCTGGATGCTTGATCTTCCAACGCCCGTCCATCTGCTCGATGACCAGCTGGGAGTCCATGCGCACCTCCAGAAGCGCATCCGGTGTGTTGGCCACAAACAACTCGAGCCCGGCGATCAGACCCCGGTACTCAGCGACGTTATTGGTGGCAAAACCGATGGACTCAGCCGCTTCAGCAATCACCTCAGCGGTCTCGACGTCTCGCAACAGCGCTCCGAACCCGGCGGGTCCCGGATTGCCCCGAGACCCTCCGTCAGCCTCGATGACCACCTGCCGCGCCATCGCCTCCCCTCAGTCCCCGGGCTCGGAGCTCACGACGGCCGCGACGCCCGACTCCGGTGTCCGGACCAGGATGCGGTTGCACTCCTCGCAGCGCAGCACCTCGTCGCTCGGCGCGGTGGCGATCCGAGCCATCTCGGCCGCTCCGATGTCGAGGCGACAGCCTCCGCACCTGCGCTGGTGCAGCGCTCCCACCGCCACTCCACCCAGTTGCGCACGAAGCTTGTCGTACAGGGCGAGGAGGACTTCGGGCAGGTCAGCGACCAGCAGGTCACGTTCGGCTCGCGCGTGGTCAGCCTGCCGCGCGATGTCGGTGGCGGCTGCGTCGCGCTCCCCGCGCACTCGCTGCAGCTCGACCTGGATCTCGCTGAGCTCTGATCCCAACTCGTCACGACTCGTCTGAGCCTGCTCCAGGCGCTCCATCACCTCGAGCTCGGTGTCCTCAAGGTCGCTGATGCGCCTGTCCAACGTCTCGACCTCATGCTGCATCGCCTGCAGCTGACGCGGATCGCTGATCACTCCTTGGTCGATTCGTTGACGGTCGCGGGTACGTCGCGCCTTGACCTGCTCGACGTCGGCGTCGGCCTTGCGCTGCTCGCGCGCGAGGTCGTCGACCGCGGTGAGTGCCCGGCCGTGCTGGTCAGCTACCTCGTCGTGCCGCTCGGTCAGCCGGGTGAGCTCGGCCTGGGATGGAAGCGTTCTGAGCCGGTGAGCCAGCTGGTCGACAGTGGCGTCGACCTGTTGAAGGTCAAGCAGCCGCAGCTGCACGAAGGGGTCGGCTTTCAGCGTGGTCTCCTCATCGCGGTCCGGGTAGGCCAGTCGAACGATAGTTCCACGGATCGGTGCACAGGCGCGACACCTCGGTCGCGAGGTATCTACCGCCCTCGGCCATCGCCGCCACGAGCTGTTGCTCCACGACCGGTAGCCAGGTCCACTCCGCGGCCCAATGCGGTATGTCGATCAGCGCCGGCGCTGCCCGGTGCTCGCGAAACTCAGAAGCCGGATGGTGCCGCAGGTCCGACGTGACATAGACGTCGATGCCATCACCTCTCGCCGAGTCGAGCAGGAAGTCCCCCGCCCCACCCGCCACGGCCACCGTCTGCACCTGTCGGTCGAGATCACCCGAGACCCGCGCACCCACCGCCGTATCAGGCAGCGAGTCAGCCACCTGGTCGGCGAAGTCTCGAAGCGTCTTCGGTTCGAGAAGCGTTCCTACTCGACCGGCCCCCCGTTCGCCCACCCAGGTGGCCAACTCGAGCAGGTCGAACGCCGGCTCCTCATAAGGGTGGTGCGCACGCAGGGCGGCGACCACCTCGTCGCGTCGGTCACGCGCCAGGACCATCTCGATGCGGGTCTCCTCCACCACCTCGAGCTCGCCCACCTGGCCGATGGCAGGGTCCGCTCCCGCACCTGGTCTGAAGCGTCCGAGACCTTCGCTGACCCAGGCGCACCAGTCGTAGTCGCCAATGGCTCCCGCGCCCGCCTTGGACAACACCTCCACCAGCTCCTCGGCATCTTCCCGAGGAGCGAAGACGACGATCTTGTCGAGCGGGTCGGCGGGGTCCGGCCTCAGCGCCCTGAGGTCCTGCAGACCAAGAGCAGCGGCCAGGGACTCCGACACCCCGTGAGGCGGTGAGTCGGCATTGGTGTGGGCGACGTACAGGCCGATCTTATGGGTAATCAGCTGGTGGATCACGCGGCCCTTCGGCGTGTCAGCCGCGACCGAGGAGACCGGGCGGAACAGCAGGGGATGGTGGACGACAAGCAGGTCGACGTCGCGTTCGACGGCCTCGTCGACCACCACCTGCACGGGGTCGATCGCGAACAACACTGAGCCGACCTCGCTGGATGGGTCGCCGACGACCAGACCGACCGGGTCACCCTCGCCGGCCCAGCGCCGGGGGTAGAGCTGTTCGAGCACCGCCACAGCGTCTGCAAGGCTCGCCGGGCTGCTCACGCCGGTCAGCGTAGCGGGACGCTTGACCCACGTATTCCTGAAGCCTGTGTTCGCCGGATCTACCAGTCGGCAGCGTCCTGCGGCCATCCCGGTGGGGAGTCCTCCCACGCTTCCTGACGGCCGAACGGGGTCAGGTCGAAGATGTTGTTGTCGAAGAGCAGGTGGTCGACGCCTCGTCCGGTGGTGAAGTACGTCCTGTACACCTCGTCAGCGTCGCGCAGGAACACACTCAGACCGAAACCATCGCCCGCGCCGCAGTTGTCGCTGAAGAAGCTACCGCGCGACGACACAAACGGCACAGACCAACCCATGCGTTGTTTGTACGCCTCGATCTGGCTCAGCGGCATGTTGGAGACATTGACAAAGGTGATGCCCCGAGAGTTGACGCTGGCCAGGTTCGCGACGGTGTTGGTGAAGTTCGTACAGCCCGGGCAGAAGTCATCCGGTCCGACGTCCATGAATTGGTACACGACGAGCTGCTGGCGACTGTCGAACAGATCCAGTAGCGACAAGCGACCGGCGGGGCCTTCGAACACGTAGTCTCGACCGAATCTCACCATCGGCAGGCGCCGTCGGCGAGCCGCCAGCGCGTCCGACGCATGCGTGAGGTTCTTCTCGGCTTTCAGCAGCTCGTCTCGTGCCTGATGCCATTCCTCGGCGGTCACCACCTGCGGCTGGGGCATGATCAGCTTCCTTCTCTGGCTGCGGCAAGCCCGGTGCAAGCCGGGCACCGGATTCAGCGCGTGATGCGCTGCACGACTCCGTCGGCTGTACCAGTAACCCACAACGTGTGGCTGCCTGGTGCCACCGCGACGGTGTCCGGCTGCCCGACTGTCGGGTAGGTCGCGATCACCCGCGGGGTGTCGGTGCTGAGGTCGAGACCGACCAGCTCGTTCTTCGCCGTCAGGGTAACCCACACGGTGCTCGTGCTGGAGTCTGACGCCAGGCCGTAGGGGCTGCCGTCAAGGGCCAGCCGCCCAACCTCCTTCAATGGGTCCATCGAGTCCACGAGCAGCTGGCCGCCACGAGTGTCGGACACGACCACCCTGTGTCCGCTCGTGAGGGTTCCATGGGTGGGTCCCTCACCGGCCGCGATCCGGCCGGTCCGTTTCATCGTGGTGAGGTCGTACGTGCTCAGCGTGAAGGCGCCCACGTCCACCACCGCCACGTCCGTGCCGTCGGCGATCACTCCTCCGGGTTGAGTCAGGTCCGCAAAGGAGCGCAGCACCTTCCCCTCGCGCACGACGGTGATCGAGCCGCTGAACTCATTCCCGACGATGACGTCACCGTTCGAGGCGGCAGCGGCATCATGCGGATGACTCTGCACGTCGGTGACCCGGGTCGACCCGCCGGGAAGGAATACTTCGATGAGCTGGTCGGCCGACTCGTCGGGCACCAGCACCGGCCCACCGGGCTCGGCCACCTGCAGGTGCCGGACCTTGCCGGGCAGCGCCACGCTCGTTCGCACCTCAAGCGTGGTCGGGTCCAGCAGCAGCAGCCGGTAGGGGTTCTGCACCGCCACCGCAAGCGACTTCGTCCTCGCGTCGTAGACGATGCCCTGCGGCGCGTCCCCGACTTCGGCGGTGTCACCGGCAGGGGCGACCGTGGCCCCCGGCGCCTGAGCCGGCTCGGCGGCACCGACCCCTCCCTCGTCACTGCCGCCACCACAACCGGCAACGGCGAACAGCAGGGTGAGGGTCAGAAGGGAGCCAGCGCGGGAAATCACCACCGTCCCAGTGTGCCCGCCAACTCCAACCAGCCGGCGGTGCTGCGAACACGGTCAGAGCCTCGCGTCTGGTCAAGAGACATCCGGAATGCGCCAGCACGTCACCCCGAATGCGAAGGTGACGGACCGGCCAGAGTCCGAGATACTGACGCGGTCGGCTTCGATTCCTCTTGCCGCTTGACGCTCCCGCGTGCTGACCGAGACGCGCTCGAGGTAGAACGTGTAGGCGGACATCACTTCGGGATCCGAAGTTACGTCTCTCATAGAGACGTCATATCGAGCCGCGTCGCCGACCGCGGACGAACTAGCCGCAGACGCGACGCGACGAGGAGTACCACCGCGATCCCAATCCTCGGGAGCCTTTTCATCACGGTGTCCCCTGATTCAATTTATGACTCAGCCAACTGTCACCACAGCGTCTGCTCGATCAGGAGAAATGTCAATATGTCCAGAGCAGTGCGCCACTCCTGTGCGTTATTTCCACACGGCTGCGCCTTATATGGCTTGGATCACTGAAGGGCCCCCTGGTAACGGGTGGTGAGAGTGAGGTGTTTCTGACTTAGCGATTTAGAGTTGGCGTGGATCAAACCACATCGGGGGGTCCCTGATGGGTTGATTGTTCTCGGTCGGCCCGGTGCCTGGCAAGGCGGGCGAGCCGTGCTTGCTCGAGGCCTGCTTCGCGGGCCTTGCGGATGG
>JBPCRX010000046.1:0-34640 GCA_050996395.1 Nocardioidaceae bacterium
CCACAGATGGCCGAGGTGGGGCTGCGTACGGTGATCAACGGGCCGGAGGCGTTCACTCCCGACAACGAGTTCTGCCTCGGCGAGACCGAGGTCGGTGGGTTCTTCGTGGCAGCCGGCTTCTGCGCGCACGGCATCGCCGGTGCGGGCGGCATCGGCAAGGTGATGGCGCAGTGGGTCGTCGAGGGCCAGCCCAGCCTGGACCTCTGGCACATGGATGTCAGCCGCTTCGGCTCGGCGTACCGCTCCCCCTCCTTCACGCTCGCCCGGACGTTGGAGAACTACCGCACCTACTACGACATCGCCTACCCCGGGCTGGAACGTGCAGCCGGGCGGCCGCTGCGAACCTCGCCGGTCTACGCCTGGCATGCAGACCACGGAGCGGACTTCGGCGAAAAGGCCGGCTGGGAGCGCGTCAACCACTACGAGTCCAACGCCGCCTCAGGCGACGAATCGCTGCGGCCGCACGGCTGGGCGGGACGATCGTGGTCGCCGGCGATCCAAGCCGAGCATGTGGCCACTCGCACCAATGCCGGGCTGTTCGACGAGACCTCGTTCGCAAAGATTCAGGTTCATGGGCCGGATGCGGCCGAGTTCCTCGAGCACGTCTGCGACAACACGGTCGCGCGCGGGATCGGAGACGTCACCTACACCCAGATGCTCAACGCCTCCGGTGGCATCGAGGCCGACGTCACGGTCACACGGGTCTCCGACGACGAGTTCTGGGTCATCACCGGCACCGCCTATGGCAGCCACGACCTCGCCTGGCTGCGCAAGCAGGCGAGGTGTGGCTCCTACCAGGTCGGCCTGACCGACATCACCGGCCAGTACGTCTGCTTCGCGTTGTGGGGGCCGGCAGCACGCGAGATCCTCGGCTCTCTCACTCCCGCTGACCTCCGCGACGAGGCCTTTGGCTTCATGACCTCGCGGCTCGTCAGCGTGGGCGACGTGCCGGTCCGGGCGCTTCAGGTCACCTTCACCGGCGAGCACGGATGGGAGCTGTACGCCAGCACCGAGTACGGCGCCCGGCTCTGGGAGATTGTCGTGGAGTCCGGAGAGCCGCTGGGTCTGAAGGTCTGCGGCTACCGGGCGCTGGACAGCCTGCGGTTGGAGAAGGGCTACCGGGTATGGAGCACCGACCTCACCTCGGAGACCAACCCCTACGAGGCGGGGCTGGGGTTCTGCGTCAAACTCGACAAGCCGGGCGGGTTCACCGGGCAACAGGCCCTGCGGGAGGCGAGAGCAGCCGGCCCGACCCGCAAGCTCTGCCGCCTTGTGCTCGACGACCCGCGGTATGTCGTCCTGGGCGCCGAACCAGTGCGGCGTGCTGACGAGGTGGTAGGCCGGGTCACCTCCGGTGGCCTCGGCTACACGACCCAGAAGTCGATCGCCTGCGCCTACTTGCCCTTGGCGCATGCCGCGAACGGCACCCGCGTCGCGGTCAATCTGTTCGGCGACTGGCAGCCGGCCGAAGTGGTCGACCGGCTGCCAGTGCCTGGTTGAACCTCAGACGCCGATGACCCGCTGCTCGCTGTCGCCGTCGGAGGCGTCGCTCTCGATGGCGATCTTTCGAGCCTTGGCCTTCTCGGCCACCTGGATCCGCAGCCCCAGCACACCGGAGGAGTACTGAGCCGTGATCTGTTCGGTGTCGAGGTTGTCGCCAAGGATGAGCTGCCGGCTGAAGATGCCTCGCGGGCAACCCCTCAGAGCAAGCTTTCGGTGCGCCGTCACTCCTCGAAGACGTCGACCACCGCCGGATCGATGTTGTGCTTCGGCCCGGTGAACCAGTGGCGGGCCGACACCTGCCACCAGATCCCGAGCACGATCAACGAGCCGAAGGTGAGGATGGGCGCGTAGTTGACGAACTTCCACGAGAAGCCGTCACTGAACGGCCGCCCCTGCGGCACGAACGGCAGGATGAAGTAGACGGAGATGATCGCGATCTCGGCGACCGCGATGAGGTTCATCCACTTGTACTTCGAGCCGTTGTTCCAGGCGCCGGGTGCGAAGCGGTCGCCGATCCGCCAGCGCAGCCAGATCGGGATGAGGAACGCCAGGTACAGCCCGATCACGGCCACCGACACGACCGCGTAGAAGGCTGTCGGCACGATCAGTGGGTCGGCAGCCGTGCCGATGTTGACCTCGATCAGCGCCGGCAAGGTGATGAGTGCTGATACGACGGCAACCATCATGACGGCGTTGGCAGGGACTCGCGCGGCGGAAACCTTCGACCAGAGCCGCGAGCCGGGAATCGCCCCGTCACGGCTGAACGCGAAGGTCATCCGCGAGGCGCTCGTCATGCACGCCGTCGTGCAGAAGAACTGCCCGACTGCGGAGATGAACAAGATGGCGACCGCCCACTTCGTCGCGAGCGACGACGTGAAGATATACGCCACGCCGCCCGCTCCCACGCCCGCGTTGTCGGCGGCCCCGTCCGGACCGTCCGGGATGGCGAAGAGGAACGCCAGCAGCAGGATCCAACCGCCGATCGCGGAGTAGAAGATCGACTGCCAGAGGCCGCGAGCCGCAGCCATCGAGGCGGTCGACGTCTCCTCGGAGAGGTGAGCCGACGCGTCGTAGCCGGTGATCGTGTACTGGGTGAGCAGCAGGCCGAAGGGAACGACGAGCAGCCAGTAGGTGCCGGTACTGCTGCTTCCATCGCTGTAGCCGGAGTTGTTGAACCGCTCGGTGAACACGTAGCTGAAGCTCTGGTGCTGGTCGGGAAGGAACGCCAGGATGAGGATAATGATGGCGACACCAAACACGTGCCACCAGACCGACACGTTGTTCATCATCGCCATCAGGTGTCCGCTGAAGATGTTGAGCAGCGATGCGACGACGAGCACGACGAGGAAGATGACGAACACCCGCTTGAGCGAGTAGTCCCCGGCGAAGCTCTCCGACCAGGTGCTGATGGTGAGGTCGATGAAGGTCGCGCAGCCGTAGGCCACTGAGGCGGTCACTGCGATGAGACCGATGAGGTTGAGCCACCCGGTGAAGAAGCCGGCTGCTGCTCCGCCCATCTTGGACGCCCACCAATAGATGCCGCCCGAGGTCGGGTATGCCGACACCAGCTCCGACATCGTGAAGCCGATGATCAAGATGAGCAGGGCGACGATCGGCCAACCCCACGAGATGGCGATGGGGCCACCGTTGTTGAAGCCCTGGCCGAACGTTGTGAAACAACCCGCCAGGATCGAGATGATGGAGAACGAGATGGCGAAGTTGGAGAAGCCCGACCAGTTCCTGGACAGTTCCTGCTTGTAGCCGAGCTCGGCGAGCCTGCGCTCGTCCTCGTTCATCTGTGTCGTGTCGGACATGTACTTCCTCCAGCGGTCAGGTGGTGGCCTTGGACTGTTCAGGTGCTGCTACGGGTGCTGCGGTGTGATCACTGGTCATGGCCGCGGTCTCGAGCAGTGACTCGAACTGCGGGCCGTCGAACTCCCCGACGGCCCGGACATACTTCTCCATCCCCCACTCCCAGAAGTCGAAGTCCATCTCGCTGGTGGCGTCCTGAATCGACGCCCACAGCGTCCAGCCGTACTTCGACATCAGGCCGAGCAGCCGGGCTCTGGCAACCAGGCTCGGCTCCTCGCGTCCGAAGTAGCAGGTGACGAGCTCGCAGAGAGAGTCCAGCGAGAGGTTCGACTCGCTCCAGATGTTGCCCAGCTCGAAGCACGGGTCGTTGTTGCCCGCGTACTCGAAGTCGATGACCCACAGCCGCTCGCCGTCGTCGATGAAGTTGGCGGCCAGCAGGTCGTTGTTGCACGGGACGGTAGCAAGTGGGGCCGCGTCCAGCGCCTCGCGGATGCGGTCCACCTGAGGAGCGAAGTCGAGGTAGCGCGTCGGCAGCCGGTAGCCGCGCTCCTGGACGGTCGAGACATAGCGCCGCTGCACCTCGAACATGTCGAAGTCGCCCACGAAGCGCGGACCCTCGTGGAGCAGCCGGCATACAGCCGCCACCGACGCCAGGCTGACACTTTGGCCGAGGTCTTCGGCGGTGACAGTCCGACCGTCGATGTAGGCCACGACGAGCAGGTGGTCGTCCGGGCAGTACTCGACCACCGCGGGCGCGGCGCCAGCTTCGGCTGCGGCCCGGGAGTTGAAGAACTCCGCCTCCCGGTCGATGGCCAGCAGCGAGCTGTCCTTGCTCGAGATCCGGACCACCACGTCGGCATCCGAAGTCCTGACCCGCACGTTGGTGTTCGTCAGCCCACCAGCGAGCACCGTCACCTCGCGCGGACCGTTGCCCAGGCAGTCCAGCTGGTCGAGGAGGTCGTCGACGTCGAACAGGAGCGGCGCAGCGACCATCCGAGCACCCTTTCCTGCCGACTTCGTTGCTAGCGGATGCTAGTGGCTAGCCGCGAGTTCGGTCTAGACGTGTTGCGGGTCGCCATCCAGCCGCCGCAGGGCGGCGTGGGCGACGTCGCGGTCGTATGTCGTCCACATCGGAGGGAGGGAGGCGCGCAGGAAGCTGCTGTAACGGGCGGTGGCGAGCCGCGGGTCCAGAACCGCGACCACGCCTCGGTCGGTGCTCGTCCGGATCAGGCGACCGCTGCCCTGCGCGAGCAACAGGGCGGCGTGGGTGGCGGACACGGCCATGAAGCCGTTGCCGCCCAGACGTTCGGCGGCGCGGGCTCGAGCCGACATGAGCGGGTCGTCCGGTCGAGGGAACGGGATGCGGTCGATGATGACCAGCTGGCACGTCGCGCCCGGCACGTCGAGGCCCTGCCACAGGGACAACGTCCCGAACAGACTGACCGCCGGGTTGGCGATGAACTCCGCCTTGAGATGAGCGAGCTGACCGTCGCCCTGGCACAGGATCGGCAGGTGCGGCAACGCCTCCCGGGCGGCCTCCGCAGCAGCCTCGGCTGCGCGGCGCGAGGAGAACAAGCCAAGGGTGCGCCCACCGGCCGCCTCGACCAGACGGGCGATCTCCTCGGTCGAGGCGGGGCCGATGCCGTCGCGGCCTGGCGTGGGAAGGTGCCGGGCGACGTACAGGATCGCCTGGTGGGCGTAGTCGAACGGCGATCCGACGTCGATCCCCCGCCACGGCAGCGTCCGGGGCTCGCCCGCCTCGTCTGACGCGTCGCCGTCACCACCGTCAGCCACGTCGTCATCCGCGGCCGGCATCACGACAGCCGACTCAGCCGAGAGTTCAACCTGTATGTCGGAGGGGTGGTCGACGCGCTCGTCAGGCTTGAGACCGACCGACGTGGCGGTCGCGATGAAGTCCCCGCCGAGCTTGAGGGTGGCGGAGGTGAAGATCACTGTCTTGTCGCTCAGCAGCTTCGTCCGCAGCTGCCCCCAGACGGCCAGCGGAGCAACACAGAGCAGGTTGCCCCCGCGCGAGCGGTCCCGTTCAGCGAGCCAGAGCACGTCGGACTCGTCGCCCGCGGCCATCCGCTCGGCGACCTTGCGCACGTCGTCCACCATGCCCCGCGCCTGCCGCCGGGCCGCGTCCGCCTCGGCCTCGCTGGACTCGCGGGGAAACGCGGAGAACGCCTGTCGGGCCGCTTCCCGCAGGGCACTGAGAGCCGCGGACAGGTCGGGCGGCGCGACGTCGATGCGGCCCGTCGAGAGCTCGCCCACCGCTGCTCGCAGAGCGTCCGCCGCCTCCTCCATGGCGTCGGGTTGGTCCCCGTCGACGAAGCTGCGCGCGCGGCGGGCGGCCCGCTCGACGGCAGGGATGGACAGCTCGTCGGTGGCGGCCTGCGTCACCCGCGACACAAGCTCGTGCGCCTCGTCGACCACCACTACGTCGTACTCGGGGAGCATCGGCACGCCCTGGATGGCGTCGATGGCGAGCAGCGAATGATTGGTCACCACCAGTGCCGAGCGCATCGCCTGCTCTCGAGCGCGCTCGGCGAAGCACTCGACGGCATAGGGGCAGCGGGTCGCGCCGAGACACTCACGGTGGTTGACCGACAACTGCTGCCACACCCGCTCGGTGTGGGCCGGGGCACGGTCGCGGTCGCCGCTGCCACCATCGGCCAGCTCCTCGGTAACCCACTGCCGCAGCCTCACCACTTCTGCGCCGAGGCTCCCGTCCGGCACCTCGACCAGGCTGCCCTGCTCGTCCGGCACACCTTCGCGGACGCGATGCAGGCAGGCGTAGTTGCTGCGCCCTTTGAGCACGGCGTATGACGGCCGCTCCCCCAGCACGTCGGCGGCCGCGTCGAGCAGGGCGGGGATGTCACGCTCGACCAGCTGGTGCTGCAGCGCCAACGTGGCCGTCGCCACCACCACTCTGTTGTCGTGCAGCACGGCCGGCACCAGGTAACCCAGCGACTTGCCGGTGCCGGTGCCGGCCTGCACCAGCAGATGCTGGCCCGACTCCATGGCCGACCGCACGGCGCGAGCCATCTGCAGCTGTCCGGGGCGGTCCTCGCCACCCAGCTTGCCCACCGCGGCGTGCAGCACGTCCTCGACGGTGGGCGGCAATGTTCCCCCGGCCGCCGCGGCGTCGTGCTCTGTGGTGCGGCCGCGGGCAGGCATCTCGCGAGGCTATCCGACGTACCGGCGCGTGACCGTCTGGATCCACAGGTCGCTTCGCGGCGCGAGCCGGGTTGAGACGGCTTCAGAACAACTGGGTCAGGCTGGTGATGAGCACCGGCAGCACGAAGCAGGCGATCATCAGCCACGCCACCAACCGGTGTGACAGCTTGCCCGCGTTGAGCGAGCCTGCCATCGCCACCAGTGCTCCCTCCTGCGTGGTGGCGTCCAGACCCATCAGCTGCGCGTCTCGTGGCAGTGCGTGCATCGAGTGGCTCGACCACGTCGGGTGGATGTCGTCGTCAGGCTCGTACTCGGGCCAGTCATCGTCTGGTGCGCTGCTCATCTCATCAGCGCCTCACTGCGCCGGCGACGACGAGGCGAATTGCTGCAGCTCCCCGGCGAGTGAGCCGTGGACGCGGGCCCGGATCCGAGTGCCCTCGGCCTCATGGGCCACCGTGAGCACCTCACCTTGGGAGTGCGCCTTGCTCACGAGGTCGCCACGCGCATAGGGCAACAGCACCTCGACCTCGACCGACGGGTGCGGCAGGTCGGCCTCGATGGCGGCGAGCACGTTGACAATCCCCTCGCCGGTGCGTGCCGACACGACGACCGCGTGCGGCTCGCTGGCGAGCAGGCGTGCCACGACGAGCGGATCGGCCAGGTCGGACTTGTTGACGACGATGAGCTCGGGGACGGAGTCCGCGCCGATCTCGGCGAAGACCTCGCGCACAGCCGCGATCTGCCCTTCGGGATCAGCGTGCGACCCGTCGACGACGTGCACGACCAGGTCGGACTCGCCGACCTCCTCGAGCGTTGAGCGGAAAGCCTCGACCAGCTGGTGCGGCAGATGGCGCACGAACCCGACGGTGTCGGTCAAGGTGTAGACCCGCCCGTCATCGGTGGTCGTGCGCCGCGTCGTCGGGTCGAGGGTGGCGAACAGTGCGTTCTCCACCAGAACCCCTGCTCCCGTCAGCCGGTTGAGCAGTGAGGACTTGCCGGCGTTGGTGTAGCCGGCGATCGCAACGGACGGGATCTGGCGGCGTACCCGCTCGGCCTTCATCGTCACGCGGGACGTCTGCATGTGCTTGAGATCGCGCCGCAGCTTGGTTACCCGGGTCGTGATCCGACGGCGGTCCGTCTCGAGCTTGGTCTCTCCCGGGCCACGACCGCCGATGCCGCCACCCTGCACGCCGACACGGCCACCCGCCTGGCGGGACAGGTTGCCACCCCACCCTCGAAGCCGTTGCTTCAGGTACTCCAGCTGTGCCAGCTCGACCTGGGCCTTGCCCTCCTTGGAACGCGCGTGCTGGGCGAAGATGTCCAAGATGAGCGCCGTGCGGTCGACGACCTTGACCTTGACGCGGTCCTCGAGGTTGCGCAGCTGCGACGGGCTCAGCTCGCCGTCGCAGATGACCGTGTCGGCTCCGGTCTCTGCGACCACGGCTCTGAGGTGGTCCACCTTGCCGGGACCGATATAGGTGGCTGGGTCGGGCTTCTGGCGACGCTGGGACAGTGCGTCGAGCACCTGCGAACCCGCTGTCTCGGCGAGGAGCTTGAGCTCGGTGAGAGAGTTGTCGGCGTCCTGCACGGTGCCTTCGGTCCAGACTCCGACGAGCACCACCCGCTCGAGCCGCAGCTGGCGGTACTCCACCTCGCTGACATCGGCGAGCTCCGTCGACAGCCCGGCGACCCGGCGCAGCGCGCGACGCTCCTCGAGCTCCAGACTGTCGAGCTCGTCGTCACGGTCCGGCTCGACATCGTCCTCTTCCCTCACGTCGAGGAAGAGGTGGTCATCCAGCTCGATGTCCGACGACTTGGCGTCCTGGCGGTGGTCGACCTGAGGGTCGAGCGCTGTGTTCGGTTCTCGGCGCGGCACTGTCATCGTGGACCAACTGTACGGCGTGTCACCCGCAGTCACGAGCGGATTCTTCGCGCTCTTGACGAGCTCCGTGGCGCCACCCTTCACTCACAGTGACGGCCCAAGTGCGGGGGGTGCGGATTTCGTTGTCTCAAGGCTAAGATCCCACGAGAACTTGGCCAAAAGCCCGCTTCTTGACCCGAAAGACGGGTACACCTTGTATCAGGGTGGTCAACAGACCATCTTGGGTTGAGAGACAGGCAGTTCCGGAGTCGCGGTTAGGGCCCCGAGCTTGGCCCGCGTGACGTTATCGTCTTCGGGCGAGAGGGAGGCCCGCTTTGCCGACACTGGTCGCCAAGCAGATCCCTGTGCAGTCGGCTGCACCGCAACACGATGAGGGGGCGACGACCACGCGTCCCTGGGACATCACCACCCTGCGACGGGTTCAACAGCTCATCCGTGGCATCAACGCCGGCTCCGGACTCCAGGAGACCTTGCAGGCCATCGTCGACGGCGTCGTCGAGGTCGCCGGCTTTGAGGTCGCGGTTCTCAGCCACGTACAGCCTGATGGTCTGGTCACCTGTGTGGCGGTGGCGGGTAGCGACTCCGCCAGACAGCAGCTGCTCGGGCAGCGCCTGCCGGTCGAGGAGTACGAGAAGGAGTTCGCCGCCGCAGACGACTGGGGCTCGCTGCGCTTCGTGCCACACGACAAGATGCCGGGCAGTGTCGAGGAGTCCGGCTGGATACCTCCACTCGAGGTCGATGACGGTGACCCCGGCGCCTGGCACCCGGAGGACGCGCTCTTCGCGCCGCTGTGCGCCCCGCAAGGCGGGCTCATCGGCGTACTGTCGGTCGACCTTCCCCAAGACCGCCGCCGACCCGGGCTGTTCCAGCGCGAGGTGCTCGAGATGTATGCCGCGCATGCCGCTCTCGCGCTCTACAACGCCGACCTGGTCGCCCAGCTCAGAGCGGGCGAGGAGGGCTTCCGCCTCGCATTCGAGGCGACCGCCGTCGGTATGGCTGTGATCCGTCAGGCAGCCGACATGAACGGCACCTACGTGAGGGTCAACCGCGCATTCTGTGAGCTGCTGGGCTACACCGAGGAGGAGCTGATTGGCAAGACGATCTCGGAGATCACCCATCCCGACGACCTCGACGAAATGAGGAGCGCGGTAGCGCAGGTATTCAACGGACAGCGCCTGTTCAAGCTCGAGAAGCGCTACCTGCACGCCACCGGCGGAAGTGTCTGGGTCTCGGTCACAAGCTCGATCGTCGAGGACTCCGACGGCGCTCCGGCCTACGGCATCAGCCAGATCGAGGACATCAGCGCCCAACGGGCGATGCGTGCCGAGCTCACCCGCCAGGCCACTCACGACGGCCTCACGGGGTTGGCCAACCGCCGTGCGCTCTTCGAGCACCTCGAGGGCTCGCTGGCCGCTGTCCAGCGCACCGATGAGGCATCGAGGCAGGTCGCCGTGTTGTTCTGCGACCTCGACGACTTCAAGTCGGTCAACGACAGCTGGGGCCACTACGTCGGGGACCAGGTGCTCAACGTCGTGTCGGATCGATTGCGCCGAGCCGTGCGGGAGGGCGACCTGGTCGCTCGCCTCGGCGGCGACGAGTTCGTCGTGGTGACTCGCCAACCTGCCGCCGGACCGCTGTCTCGTCGCCTCAGCGACGCGATCAGCGCACCCATGGCGGTGCAGAACCATCAGATCAGCCTGACCATGAGCATCGGGGTGGCCACGACCCGCGAACGACGGGCCACCGCGCAGCAACTGATCCACGAGGCTGACTTGGCCATGTACGCCGTCAAAGGGGCGTCCACCCATGGGCGTCTGCGCGGCACGACCGATCGACGCACGCCTGGCCTTCGTACGACGGAGCTACGCGGCTCTCTCTGATCGACAAGCCGCGCCGTGTCAGCGCTGGGCTTACTTCAACCGAGGGTGCGCAGCACAACTGCAGCGGCCCCTATGCTCGCCAGGTGCCTTCGGCCACCAGCACTGCGGGTCCCTTGAGATGCGCTCGGTGACCGGCGTCGAGACTCACGGTCAACCTGCCACCTGCCACCTCGACGACGTAGGACGTGGGAACCCCCTGGTCGTCATGTCTGGCCATGACCGCCGCAACCGCGCACGCCCCGGTGCCGCAGGAGGCGGTCTCCCCCACTCCCCGCTCGAACACCCTCATGGCGACGTGCTGTGGCGCCCTCCGCTCGGCGAACTCGATATTGACGCCACGTGGGAAGGCGACGGCGCAGTAGATGGGCGAATCGCCGAGCTCCCCGAGCTGATCGAGTGAGTCGACCACAGCGACGGCGTGCGGGTTGCCTATGTCGACGCCCAGGGCGGCATACGCCCGGCCAGACACGCTGACCGTGACCTCGTCCGTCGTCACGGGCATGCCCATGTCGACGCTGATCTCACCGTCGTCGCAGAAAGTCACCGTCTTGAGGCCGTCGCGCGTGTCCACCGTCAACGGCACTGTGACGTCGATGAGCTGAGCCTCGGCCAGGTAGCGCGCGTACACTCGCACGCCGTTGCCGCACATCTCGGCGACAGAGCCGTCAGCGTTGCGGTAGTCCATGAACCAGGGCGCCTCCTCGCGGGGGCGGATGACCCGCAGCACGCCGTCGGCTCCAAGACCAGCTCGGCGGTCACACATGCTGGTGACGAGGCCTGGGTCCAGGTCACCGAGCAGGCTCCCGTCGAGGTCGGGCAACACCAAGAAGTCGTTGTGCGTGCCATGACCTTTGAGGAACGGGACCTTCACAGCATCGATCGTACGGCGTGGACGGCTTGCGCCAGCAGGTCCGGGGCGTCGAACTGCGACCAGCGGATGCGGGCGTCGCGCCGGAACCAGGCGCCCTGGCGGCGAGCGAATTTGCGGGTGGCCCGGACCGTCACGTCGCGGGCTTGCGTTTCATCGCACTCCCCGGCCAGCATCGCCAGGACCTGTCGGTAGCCCAGCGCCCGGCTCGCCGTACGGCCCTCGCGCAGCCCAATCAACTCAAGGCCGCGCACCTCGTCCACCAGTCCTTGCCGCCACATGTGGTCCACTCGCGCACCGATGCGCTGGTCGAGAACGTCGCGCGGCACCGCCAGACCAAGCTGCACCACCGTGTCGAAGGCATGCACGGGAGGTGGCAGGTTGGCTCGAAAGGGCTGGCCGGTCAACACGTTGACCTCGAGGGCGCGGACGATGCGACGCCCGTTGCTCGCGGCGATGACGCTGGCGGCTCCGGGGTCGCGATGCTGCAGCTCCTGGTACAGGGCCGCGGGACCGTTCCGCTCGAGCTGCTGCTCGAGGTCGGCGCGAAGGCCTGCGTCGGTGGCCGGAAAGTCGAGCTGGTCGAGCACAGCCCTCAGATAGAGAGCGGATCCCCCGACCACGATGGCAGTCCGACCCCGCGCCAAGCAGTCGACGATCGCGTGCCGCGCCCACATCTGGAACTGCCTGACGGTGGCCGGCTCGCCGACGTCGAGCACGTCGAGCAGATGGTGGGGAACGCCAGCGCGTTCCATGACGGGAAGCTTGGCCGTGCCGATGTCCATGCCGCGGTAGAGCTGCATCGAGTCACCGTTGACCACCTCGCCGCCGAGGGCCCGGGCCAGCTGCACCGCGAGGTCGCTCTTGCCGGCCGCCGTGGGGCCCATGATCGCGACGACAGGAGGCGGCGAGACTGACACCCGACCATTATCGGTGGGCAGCCCGGGCTGCGGATGGCTCGGTCAAAAGGATTGGTCGAGCGCCGCCCCATGGGGCACAGTGGCAGGGTCAGTGGCACAGTGGGACACCACACCAGAACCAAGGAGGCACCATGGGATTCCTCGACAAGCTCAAGGGCCAGGCGTCGGGACTGAAGGGCAAGGCGTCCGAGGTGGTCGACAAGCACGGCGACAAGATCCACGGCGGTCTGGACAAGGCCGGCGACTTCGTCGACAAGAAGACCAAGGGCAAGTACTCCGACAAGATCCAGACCGGCACCAGCAAGGCCAAGGAACAGGTCAGCAAGCTGGACGCGTCGAACCAGTCCGGGTCAGCGGCGTCCACCGCTGACACCTCGAGCGAGTTCGACCGGGCCACGTCGGCGACCCCGCCGCCACCGCCTTCCTCGCCGGCGACCGCCACAGACGTCCCACCTGCGGCTGCAGACGTACTGGCCGACCCTGCAGTCGGGGCCCCCGCTGACGCACCGGACATGGTGCCCGCGCCCCCACCGCCGCCACCGACCGCGATGCCTGCTCCGCCCCCGGCCCCAGCCCCCAAGCACCAGGCGCCTCCCACGCCTCCGCACTAGTCGAGGCCGGCTCCCGGCCGGGGCTGCAACCGCCGCTTGTGCCCCTAGGCTGAGCGTTGTGCTGAGCCGATTCCAGGTAGTACCGGCGGCGTACGTCCTCATCCGACGTGCCGGCGAGGTCCTCCTGCAGCTGCGCCGCAATACCAACTACTACGACGGCTACTGGGCATGTGGCGCGGCAGGCCATGTGGAGGCGGGTGAGTCGGTGCTCGAGGCGGCTGTCCGGGAGGCACACGAGGAGCTCGGCGTCACCATCGAGACTCGGGATCTGGCACCACTGTGCGCAATGCACCGCACCCACGCCAACAGGCGACCGATCGACGAGAGAGTCGACTTCTTCTTCGAGTGCTGGACCTGGGACGGCAACCCGCAGCGGGTGGAGGCTCAGAAGGCCGCGGACCTGCGATGGTTCTCGCTGACCGCGCTGCCAGACGATGTCGTCCCGCACGAGCGTTTCGTGATGGATCGCCTGCGTGAGGACCGGTTGGCGCCGATCGTCACCTACGGCTTCTGAGCGGAGGTCAGCTCGAGCACGAAGCGCTGGCGACCAGCGGCGGTGGAGTGCCCATCGTGGGCAGCCCCAACGGGATCGGCGCAGAGGTCGAGACCGCTGAGCGCCGCTCCCAGGCGTCGCCGGCGCGGGTACGGCGGACCGTGGTCGGCGGGCGGTCGCCCACCAGATGGTGCGGTGCGGCATACGTGACCTCGACCGTCACCATGTCGCCCGGCCGCACGGCCGGCAGGCTGTCCGGCGGCGGTGCTGCGAAATGCACGAGACGGTTGTCGCGAGCACGTCCCGACAGCCGCTGCGTCGCGGCGTCCTTGCGGCCCTCTCCCTCGGAGACGAGGACCTCGAGCTCGCGTCCGACAAGCTGGCGGTTCTGCGCCCAGGCGAAGTCGTTGACCACCTCGACCAGCCGTTCGTAACGCTCCTGAACCACCTGCTTGGGCAGCTGGTCGTTCATCGTCGCCGCTGGTGTGCCCGGGCGTGGCGAGTATTGGAAGGTGTAGGCCCCGCTGAACTGTGCCTGTCGTACGAGCGACAAGGTGTCGGCGAAGTCGGTCTCGGACTCGCCTGGGAACCCGACGATGATGTCGGTGGTGATGGACGCCTCGGGCAGTGCCTGTCGCACGCGTTCGATGATGCCGAGGTAGCGGTCGCGGCGGTATGACCGGCGCATGGCCTTGAGCATCCGGTCCGACCCCGACTGCAGCGGCATGTGCAGCTGGGGCATGACATTGGGGGTGTCGGCCATGGCGGCGATGACGTCGTCGGTGAAGTCGCGGGGATGCGGTGACGTGAACCGCACCCGCTCCAGACCCTCGACCCGACCGCAGGCTCGCAGCAGCTTGCCAAAGGCGAGTCGGTCGCCGAATCCCACGCCGTAGGAGTTGACGTTCTGCCCCAGCAGCGTCACCTCGATCACGCCTTCGGCGACCAGCGTCTCGATTTCAGCGAGCACGTCCCCCGGGCGGCGGTCCTGCTCAGGGCCTCGCAACGCCGGCACGATGCAGAAAGTGCAGGTGTTGTTGCAGCCGACGCTGATGGCGACCCAGGCGGCGTAGGGAGACTCGCGGCGAGTGGGCAACGTCGATGGGAAGACGTCCAGCGACTCGAGGATCTCCACCTGGGCCGCCTCTGCCACTCGGGCCCGCTCGAGAAGCACCGGCAGTGACCCGAGGTTGTGGGTGCCGAAAACGACGTCCACCCAAGGAGCTCGTCGGGTGATCTCCTCGCGGTCCTTCTGCGCCAGGCAGCCACCGACCGCGATCTGCATGCCTTGACGAGCGGCCTTCACCGGCGCCAGATGACCGAGGTTGCCGTAGAGCTTGTTGTCCGCGTTCTCCCGCACGGCGCAGGTGTTGAACACGATCACGTCGGGCGTCACACCAGTCTTGGCGCGAACGTAACCATGCGTCTCAAGCAGCCCGGACAGTCGTTCGGAGTCGTGCACGTTCATCTGGCAGCCGTAGGTGCGCACTTCATAGGTGCGTGGCTCAGCGGTGGTCAGGGGGCGGAGTCTCATCAGACCAGTGAGGTTATCTGATGACCGCGAGGCAGCAGTCGCAGTGAGCAGGCACAGACGCGGATGGCGGGTACCCATTCATAGCGGCCTTCGCCTTGCGAGGCCAGATGTGACGACAACGGCAACCAGATACACGACCACCACGATCGGCACGGCGACGAACCACGCCTCCCCTGTCGCAATCGCACCGCCGCCGGGGCCTCCCCTTGGATCAGTGGGGCGAACCCAGATGTCGGAGGAGACCAGTAAGAAGAGGTACGTCAGGACGAGCACAGCAAGCAGGGCGCCGAGGTGGGCCAAGACGTGGACCGACTACATCTCAAACTACGGAAACCGGATGCCGCACGACCGCCCAGAACAGGTAGCCCTCGTCGTTGTAGGGCACCTGATCAGGCTGGGTGCGCCCGAGCTTGTCGGTGGCGCGAGCCAGCAACTCGTGGCTACCCCGCTCCGACGGGATCCAGCTGACCTCCCAGCGTACCCAGCCGTGCTTGCCACCGAGCCGGATCAGCGGCGGTGACTGCCAGGTCTCCCCGCCGTCGAAGCTGACATCAACCCACTCGACCGGCGCTGCGCCCGACCAGGAGCGCCCACTCAAAGCAACGGGCTGTCCGACCGCAACCGTGGCGTTCCAGGGCAACTCGAACCCACTGCGCACTGGCACCTCGGCGAGCGGCGGGGAGTCCGGAGGATAGTCACCCCCGGACATGCGGTACCAGGTGGTGGTCCACGGCGAATCCAATCGCGTGGTGGACACCTCGAGCTCGCCCAACCACTTGATGCTCGCCACACCCACCCAACCCGGGACGAACAACCGCACCGGGTAACCGTGGTCCGGTGGCAGGGGTTGACCATTCATGTGCGTGACGAGCAGGCAGTCGTCGAGCGCCTTCACGATCGGAACCGGCCGACGTACCGGACCGTGGTCGACTCCGTCGATGACATACGGGTCGTCGAGTCCAACGGCCATCACGCTGGCAGCCTCGGGACTCAAACCCGCGAGGCGCAGCAACTCTGAGAGACGGACTCCTCGCCACGTCGCCATGCCGATCCCGCCGAGCAGCCATGGCGTGCCTGGCACGTCCATCGACTGCTGGGTACCGAACAGCGCGCGGCCGTTGCCGGTGCACTCAAGAAATGCCGTGATGCTGTGGGAAGGCAGTGCCTCGAGCTCGGACAAGGTGAAGGTCACTGCGTCGTGGCGCGAGGGGGCGCCGTCGAGTCCGTCTCCATGAAGTCTGAGCTGGTACGTCGCCACGTCGATCGCTGGCGTACGGGTGTGGTTGCGGACAAAGAACCGGTCGTTGCTGGTGGCGAAGCGCTGCTCGGCAGCGGACTCCCAGCGCATCTCGGCGTTGGTGCCGTGCTCGATGAACAGCCAGGACGGCAGCGGTTTGCGGATGCCGTGCGCATTGCCCACATCAGGCGGAGACCCGGCCTGTGCACTGCTCACGCGGTTGACAGTACAGCGACGCGACTCGGCTCGAGGACGTTCACGGCGCACCTCTGCGCCACCTGCCCGTGGCCATAGTCAGCCGAAGTCCTCGCAGACGACCTCGTCCAGCTCGCTCGCCCCCGCCGCGTTCGACGCGCGCTCGGCGGCTGCCAATGCCTCCCTCACGACCGACATCGACAGACCGGGCGGGTACCCCTTGCGGGCCAGCAACGCAACGAGTCGCCGAAACCGCGCCTCCCGCTCCAGGTGACGGGTGGACGTCAGTTTGCGGTCCACGAGGTCACGGGCGAGAGCACGCTCATGCTCGTCGTCTATGCGCTCGACGGTGTCCCGGACGACTTCGTCGTCAACACCCTTGCGGCGCAGTTCGTGGACCAGAGCGCGACGCCCCAGGCCACGGCTGCGCTGTCGAGACTCGACCCAAGCATCCGCGAAGGCGACGTCGTCGATGAGGCCCACCTCGGTGAACCGGTCCAGGACCCGGGTGGCCACCTCATCCGGCACGTCCTTGGCCGACAGCGCCTCGGCCAGCTCGTGGCGTGACCGAGCCTGCCCGGTGAGTTTGGTGAGCAGGATGGTCCGCGCTACCGACTCGGGATCCGCAGCTGGCCCGAGGTCGCGGCCGGCGTCACCTTCGATGTGTTCTCGCTGCGACCGGCGCCTTGCCATCAGAAGTCGATGTCGGTCGGTTCTGCCGGCGTGTCCTCGTCGACGACCGCACCTACGCCGAGCTTCTCGAGGATCCGCTTCTCCAGCTCGTTGGCGAGGTCTGGGTTGTCCCGCAAGAAGGTACGGGCGTTCTCTTTGCCCTGGCCGAGCTGGTCGCCCTCATAGGTGTACCAGGCGCCTGCCTTGCGGACGAGCCCCGCTTCGACACCCACGTCGATCAGGCCGCCCTCACGGCTGATGCCCTGTCCGTACATGATGTCGAACTCGGCCTGCTTGAACGGCGGCGCCACCTTGTTCTTGACCACCTTGACCCTCGTGCGGTTGCCGACGAAGTCGGTGCCGTCCTTGAGGCTTTCGATACGCCGGACGTCGAGCCGGATCGACGAGTAGAACTTGAGCGCGCGGCCACCGGTGGTGGTCTCCGGCGAGTTGTGCACCATGACCCCGTCGACGAAGTAGTTGTGCTGACCCTCGACTTCGATGTCGAAGCGACGCATGGACCGGGTGGGCGGCTTGACGTGAATGTCGAGAACCCGCGCGGGCACCGGCATCTGCCGAGGCTCGACGAACTCCGGCTGGACGGCCAAGGCCCCCCGCAACCGGGGCAGGAGCTTGTAGTCCATCGAGGGATGCACATAGGGCGCCACCAGCTCGAGGAAGTCCGCACTGGCTCGTGTGGTGAAGGTGAGAACCGCCTTGCCCGCCGCGCCTGCGAGCCGCCAGGAGACGTCGAGCCCGTGAGTGTCGCGTAGGTAGCCGACCAGCCGGTCTCGGGAACCGACGCTCAGCGCCTCGATGCAGAACTGGACCCGTCCACTCCCGCCACGTGTGCCTTGCTGCAACCCCTTGGACCGCACGGTGAACGTGCCGTCGTCCATGAACCAGACGGCGAGCGCCAACGGTGTCAAAGCCTTCAGGTAGTCCCAGGTGATCGTCTTCTTGCCGTTGCCCATGTAGACCGTGCGCTGCAGCTCGCCGAGCTCCGGCAGCGCGGTGAAGTCCGCGAACACCGCGCCCTTGCTGTTGCTCCTCCGCGAGCAGGAGATGTTGCCGAGCAAGGACACCTTCCAGTCGAGGTATCCCGACTGTGCTTCGCCATGACCGAGCCGGAACCGGACTCCGGAACGATCGCGGCGGTTTGGCGATAGGTTGCCGTCGCCGAGCAGGGAACCAAGCACCACCTGCCACTGCTGATGGCTGAGCCGGTGCGTCTCGGTGGCCATGACCCGGTCACCCGGGAGCAGCTCGCCAGCCTCCCGCCAGCCGCCTGGCGTGCGGATGAGGTGGTTGTCGGTGGCAGCGAACTGCGATCGACCGTTGCCGCTGGACTTCTCCACGGTGAACTGCAAGAAGCGTGACGCGTTGCCGTTGTCGAACCAGTTGACGATCTTGCGAGGAACCACCTGATCGAGCTCGGCGTCGTAGGAGAGCACCTCGAGCGGCAGCCGCTGGTTGACGATCTTGCCGATCTTCTCCGTCGTGCCGTCGGCGAGCACCACGCGAGTGCTGGCGGAGAAGCACCCAAACATCACGCCAATCTTCTCGCGCAGCTGGTTGATGAAGATCGCGGTGGTGCCCGAGGAGCTGAGCGCGCCGGTCAGCTTGCGCAGCGCCTGGCTCATCAACCTCGCCTGCAGCCCCATGTGGGAGTCGCCCATCTCTCCCTCGATCTCGGCCCGCGGCACGAGTGCTGCCACCGAGTCGATGACGATGATGTCGAGCGCTCCGGAGCGGATCAGCATGTCCGCGATCTCGAGCGCCTGCTCGCCGCTGTCGGGCTGCGACACCAGCAACGCGTCGGTGTCCACGCCCAGCTTCTCGGCGTAGTCGGGGTCGAGCGCATGCTCGGCGTCGATGAAGGCAGCGATGCCGCCGCCACGCTGGGCGTTGGCGACGGCGTGCAACGCCACTGTCGTCTTGCCCGACGACTCCGGGCCGAAGATCTCCACCACCCTGCCCCGGGGCAGGCCGCCGATGCCGAGCGCGACGTCGAGGGCGATCGAGCCGCTCGGGATGACCTCGATGGGCGCGCGGGCATGGTCGCCGAGACGCATCACCGAACCCTTGCCGTGAGAGCGCTCGATCTGGGCGAGCGCGTTGTCGAGTGCCTTCGAGCGGTCTGCTTCAGTCATGGCTGCCATCCGTCAAGAGTGGGTGGGTCCGCGGACCCGATGGTCGTGTTGGGAAAGACGCTAGGGGGGACCGCCGACAGTCCGGGGCCGCCGGATGCCGATGTGGACGAAGGGTGCTGTCGTGCTTCGATGTGGAAAAACTATCCCGAACACGTGTTCGAACCAACGCGACACGCCGCCCTCTAGGCCGACTGCCCCAAGCAGGCCGCCTCAGCGGTCCTTCGGCGGCAGCTCCAACGCGCTCCAGACCTCGCGCCAGACCACCTTGGCGTCCCATCCCGAAGCCAAGGCCTGGTTGACGGTCTGCTCACCCAGCCCTGCGAGCACGTGCTCGTGCGCCCAGGCACGGGCGTACTGCGGTCCCAGTGCGGACTCCATCCGCGCCCAGAACTCGGTGACTCGCACGCTGCCTCCTGCAGTACGACGACGGCGCGTCGACAGTACCCGCCGATGCCAGCGACGGCTCCCGCCCCACTTTGGGACCGCCTGACCGCCGTACGCCGTACAGCAGGACCGACCCCGGGCCGCGTGACTAGGCGGGAAGCCGGACCAGGAAGCGGCAGCCGTCCCCCACGTTGGTCACGTCGACGCTTCCGTCGTGCGCCTCGGCGATGCCCCTCACGATGGCAAGTCCGAGCCCCGACCCCGCACCTGACGACACCGGAACCCCCACCTCCGCCCCGTCTGCGTCCGGCTCGGGGGTCCGTGCGTCGCTGCCCCGCCAGGCCACGTCGAAGACGCGCTCGAGGTCCTCGTCGGGGATGCCGCCACAGGCATCGATGACCGAGAGCTCGACGCCCCCGGGTCCGCAGCGACCGGTCACCTCCACCCGGCCCTCGCTCGGAGTGTGCCGGATGGCGTTCGTCACCAGGTTGCCGACCAGCCTGCTGAGCTCACGCGGGTCGGCCCGCACCGCGGCACCCGGTTCGGCATACCCGCCGAGACGCACACCACGTGCCGACGCCACCGGCCCGCTGGTGGCCAGCGCCTCGCTGATCACGTCGGACAGCGGCACCCTCTCGGGGCTGAGCCGCAGCGCGCCTGAGTGGATGCGCGACAGCTCGAAGAGGTCGTCGACCATGCGAGCCAGCTTGTCGACCGTCACCCGCATCTGCCGGTGGTAGCGCGCAGGGTCGTCGACCATGCCGTCCTCGAGCGCCTCTGCCATCGCGCGCAGCCCAGCCAGCGGTGTGCGGAGGTCATGCGACACCCAGGCGACGAGCTCGCGACGAGACGCCTCCAGCGTGCGCTCACGCTCATGCGACTCAGCCAGCCGGCTCAACGTGGCGCTGAGCTGGGCTGATAGGGCCGACAGCTCCGCAGCGGTGTCGGCCGGCGGCACGAACGTGCCCCGCTCCCCCAGCAGCCGGGTCGCCTCCTGCACCGCCCGCGAGCCTCCGATGGCGAACCGCGCCACCAGCAGCGCGAAGCCGAGCGACACCAACCCCGATGCCCCGGCGATCCACAGCACAACGCTGAAGTCGTGACGCGACAAGAACATCGCCTTGGCCGTGCCGAGCAGGCCGGCGACGAGACCGAGTATGCCGCTCAAGGCCACCGTGGCGAACGCCCACCGCAACGAGCTGCGGCGGCTGAGGTAGGCCACGACGAGCCCTGCGATGCCTACCGCAGCGGCGAGCCCGCCGGCGATGGCGACCACCTCGAGGGTTCCCCGGCTCACGCCGCCTCCCACCGGTAGCCGACGCCCCAGACGGTCACCAGGCGCGCGGGAGCCGTGGGGTCGCGCTCGATCTTCTCGCGCAGCCGGCGTACGTGCACCGTCACGGTCGACTGGTCGCCGAACGACCATCCCCACACCCGCTGAAGGAGCTCTTCGCGGGTGAACGCCGTGTCGGGGTGGGCGAGGAAGAACCGCAGCAGGTCGAACTCCCGCAAAGTCAGGGCCACCGGTCGTCCCGAGAGACGCGCCTGACGGCTGGGCCCGTCGACCAGCAGGTCACCGTCGGTGAACACCGAAGGATCGGGCTCACGGGACTCCCGGACGCGCCGGAGCACCGAGCCGACCCGCAGCACCAGCTCCCGCGGGCTGAACGGCTTGGTGAGATAGTCGTCAGCGCCCTGCTGCAGACCGACCACGCGGTCCTCCTCGGACCCCAACGCGGTCAGCAGGATCACCGGCAGCTCACTGCTGGTGCGGATCGACCTGCACACGTCGAGGCCGCCGACACCGGGGAGCATCACGTCGAGCACGACCAGGTCGGGCCGGTCCCGGCCGATCATCGACAGCGCCGTCTCGCCGTCCGACGCCTCGGTCACCTCATGACCGTCGGCCCGCAGATACGAGAGCACCACCTCGCGCACCGTCGAGTCGTCGTCGACCACCAGCACGCGTGTCACGACACCTCGCCACACAGCCCGGTGGATGCGGTTGCCACCTCGGGACGGCGCAGCCGCGAAGTGGAGCTCTCGGCGGTTGGCCGAGCTGAGCGGCTCACGAGGGACTCTTCGTCTCCAGCTCGGCGAACCAGCGACCCTGATGCTCCAGCACGTGCAGAACCTTCAGAGCCGCCGCCTCGGCGAGCAGCTCGACCTGGTCTGCGGGGACGACCGCCCACCAGAAGGATGGCGTGTGGCGCCCGCGCATCTCGAGTCGGAGCCGTTGTACCCGCACCGGTCCACCCGGCGCGGCGAGGTCGACGACGACGCGGCCGCTGGGCCGCAGCAGCTCCGCCGTGCGGGTCAGCAGCCGCACCGGGTCGCCTCCAATACCGATGTTGCCGTCGGCGAGCAGTACGGTGTCCCAGCGCCCTTCTCCGGGCAGCCGTGAGAACACGTCGCGATGCAGGGCGACTCCGCCACGGGCGCGGGTCTGTTCGACGGCCTCGGCGACCACGTCGATGCCGAGTGCTGCCACCCCGCGGTGCAACAGGGCCTTGGTCATCCGACCCGGACCGCAGCCGATGTCGACGGTGGCACCCCGGCACCGCTGCAACAGCTGCTCGTCGCCCTCGTCGGGCTCGCCGCGCCAGCGCCACGTGGGCAGGCTGTGGCAATGGTCCGACCCGATCACGCTGCAGGGCTCTCCACGCAGTGACGCCGAGAACGCATCGGCAACGCTGAGGCGCGGTCGTCGCCGTGGGAGCGGGAGGTTCGGCGCGGCCCTCATCGGGCGACCTCACGAAGCGCGTCCACGGCAGCTGCGAACCGGCTGCCTGGGGCGGCGCCCGCGACAGCGGCCAGGTCGGCCGGTTCGTCCACGTCCCGCAGCTGGTGGACCAGGGCGACCCGGGCGCCGGCCGCCTCCAGGGCCCGCCGCGTCTGCAGGCACGTGTCGGGACGGGACATGGGTACGTCGACGAGCCGCTCGACGTACCCCACCGCGCTGGTCGCAAGCCCCCACCAGCCGCCGTCCCAGGCTGGACCGAGCGCCGCGTCGTACGAGCGGTCGTGCCGAGCCGAGCCCGAAACCGGTCCGGCCAGTGCCGCCAGGTCGCGTGCGGTGATCCCGGGGGTGTCCATGCCGATCTGGACGACGGTCGTGCCGCTCCCGAATCGGCTGGCCGCGTCGCGGTGCGCCGTCACGAGCCTGTGCGCGAAGGTGTCGCCACGCTGCTCGACGACCTGCCAGCGGGTGAGCGTCTCGCTGAGCGCGCGGCAGCGTTCTGCCTGCTCGAGGTCACCGGTGAGCGCGAGCATCCGACAAGACTGCGGCGCCCAGGACTCGACCACGTCCAGCGTGTCGAGCAGCGCCGCTGCGGCCAGGTCTGCTGCGACATCGTCCCCGAGCCGAGCGGCGAGCCGCGTCTTGGCCAACCCGCGAACGGGCGCCTTGGCCACCACCAGCACGGCGACGTCGGCGGGAGCGCCGGTGCTCGGGTGAGCGCATCGCCCGCTTCTCATGACATCACCTTGGCAAAGTCAACGGCCGTCCGCAGGGTTCCGCGAACCGACCCCGACACCTTCGACCGGGTACCGGCGGCTCGCGGGCCGTAGGTGATGTCGCACTCGCTGATCGTCCAGCCGGCCCGATGTGCCCGGAGCAACAGCTCCAAGGGATAGCCGAACCGCCGGTCCTCGACGCCGAGGTCGAGCAGCGCCTGCCGCCCGCAGACCCGCATCGGGGCGATGTCGTGGACGTCGATGCCGCTTCGGCGGCGCAGCAGCTCCACCATCAGCCGGTTGCCGGCTCGTGCATGCCAGAGCCAGGACTGGGAGCCGACCGGACGTCGGCGACCGACCGCCATCGTGACAGCTCCCCGCTCGACCTGGTCGATCATCGGGAGCAGCTCGGCAGGATCCATCGAACCGTCGCCGTCCATCACGGCGACGAGTGGCGCGACCGCAGCCTCGACTCCTGTGTGCACCGCGGCGCCGTACCCCAGTCGCTGCTCGTGCACCACTCGGGCTCCACCGGCGCGCGCCGTCGCCGCGGTGCCGTCGCGAGAGCCGTTGTCCACGACAATCACATCCAGCCCGGCGGGAACCGCGGCGAGGAGGTCAGGAAGCGCGGCCGCCTCGTCACGGCATGGAAGCACAACGTCACAGCGGGCTCCCATGCGCCCACCCTAGACGCGGCCCCCTCGGCTGAGCGGCGTTTGGGCTTACGAAACAGTGACAAGCCTGGCGGCGACACGCGATGGCGGCCTGAACGGGCAGGTGCGCTGGTTAGGCTCCAGCGGTGCCCTCTTGGACAGCCCGGATGAGGCCGCGCAGTGCGTGGCTCGGCCTGGCCGTTGTCGTCCTCCTCATGGTCTCGGCCATGGTGGTGCCGGCGGCGCTGGACTGGAACGTGCATGTGTTCTCGTTCCCACCGATCCACGCTGAGTGGCAGCCCCGGGTCGGACCCGGTACGCCGACTGCTCTCGCGCTCGGCGTGGTGGGCATGCTGTACGCCGTACAGGCGGCTGAACGTTGGCCCTGGCGCCGGCTGCTCCTCGCCAGCTACCTCATGGCTGTCGCCTGGCTGGCGAGCCTTGCTCTGGTCGACGGGAGCGCCGGCATCGGCGACATCCTCGGCACCGAATACGAGTACCTGCGCACGGCACACCAGACGACGGATGTGTCGGCCATGCTCCACGAGTACGTCTCCCGTATCCCGCTCAGCAGCCCCAGCAACTGGCCGGTGCACATCGCCGGCCACTCGCCAGGGGCGCTGCTCTTCTTCGTGGCGCTGGTCCGGCTCGGGCTGGGCGGCGGGTTGGCGGCCGGCTGGGTGGTGCTGCTGGTCGCTGCCACCACGCCGGTGGCCGTCCTGGTCGCGCTGCGCCGGCTCGGTGCAGAGCTGATGGCCCGCCGTGCGGCGCCGTTCTTGGTGCTGGGCCCGGCCGCGCTCTGGATGGCGGTGTCGGCGGATGCGATGTTCGGGGCCGTCGCCGCCTGGGGCCTGTGCTGCCTGGCCATCGCGGCGACAGAACAGTCGAGGGTCCGGCTGACCGGGTGGTCGATCGCCGCGGGGTTGCTGCTCGGCTACTGCGTGATGCTGTCGTACGGTCTGCCGCTGTTGGCCGTGCTGGCAGTCGGTGTCCTCGTCGTGGCGCGCACCTGGCGACCACTCCCTTGGGCGGCTGGCGCGGCACTCGCGGTCGTACTGGCCTTCGCCGCGGCCGGGTTCTCCTGGTGGGACGCCTATCCCGTGCTCCGTCAGCGCTACTGGGACGGCGTGGCGAGCCGCCGACCCATGAGGTACTGGGTGTGGGGCGACCTCGCCGCCCTGTGCTTCAGTGCCGGCCCGCTGCTGGGGCCCTCGGTGGCGTCGGCCGGCAGCCGAGCGCGGGCGGCGCTCAGAAGGGCGCGGTCGCTGGCCCCGGGCGGCCGGACCGGCTCATCGACGGTCGACGGGTCGGACCGGCCGATCGTCTGGCTGTGCCTCTGCGCGAGCGCATGCATCCTGGTGGCGGACCTGTCCGGGATGAGCAAGGCGGAGGTGGAGCGCATCTGGCTGCCGTTCGTGCCGTGGCTGCTGCTCGGTTGCAGCCTGCTGCCGGCGCGGTGGCGACGGCTCGGGCTGGCTGGTCAAGTGGTGTTCGCGCTGGTGTTGCAGCACCTGTTCTTCACCGGCTGGTAGCGCGCAACGGTGCGAGCGCGAACGCCCGCAGCCCCTCGTCAGGGCTCGTCTCCGCCACGAAGCCGAGCTCGGCTCGAGCCCGCTCGGGGTCGGCCACCACGTGGCGTACGTCACCGGAGCGGAACTCACCGGTGGTGACCGGCTCGAGCCCACCGCCGCGTCCGGCGCCGTCTGCCTGTTCACGCCCCTCGGCCACCCTGACTGCTACCTCGAGGATCGAGACGGGCTGTCCGGAGCACACGTTGTATGCCGTGAACGAGTCCCGTGGAGCGGCCGCCACCTGGTCGACCGCCAACGCGTTGGCCGTCGCCACATCCGTGACGTGGACGAAGTCGCGCATCTGGCCACCGTCCTCGAACACCCGTGGCGCCGAGCCGGCCTCCAGCGCAGACCGGAACAGTGCCGCCACCCCTGAGTACGGGGTGTCGCGCGGCATGCCGGGGCCGTAGACGTTGTGGTAGCGCAGCGCAACGACTGCCCCCGGCAGCTGACGGGACCAAGCGGCCGCGTAGTGCTCCTGCGCCACCTTGCTGGCGGCGTAGCTGCTGCGCGGCAGCAGGGCCGCGCTCTCGTCGACGAGCTCGCAGCCCATTGCAGCGCCGCACACCGGGCAGGCCACATCGAAGCGGCCAGCCTCCAGGTCGGCGAGGCGCCGGGGCGTCGCTGGTTGGGCGCCGTGCTCGGCGCAGGCGTAGCGGCCATCTCCGTAGACGACCATCGAGGACGCCAGCACCAGCCGCGAGACACCGTGCTCGGCCATCGAGGCCAGCAGCACCGCCGTGCCCAGGTCGTTGTGGCCGGCGTACAGGGGCAGGTCCGCGGGCGTAACCCCGGCACCCACCATGGCCGCCTGGTGGCACACCACGTCGACGCCACGCATCACGTCGGTCAGGGCGCGCGCGTCCCTGACGTCCACGCGTCGTACCTCCGGGGGGGCGTCCATGTCGGCCGGGTGTGCCTGCGGGATCATCGCGTCCACCGACACCACGTCGTGGCCGCGAGCAGACAGGACAGAGCCGACCGCACCAGCGATGAAGCCCGCGGCACCGGTAAGCAGAACTCTCATCGTCGTCTCCTCGAAAATGGTCTGAACGGTCAGGTCAGTGGTATGTCGGAGCCGGTGAGGACCGGCTCGGGGCTCACGGTCACGGCAGCTCGAACGGGACGGGCATTCCGTCGAGTGCCGTGCTGCAGCCGCAGTCCGGCCGCTCAGCCGGCAGGGACTCGACCACACCGGCCAGCAGGTCGCGAAGTCGGTCGATGTTGCGGGCGAACTCAGCCAGCACGGCGGCCTGGTTGACGGACTCCTCGGCACTGATGCCGGCGTCGCGGTCCGTCACCAGAGCGATCGGGGCGTAGCACAGGGCCAGCTCGCGGGCGAGGACAGCCTCGGGTTGACCTGTCATGTTGATGAGTGACCAGCCCTGGGCGGCATACGCCTGGGACTCGGCGCGGGTGGAGAACCTCGGACCCTCGATGACCACCATGGTGCCGGAGTCCACCACGTCGGTGTCGGCCGCGACGAGGGATGCTCGCAGCGCCGGGCAGTAGGGGTCGGCGAATCCGACGTGGACCGCGCCGGAGTCCATGTAGGTCTGCACCCTCCCACTGGTGCGGTCGACCAGCGGGTCGGGGACGACAAGGGCACCCGGGCCCAGCTCGGGCTGCAGACTGCCGACCGCACAGGGGGCGAGGATGCGACGGACGCCGAGCGACCGCAGCGCCCAGATGTTCGCCCGGTAGTTGACCCGATGAGGCAAGAACTCATGGTGACGGCCGTGGCGCGGCAGGAACGCAACGGCTCGCCCGCCGAGCTCCCCGACGGCGACAGGCGCGGACGGATCACCGTAGGGGGTCGGGACCGAGTGGTCGGTCGGGTCGTGCAGGAACTCGTAGAAGCCGGAGCCGCCGATGACGGCGACGTCGGGACGCAGCGGCGCGGACATGGCGGTCAGTCTCTCAGTCCCGCCGCGAGGGGAGGAACTCTGCCCGCTCAGGTGAGCAGCAACGTCGCAACCCGTCGTGACGCGACCAGCAGACCCACCGAGCCCATCGCGGCGAGATAGCCCGCTGCAGCCAGTGAGTTCCAGCCGACGGTTCCGAGCGCCAGGTCGCGGCAGAGCAGCACTCCCTGGTAGAGCGGCGTCCACCGTACGACGAGCTGGACGAGGCCCGGGTAGGTCGACAAGGGGAAGAAAGTCGCCGAGAAGAGGAACATCGGCGCGATGGCGAGCGTGATGAACTCGAAGTCCTGCCAGGTACGCATCCAGGTCGTCAGCGCCATGCCGGTCCCCGCGAAGGCGTAGCCGATGAGCATCGTCGCCGGCAGTGCCAGGAGCATCCACCAGGAGGAGACGAGCCCAATCGCCACCATCACCACGATGAACGCGGCGGAGTAGCAGGCGCCGCGCAGCAACGCCCAGGTGATCTCGCCTCGCGCGACGTCGGTCGGGCGCAGCGGCGTGGCCAGCATCGCGTCGTACAGCTTGGCGTACTTCATCCGGAAGAAGATGTTGAAGGTGGCGTCGAACAGCGCGCCATTCATCGCCGCGGACGCGAGCATGGCGGGCGCGACGAACTCGACGTAGCCGACTCGGGTGCCGTCGACCGTGAAGTCCCCGACCAGGCCACCCACCCCGACGCCGATGGAAAGCAGGTAGAGGACGGGTTCGAGCATGCCGGTCAGGAAGACGACCCAGCCGTGGCGGTAGACCAGGTAGTTGCGCTCCACGATGCGCCAGTGCTGACCCATCGGCGCGGGTATGACGCGCGGGCCGAGGGTGAGTCGGGCGACGGAGCTCACTGGGCCAGCCTCCTTGCGAAGCCGGTGACGGCAAGGCGGCTGCCGACCGCGAACCACAAGAGGAGGTAGGAGAGGTGGCCCAGCGCCGGCCACCAGGCGACGCTCCCGAGCGTCAGCATCCGGCTGAGGTCGACACCGTGCCAGATCGGCGTGACATAAGCGAGCCAGACGACGGCCGAGGGCAGCTGGCTGATCGGGAAGAACGCTCCACTGAACAAGACCATCGGCATCAACCCGAGCCGGAACACCAGGGCGAAGCCGCTCTCGTCCTTCATCCGCGCCGCCAATGCCGCCATCGGGGCGGCGTATGCCATGCCGATGAGCACCGACACGCCCAGCGCGAGCAACCCTGCCCACCAGCTGCTCAATGCGCCGAACACGGCGAGCACGCCGAGAAAGACTCCGCAGGTCAAGAGCAGCCGCCCCGCCACGAAGGCCAGCTGACCGGTCACGATGTCGGACACCTGTAACGGAGTGGCCGCCATCGAGAAGTAGAACCGCTGCCACTTGAACCCGGCCATGATGGGGTAGGTCGTCTCCATGATGGCGGTCTGCATGGCCGTCGTGGCCAGCAGACCCGGAGCGATGAAGGCGAGATAGGTCACGCCGCCGAGCTCCTCGCCGCCGGAGTTGGCGTCGACGAAGCTGCCGAGACCAACGCCCATCGCGGTGAGGTAGAGCAACGGCAGCAGGAAGCTGGTCACGACCGAGCCGCGCCAGGTCCGGCGGAACACCGTCAGCCAGTAGTCGAACAGCCGGGGGGCGAGCAGCACGTCAGTCCACCAGGCTGCGGCCGGTGAGGCGCAGGAACACGTCCTCGAGGGTCGCCCGTCGCACGAGCGACGACAGCGGCCGCAGGCCGCGCTCATGAGCAGCCACCAGCGCCGCCTCGCCGTCGTCGGTGTAGAGCAGGAGCCGGTCGGGAAGCACCTCCACCCTGCGCGCGAGGTCAGCCACCCGGTCGGCCATCGGCTCGTTCTCGCCCACCCCGAACCGCAGCTCCACCACCTCGCGGGTGGAGTGCTGGGCGATGAGCTCGGTGGGCGAGCCCTGCGCGGCGATCAGGCCCTTGTCCATGACGACCAGCCGGTCACAAAGCTGCTCCGCCTCGTCCATGTAGTGGGTCGTCAGCACCAGCGTGACGCCCTGCTGCTTGAGCCGGAAGAGCCGGTCCCACAGCTGGTGGCGGGCCTGGGGGTCCAGCCCGGTCGTCGGCTCGTCGAGGAGCAGCAGGTCGGGTGAGTTGATCAGCGACCGGGCGATTGTCAGCCGCCGCTTCATGCCGCCCGACAGCGCCTCCACCTTGGCCCCGCTCCGCTCGCGCAGCTGCACGAAGTCCAGCAGCTCCTCCGCCCGGCCCGTCGCGTCGGGTCGGGACATGCCGAAGTAGCGGCCGTAGACGACGAGGTTCTCGAGCACGTTGAGCTCGTTGTCGAGGGTGTCGTCCTGCGGACAGACGCCGATGCGGGCCCGGATGGCAGAGCCGTCGACGGCGGGGTCCATGCCCAGGATCCGCAAGGTGCCAGCCGTCACCGGCGACACCGCGGCGATCATGCGCATCGTCGACGACTTGCCCGCTCCGTTGGGGCCGAGGAAGCCGAACGCCTCGCCATGGCCGACCTCGATGTCGATGCCTCTGACCGCCTCGGAGCCCCCGAACGACTTGCGCAGCCCGCGGGCCGAGATCATCGCCGTCGCCTCCGAGCCGGTCGACTCGTCGGGGGCAGAACGCGCCTCGAGGCTCCGCAGCCGCCCTTCCGCGCCAGTCATGGCTCGACCCTAACCACGGCGCCGGACAGTTCTCCAACGCATTGCGGGTGGGAAGGGCGGCGTAGAACGGCCATCCGCGTTGACCCGCTTGGTCTTGTGCAGTCGTATCTGGCCAGGTGCTGGCAAACGCACGCCGCCACGCCCGCCTGAGCGATGTGTACGCCGCCATGCGCTGGCAAACGCACGCCGCCAACGGAGAGTGCCGGACAGGCAGTTTCGGCAGATGCGGCATCTGACTACTGTCGGCGCGGTCGGGCAGGATTGACGGGTGCCTCCACCCCCGACGTCGGCTGCAGCGCCGCTCACCTATTTCTCGCCGGTCACGCGAGAGTGGTTCGCCAATGCCTTCGCCGCCGCGACGCCCGCCCAGCTCGGTGCCTGGCAGAGCATCTCGGCCGGCCACAACACTCTGGTCGTGGCGCCGACGGGCTCCGGCAAGACGCTGGCAGCCTTTCTGTGGGCGCTCGACCGGTTGTCCACCTCGCCCCCGCCGGCCGACCGCCGACACCGCTGCCGCGTCCTGTACGTCTCGCCGCTCAAGGCCCTGGCTGTCGACGTCGAGCGCAACCTTCGTGCACCGCTGGTCGGCATGGCGCAGACGGCCGGCCGACTCGGCCTCGAGCACCCCGAGCTCAGCGTCGGCATCCGATCCGGTGACACTTCCGCGGCGGACCGCCGCAGGCTGAGCAGCGCACCGCCCGACGTCCTCATCACCACACCGGAGTCCTTGTTCCTGATGCTGACGTCCCAGGCAGCCGAGTCGCTACGGGGCGTGGACACCGTGATCGTCGACGAGGTCCACGCCGTCGCAGGCTCCAAGCGCGGTGCGCATCTCGCCGTGTCGCTCGAGCGTCTCGACGATCTGCTCGACTCCCCCGCACAGCGGATCGGGCTGTCCGCGACGGTGCGACCGATCGATGATGTCGCCCGCTTCCTCGGCGGGTCCCAGCCGGTCGAGGTGGTCGCGCCACGGTCGGAGAAGCAGTGGGACCTCCAGGTCGTGGTTCCGATCGAGGACATGACCGAGCTGGGCACGGTGAGCGACGACCTCGAGGGTCCAGCCGCCGGCAACGCGCCTCGGGCGTCGATCTGGCCCCATGTCGAGGAGCGCCTGGTCGACCTGGTCGAGTCGCACCGCTCCACGATCGTGTTCGCCAACTCCCGTCGTCTCGCCGAGCGACTGACCGCACGCCTCAACGAGATCGCAGCACAGCATCGAGGAGCCGAACTCGAGGTCGGCGGCCCCCCACCGGCGCAGGTGATGGCCCAGAGCGGATCGTCACTGGGCGCCGACACCGTGATCGCTCGGGCTCATCACGGCTCGGTCAGCAAGGAGCAGCGCGCTCTGATCGAGAACGACCTCAAGGCCGGCCGACTGCCGTGCGTGGTCGCGACCTCGAGCCTGGAGCTGGGCATCGACATGGGTGCGGTCGACCTCGTCGTCCAGGTGGAGTCGCCTCCGTCGGTAGCCAGTGGCCTGCAGCGCGTCGGTCGGGCCGGGCACTCGGTGGGCGAGATCTCCCGCGGAATCGTCTTCCCCAAGCACCGGGCCGACCTCGTGCAGACCGCCGTCACGGTCGAACGCATGCGCGCCGGGCAGATCGAGGCGCTCAAGGTTCCGACGAACCCGCTCGACGTGCTCGCACAGCAGGTCGTGGCCTGCACCAGCGTGCAGACATGGGACGTCGACCTGCTCTACGCCGTCGTACGCCGATCGGCGCCCTTCGCGACCTTGCCCCGCTCGGCGTACGACGCCACCCTCGACCTGCTGTCGGGCCGCTACCCGTCCGATGAGTTCGCCGAGCTACGTCCCCGGCTGGTCTGGGACCGCGTGGCCAACACATTGACCCGCCGCCCTGGTGCTCAGCGGTTGGCTGTCACGTCCGGCGGCACCATCCCGGACCGCGGTCTGTTCGGCGTGTTCCTCGTCGGCGAGAAGGCGTCCCGGGTGGGCGAGCTCGACGAGGAGATGGTCTACGAGTCCAGGGTCGGCGACGTCTTCGCTCTGGGCGCATCTAGCTGGCGGATCGAGGACATCACGCACGACCGTGTTCTCGTCTCCCCCGCGCCAGGGCAGCCCGGTCGGTTGCCGTTCTGGAAGGGTGACTCACTCGGCCGGCCGGCAGAGCTCGGCGCCGCCATCGGATCCTTCGTCCACGAGGTCTCCAAGCTGGGGCGGGAGGAGGCGGTCCAGCGCGCGGCAACAGCTGGACTCGACGACTTCGCCGCGGCCAACCTCGTCGACTTCGTCGCCGAGCAGCTGAGTGACACCGGCTACGTGCCGCACGACCGGCAGCTGCTCGTCGAGCGCTGCCGCGACGAGCTGGGCGACTGGCGGTTGATGGTCCACTCGCCGTACGGCGCTGCCGTCCACGGGCCATGGGCTCTGGCGATCGGTGCGCGGCTGCGGGAGCGCTTCGGCATCGACGCGCAGGCCATGGCCGGCGACGACGGCATCGTTCTGCGTATCCCCGAGACCGACGCGGAGCCCCCCACCGCCGAGCTGGTGCTGTTCGAGGCAGCCGAGATCGACGACCTCGTGACGACAGAGGTGGGTGGCTCTGCGCTGTTCGCGTCGCGCTTCCGTGAGTGTGCTGCGCGAGCGCTGCTGCTGCCGCGCCGCCATCCCGGCAAGCGCTCGCCACTGTGGCAGCAGCGCCAGCGATCCGCCGCACTGCTGGAGGTGGCCAGCAAGTACGGCTCCTTCCCGATCGTGCTCGAGGCGGTTCGCGAGTGTCTGCAGGACGTCTACGACCTTCCGGCGCTGGTGCGGCTGATGCGCGACATCGAGTCCAGACGCATCCGGGTGGTGGAGGTGGAGACCTCGACGCCCAGTGCGTTCGGTCGCTCGCTGCTGTTCGGCTACGTCGCCGCTTTCATCTACGAAGGCGACTCACCGCTCGCCGAGCGCAAAGCCGCGGCACTGGCGCTGGACCCGGCACTGCTCGCGGAGCTGCTGGGACGCACCGAGCTGCGGGAGCTGCTCGACCCCGACGTCTTCGACGACATCGAGCGCCAGCTGCAGCGGCTCACCGACGAGCGACTGGCTCGAGACGCCGAAGGGCTGGCCGACCTGTTGAGGCTGCTCGGACCACTCACGGGCGACGAGATCCAGGCGCGCAGCACCCCAGCCGCCGACACCGGCTCCTGGCTGGCAGCGCTCCAGGCCGCTCGAAGAGCCGTCCAGGTCCGGATCAACGGCACCGAGTACGTCGCCCCGGTGGAGGACGTCGGCCGGCTACGAGACGCGCTCGGGGTGCCGGTACCGCTGGGTGTCCCGGCGGTGTTCACCGACCCGGTCGCGGACCCGCTCGGTGACCTGGTGGCCCGCTTCGCGCGCACGCACGGGCCGTTCACCACCTCAGAGGTGGCGTCGCGGTTCGGCCTGGGACAAGCCGTCGCCCACGACTCGTTGTCCCGGCTCGCCGCCAGCGGCCGGCTGGCGACCGGCGAGTTCCGTCCGGGCGGGCACGGTAGCGAGTGGTGTGACGCCGAGGTGCTCCGACGGCTGCGACGGTCGTCGCTGGCGGCCGCCCGCCGTGAGGTCGAGCCGGTCGAGCCTAGTGCGCTCGGCCGTTTCCTTCCCGAGTGGCAGAACGTCGGCAGCCGGCTACGAGGCGTCGACGGCGTGCTCACCGTCGTGGAGCAGCTGGCCGGCTGTGCCGTACCTGCCTCGGCACTGGAGCCGTTCGTGCTCGCCAGCCGGCTCGTCGACTACCGGCCTGCACTGCTCGACGAGCTGACCGCCGCCGGAGAGGTCGTCTGGGCGGGAGCCGGGTCGCTGCCTGGCTCCGACGGCTGGGTGTCGCTGCACACGGCCGACACCGCCGCCTTGACACTTCCCGACGCCCTCGACACCAACCTGGGCGACCAGCACCGTCTCGTTCTCGACGTGCTCACCGGCGGCGGAGGCTACTTCTTCCGTCAGCTGGCCGACGCGGTCGGGTCCACCGATGACCAACAGCTCGCCACCGTGCTCTGGGCCCTTGTCTGGTCCGGTCATCTCACCAATGACACGTTGGCACCGCTACGTGCTCAGCTCGGCGGCCGGGGTGCCCACCGTTCCCGTCGATCGGCGCCGCGCGGCCGGATGACGTCTCGGTCCGGTGCGGTTCGGCCGTCGAGCCGCGTCATCCTCCCGAGCCGCACCGGACCGCCGACTGTCGCCGGTCGATGGGCGTTGACCCCCGTTCGGGAGACGGACCCGACGCGCCAAGCCCATGCCGCGGCCGAATCGCTCCTCGAACGGCACGGGGTCGTGATCCGTGGCGCTGTGGTGAGTGAGCGCACCCCGGGAGGCTTCGCCGCCGTCTACAAGGTGCTGTCGGCCTTTGAGGAGTCCGGGCGCTGCCGGCGTGGGTACTTCGTGGCCGGGCTCGGCGCCGCCCAGTTCGGCGTCACCGGGGCGGTCGACCGGCTTCGGTCGATGGCCCGACAGGGCGACGAGCTTCACGAGTCGGCCCAGACCAGGGTGCTAGCAGCGACCGATCCCGCCAACCCCTTCGGGGCGGCTCTACCGTGGCCCGAGCGGGTGAGCGACGCCGCCAACACCGGGCACCGGCCCGGGCGCAAGGCTGGCGCGATCGTCGTACTGGTCGATGGGTCACTCGTGCTCTACGTCGAGCGTGGCGGGCGCACCCTGCTCACCTTCACACCCGATCTGGAACGCATCCAACCCGCGGTCGACGCGCTCGTGCTGAGCGTGCGGGACGGCAGTCTCGGCAAGCTGACAGTCGAGCGGGCCGACGGCGAGCACATCTTGGGTTCCCCGCTGTCGTCGGCTCTCGAGGCGGCCGGCTTCCACGCCACGCCACGCGGGCTGCGGATCCGGCGCTGAGCCGTGCCTGAAGGTGACACGGTCTGGCGAACTGCCCAGCGCCTCGACCGGGCGCTGAGCAGGCGGGCACTCACGGTCAGCGACTTCAGAGTTCCACAGTGGGCCGAGCTCGACCTGACCGGGCAGGTGGTCGAGCAGACCGTCAGCCGCGGCAAGCACCTGCTGACGCGGGTGGGGCGGCTCACTGTGCACACGCACCTCAAGATGGAGGGGTCGTGGCACGTCTACCGGCCGGGTGCCACCTGGCGGTCGCCCAGCTTCCAGG
>JBPCRX010000004.1:0-16444 GCA_050996395.1 Nocardioidaceae bacterium
ATCGACCCGCGCCTCGGCCGCATGGTCATCGACGCCGGAGCCGCTGGTTGCCTGCGCGAGGTCATCACCATCGCGGCGGCGCTCTCGATGCAGGATCCGCGGGAACGTCCGGTCGAGCAGCGGGAGCTGGCCGACGCCAAGCACCGCCGCTTCGCCGACAAGACGTCGGACTTCGCGGGCATCCTCAACCTGTGGGCGTACCTCAAGGAGCAGCAGGCGGCACTGTCCTCGAGCGCCTTCCGACGTCTGTGCAGGACGGACTTCCTCAACTACCTTCGCATCCGGGAGTGGCAGGAGCTGGACACCCAGCTCCGCCAGGCCAGCAAGCAGCTCGGCCTACCACTCAATAGCAGCCCCGGGACCGCCGAGGCGATCCACCGGTCGCTGCTCGCCGGGCTGCTCTCGCACATCGGCGTGCATGACCCGGAGAGACGGGACTATCTCGGCGCCCGCGGCGCCCGGTTCGCCATCTTCCCCGGTTCGGCGCTTTTCAAGAGCTCGCCCGCCTTCGTGATGGCGGCCGAGCTGGTCGAGACCGGTCGGCTCTGGGCTCGGGTCAATGCCGCCGTACAACCGGAGTGGATGGAGTCGGTGGGCGCACACCTCGTCAAGCGCTCCTACAGCGAACCGCACTGGGAGAAGAAGCGCGGGGGGGTCGTGGCCCTGGAGAAGGTGACGCTCTACGGAGTACCCATCGTCACGGGCCGCAAAGTGGACTATGGCCGGATCGACCCCGAGACGGCCCGTGACCTCTTCATCCGTCACGCCCTCGTGCAGGGGGAGTGGCAGACGCACCACCGGTTCTGGCGGTCGAACCAGGAGCTGCTGACAGAGGCCGAACAGCTCGAGCACCGCGCGCGTCGTCGCGACATCGTGGTCGATGAGGAGACGCTGTACGAGCTGTACGACGAACGCGTGCCCGAGCAGGTGGTGTCGGTCGCCCACTTCGACTCCTGGTGGAAGAGGCAACGCCGCCGCACGCCGGATCTGCTGACCTTCACCCTCGACATGCTCACCCACGACACCGCGGCAGACGTGGCGGCCGAGGACTACCCCGACGTCTGGCGTCTCGGGCAGGCAGCCCTGCCGCTCTCGTACGAGTTCGACCCAGGAAGCGACGCTGATGGTGTCACCGTTGACATCCCGGTGACGGCGCTGCCAGGCGTCGAGGAGGAGGACTTCAGCTGGCCGGTGCCTGGCCTGCGCGAGGAGCTGGTGGTCGCGCTGATCCGCTCACTGCCCAAGCGGCTGCGGGTGAGCTTCGTCCCCGCTCCCGACCATGCCCGGACGTTCCTCCACTCGGTGACGCCAGGTGACCAGCCGCTGCTCGACGCCCTCGAGCGTCATCTGCTCCGGACCACTGGTGTGGCGCTGCAACGCTCGGACTGGGACCTCGCCAAGGTGCCGGCGCATCTGCGGACCCGCTTCCGGGTGCGGTCTGATGACGGACAGGTGATCGGCCAGGGTCGCCGGCTCGACGAGCTCCGCAAGGCTCTGCGTCCGCACGCGGCCGCTGCTGTGTCGGCGGCTGCTGCTGCAATGGGCATCGAGCGGTCGGGCCTGGTCAGCTGGGACTTCGACCGGTTGCCCGACGTCTTCGAGCAGACGCGGGCCGGTCACGAGGTCACCGGCTATCCCGCCTTGGTCGACGAGGGGGACTCCGTGGCCATCATGGTGCTCAGCACCGCTGCCGAGCAGGAGGCTGCGACGAGGCGCGGAGTACGTCGCCTGCTGCTGCTCGCGAACCCCTCGCCCGTGGCGGCAGCCGTGCGGCGCCTCGACAACCAGTCCAGGCTCAGCCTGGGTCTGGCTCCCCACGCCACGACCGGTCACCTGCTCGACGACTGTTCCGCCTGTGCCATCGACCGGATCGCCGGTGCGGCCGCTGGCAGGCTGCGCGAACGCGAGGCGTTCGAGGCGCTGCGTGAGATGGTGCAGCAAGAGATGGGACAGGCGCTTGACGCGGTCCTGCGGCTGGTGCTTGCTGCGCTCGTGGCTGCTCATGCGGTGGATCGCCGGTTGTCCGGCCGAGCCGACCTGCGCATGCTGCCTGCGCTCACCGACCTGAAGGCGCAGTGGTCGCGCCTGGTCTACCCTGGCTTCGTCGCCGAGGCGGGTGCTCAGGCGCTTCGCCACTATCCCCGCTACTTTGCCGCCATGGAGGTGCGCCTCGACAAGCTCGCCGTTGACCCTCGCGGCGACGCAGTCCGGATGGCGTCGATGGCCGGCGTCCAGGCGTCATACCTGAACCACATCGACAACGCGAGCCCGGACCTGCCGTTGAGCGATGAGTTGAGCGAGGTGAGGTGGATGCTCGAGGAGCTGCGGGTCAGCATCTGGGCCCAACAGCTCACGACCGCCCGGTCCGTCTCGGTGCCGCGCGTCGAGCGAGCTCTCGCCACCCCGTAGCTCTGTCCAGCGGGTGGTCTGGCCAGATTTGTGCGTGGCCCGAGAGGTGGGGGTGACCGCGAGTCGCTTCCCGTGCAGACAATGTCCGGTGTAGACAAGGCCTGGCGACGGCGCGTCGACCGACATGTGCGGCGCCATGGATGAGGAGATCGCAGTGAGCAAGACGGAGAGTACGGCGCGTTCGGTGGCCAACAGTCAGTGGTTCGACCGTGGGATCAGGGTCGGCCTGGCTGCTTATGGTCTGGTGCACCTGCTGATCGCCTGGTTGGCGCTGCAGCTTGCTTTCGGGTCAGGCTCGCAGCCCGCTGCCAGCCAACAGGGCGCCTTGAACGAGCTCGCTCAGCAGTCGTTCGGCACTCCGCTGCTGTGGCTGGTCGCCGTCGGGCTGCTGGTGATGGCTGCGTGGCAGGCGTTCGAGGCGATCTGGGGTCATCGCAGCGCCCAGGGCGGCAAACAGGTGTTCAAGCGGGTCGGGTCCGGTGGCAAGGCAGTCATCTACGTGTTCTTGGCGATCACGGCGATCAAGACCGCCTTGGGGGAGTCGACCAAGTCCAGCAAGGACGGTATGACCGCCCAGCTGATGGACCTGCCGTTCGGGCGCTTCCTGGTCGGGCTGGTCGGAGCCGGCATCATCTTCGTCGGCGGCTACCTCGTGTCGCGGGCGGTGCGCACGGCGTTCAAGGAGGACCTGCAGCCGCAGGCGACGTCGGGGTCAACCGGTACAGGTGTCGTACGGCTCGGACAGGTGGGCTACACCGCCAAGGGCGTCTCGCTCGGGGTCGTAGGAGGCCTATTCATCTGGGCCGCTTGGACATACAACGCCGACAAGGCCGGCGGCCTCGACGTCGCACTGCGGACGCTGCTGGACAAGACGCTGGGACCGTGGCTGCTCGCCCTCGTCGCGGTCGGCATCGGCTGCTTCGGCGTCTACTGCTTCTTCTGGGCGCGGTACGCCGACACCTCGTCCTGAGGGCAGGGAGCGACCTCGCCTCCAACATGTCGCCCACTACACGGGCAGATCCGTGCAGCACCTAACTTCGCGCGGGAACGTGACCAGCGGCTTCCTCATAGTCCATGCCGGACAGCTCCAACAGGTCGACGACGACCGAGCGCAGCTGCGCCAGGACCACAGCCGCTGACAGGGTCAGTGGCTCGCTCGCGCCGCCGGTGAGCTCGGCCGTCTCGACCAGTCGCGACTGGGCACGCTCGGGGAGGCGGTCGGCCTCCAGCTCTGCCGCGATCATGTCGGCGGCTTCGGCGACCCGGTCCAGCAGCCGGAGGTACTCCGGCGGCATGGTCTCCTCCAGCCGTGCACTGATGACGATTCGCCGGATCATCACGCGGGTGTTCCTCAGCGCGCGGTCGATCGGCCCGACGAGGTCGGCAATCGAACGCACCTGCTCCCTGGCGCCGGGACGGAACGGCGACGTCCGTGCCACCTCGAGGCCTTCGTGGGCCGCCTCCCTGAGGTCGTTGAGCTGCCCCTCGGTTTCACGCGCCAGGTCCAGTGTGTCCGTGGCCTGGTCGGCGTCCACCTCGTCGGAGCTGTCGCGCGCTGAACGCAGCACCCTGGCCAGCTCCCGCACGACCGTCGCCGCTTCCTCCCGAGGACGTCTCAGCGGTGCACGGGGTACGACGCTTGCCGCTACCAGGGCGACCGCGCCACCGATGAGCGCGTCCTCGATGCGCGACAAGCCTCCGTCCGGCGGGAAGATGACGCTCACCACGATCGACTGCACGGCGACCTGCCCGATGAAGAGGACTCCGGCGTCGAGCAGCACCGCTGCTGACATGGAGACCGCCACCACGGCCGAGATCTGCCACGCCCCCTGACCGACGAAGCGCACGAACAGGTCGGCGATCCCGATGCCGATCGAGCAGCCCAGGGAGACTTCCGCCACCCGGCGTAGCCGCTGGCCGTAGGACGTGCCCAAGCAGAGCACGGCTGCGGTGGGGGCGAAAAACGGTGACGGGTGCCCCGCGAGGCGGCCGAGCGACCAGGCGACTCCGGCGGCGATCGCGCACTGACCGATCATCCATGCCTTGGACTCGAGGCGCCGAAGGCGTGCAGCGGCGGACAGGCGTCCGCGTTCCCACGCGCGGTCGCTCAGCTCCGACAGGTCCACGTCGTCATCCTGACAGCCCGATTTGGGTCACGGCCTGGCTGCCCGACAAGATGGACGCATGCAGACACGACGACTCGGAGATGTTCAGGTCGGGGTCATCGGCCTCGGAGCGATGCCGTTCACGACCGAAGCCGACCCCGACGTCCCTCGCAGCGTCCAGACAGTCCACGCGGCACTGGACGCGGGAGTCACACTCATCGACACCGCCGACGCCTACTCGCCTCCCGACGAGCCGATGGGCCGCAACGAGACGATCGTTGCCGACGCGCTCGCGTCGTACGCCGGCTCGCTCGACCACGTGGTTGTGGCGACCAAAGGCGGTCACACCCGCCAGGGTGGGGACTGGGACGGGAACGGCCGCCCTGACTACTTGCGCTCGGCCTGCGAGGCGTCGATCCGCCGGCTCGGTGTCGAGGTGATCGACCTCTACCAGCACCACCGTCCCGATCCCGACGTGCCGTACGCCGAAACCATGGGCGCGATGCGCGAGCTGTACGACGCCGGGCTTGTCCGGCGCGTGGGCATTTCCAACGCCGACCCCGAGCAGATCCGGATCGCTCACGACGTCATCGGCGACGCTCTCGTCTCGGTACAGAACCAGTTCTCGCCGAAGTTCCGGTCCAGCTCGGCGGAGCTCGAGCTCTGTGAGGAGCTCGGCCTCGCCTTCCTGCCGTGGAGCCCCCTGGGCGGCATCAGCAAAGCCAAAGAGCTCGGTTCGTCCTTTTCGGTGTTCCAACAGGTGGGGGAGAGACACGGGGTGAGCGCCCAGCAGGTCTGCCTCGCATGGGAGCTGGCTCAGTCCGACGTCGTGATTCCTATCCCGGGCGCCAGCCGGCCGGCGTCGGTCGAGGACTCGGTGCAGTCGGCCGAGTTGGAGCTGTCCGACGCGGAGATCGCCCAGCTCTCAGCCGGCTGACGGCGCCCCGCCGCCCTTGTGCGCCGTGACTTGATCGTTACCGTGGCGTGGCGTAGCGTCTGGACGGTCCCTCCGCAGGAGGGGCGCCGCGAGCGGTACGCCTAGTCCTACCCACCGTGAACGGCAGTGCTGAGTTCATTTGGGGTAGGAGCGGAGGACCCGTGATTGCGGCTGCTCGACCTTGGTCAGCAGCCTTGGGGTGAAGTCGAGGCCACGCAGCTGTGGCCCGACCGGGCGCACCTTTTCCGCCCGAACCCGACAGCTCACTTCGCAGGCGGCGGAAAGGGTTGTCCCATGGCCTACGAGCCCCGTCACCGCGCCCGCACTCGCCGCCCTTTGCGCGCGGCCGCAGTCGCTGCCACCGCCACGCTCGCGGTTGCAGCCCCGCTCTCTTCCACGGTCGGCAGCGCCGACGCGGCGACCGGCCAGACCTGGAACAAGCTGGCCGGCTGCGAGTCAGGCGGCAACTGGCATATCAACACCGGCAACGGCTACTACGGCGGCGTGCAGTTCAGCTCAGGCACCTGGCTGGCCTACGGAGGAGGCGCCTTCGCTTCGCGCGCCGACCTCGCCACACGGCAGCAGCCGATCGTGATTGCCGAGAAGGTGCTCAAGAACCAGGGGTGGGGCGCCTGGCCCGCGTGCTCGGCCCGGCTGGGACTCGACGCCGGCGACGCGCAGGCGACCGACGATGTGAAGCCGCACCTTGTCGCGACCTACCAGCACCCCTGGCACTACGAGTCCAACCAGCGCCGCGGCCACACTCCAGCGCTCACCGCCATCCACCTCAAGTGATGCCCCCGGCCTGACCGGCGGCCGCGGGTTCGGAGGCCGGCGGGTTCGGCGGACTTTCGTCTCTCACTTTCCCCGGGATTCGTCCGGCTGGATGAGGCTGGGCGTCCACTCGATGGCTCGGACGAATCGGCGTGGGGCGGGGGGCGGGGGCGTGGGGCGGCGGGGGGCGTTGGTCAGCGCGACTTGACGAGGTAGCGGCCCGCCACTCGAAGCGCCTCGTCCACCGGAGTATGACCGGCCGGGTAGTCGTAGTCGTCTTCCGCAGTAACCATGACCACGACTGTCATGGTGTCGCCATCGATTACGAATCCGAGCTCATCAAGATATGTGGCATGTGGAACCCCGGGTACCGGCTTGAATGTCGTCAGCCAGGTTGACCCCGACCCAACTACGGTAGGCACGGTGGAGACGTCCCCGACCTTGACGTGCTCCCACGACCGGCTGACGTAGTCGTGACACTGGTTGTGCCACGCCAGCACCACCTGTGAAGCCGTGTTGCCGGTCTGTTCGTCAGGGAAGACCGCAGTAATCTGAAAAGCAGCGGTGTCAGTGGCTCCAGTGGCTCCAGGCCCTGAGTAGCTCGTGTGGTACTGCGCGACCGCACCGATCGACCTCAAGGACGCCTGCAAGCAGACGCTCGGCTGGCGAAGCTTGAAGGATCCGAATCCGTTCTCGAAGCGCTGCCATACCCACTGGTCGTTGTAACCAGGCAGCAGGCGCGCCGGGATTTGCGCCTGCTCAGCTCGCTCTGCGGTGCTGCCTTCTGGCGGCGCGGCAGAGCTGGCCGTGATGCTGGGAGGTGTACTGCCGGTGCCCCGGGTCGTCGAAGGAGTACCAGAGCTGGCCGGCGTCTGTGGCGCGGTCGACGGCGAGCTCGTGCCGGTGGTCGCGGTCGTCGTCGTGGGGGCCGCGGTCATCGTGGAGGCCGGTGACTCGGAAGGGCTGCCGGTAGACGTCATACCCACGGTCGGGGATGACGAGCTCGCCTGCGACTGGCTCCCGGAGTCGTCGCCGCCGGAGCATCCGGCGAGCGCGGCGGCGGCGACCAACACTACGAGCGTGACCGACGCCCCACGAGCTTCGACCGCCACCTGGACCTCTCATTTCACCGTGATGAGCGTGCTGATGCCGTCGCCGGTCATACCCGGCTTGCAGGTCACATGGTATTGCCCGGGGTTGAGGTCGACGTCGAGGCTACGCGCCGTTCCAGGGCCGATGTTCTCGGCTTCCTCGACGATGTCGGTGAAGTCACCGCCCTCGGCGTAGATGTAGACCTCGGTGACGTCCGATCCCGAGTTGGACACCTCGAAGGTCGCGGGCCCCGAAGCCAGGTCGGTCTTCTCCACGTCGCAGGTCGTGTCAGTGGAGTCGACCTTATAGGTGGGAGCCGACGAGCCGTTGTCCTTGCTGCAGCCACCGATCGCGGCGGTGACGGACAAGGCGACGACGGCCGTGATGACACAGGGAGGACGCATGAGGGAGGTGTGTACCTTTCCGGGCGGCGGAGCAAAACCGCCGATCGCGGGGGATGGAGGCAGGGGTCGAGCGGGTGGGACGGTCAGCTCAATGTGTCGCCGAAACCGTCGGCTGTTGTGAGGCAGACGCCGGTGCAGAGCTTCGCCGCGGCATGAGGAGGAGTCCATAGACGGTCGCCAGATAGAGCACCCATACCGAGAGCTCGACGTACGTCGGCTGGGGGTTGAAGTTGAAGGCGCCCTTGAGCAGCGATCCGTACCACGAGGACAACGGGATGGTCGAGCTCACGTCGAAGACCCTGTCGGCGATCCCGGGGAGGAGGCCGGACTCCTGCAGGTCGTGGAAGCCGTAGGCAAGCACCCCCGCAGCCACGAGCACGAGCCCGTACGCCGTCCAGGTGAAGAACTTGGCCAGGTTGACCCGCACCGCGCTTCGGTAGATGAGGTAACCGAGTACGACGGCGCTGAGCAGGCCGAGCGTCGCCCCGAGGAACGGCGAGGTGCCGCTCGTCGCCTGGGTGGTTGCCCAGAGGAAGAGCGAGGTCTCGATGCCCTCACGGGCCACTGACACGAAGGCGATGGTGATGACGGCCAGCCGACCCATGGTGAGCGCCTGCCCGACCTTGCCCTCGAGGTCCTTCTTCAAGAACCTGGCCATGCGGCGCATCCAGAAGATCATCCACGTCACCAGGCTCACTGCGAGGATCGACATGATTCCGGCGAATGCCTCCTGTGCCTCGAAGGACATGCTCCGGCTGGTGAAGGTGAGCAGAGCGCCAAAAGCGAGGCTCAGAACCACGGCGGCGACGACACCCGTCCAGACGTCGACGAGCCGTTCGCGGCGGCCCGTCTTGATGACGTAGGCCACCAAGATGCTGACGACCAGGCTGGCTTCGAGGCCCTCACGGAGCCCGGTGAGGAAGTTGGCGAGCACGAGCAATCTCCTGGGTTGGTTAGGTGAGGCTAACTTTAGTCACACCCTTCAGGAACTCGTCAACCCAGGGGTTCTTCAGCGTCCAGAGCCTCCGTCAGAGCCGGCGTCGTGAGTGAGATCTGCCAACTACGTGCGCCGGTAAGGCGTAGCGCCTCGGCCACCGACTCGTCGGTCACCGGCTCCGGAGGAGACCAGGCCAGCCGGCGTACACAGTCGGGCGACAGAAGATTCTCCTGCGGCAGATCGAGATCTCGGGCGAGCGCGAGAACTGCCTCGCGGCATCGCCCGAGCCGCTCGGCTGCCTCGGGGAACTTGGCCGCCCAGGCCCGTGGCGAGGGTGGGCCGTCGTGACGGGGCCCTACCGAAGGCAGGTCGGTTTCGGGCAGCCGCAGCGCGGCGGCGATCGCGTCGTGGAAGTCCCCCAAGTGGCGTTGGGCGCCGCGCACCGAGAACGTCGGAAGCTGCGAAAGCGCAAGACGCGTCCGTGGCGCCTGGCTGGCTGCCTCGACAATCGCTGCGTCGGTCAGAACCCGCCTAGGCGTGATGTCGCGTCGCTCCGCCAGCTGGTTGCGTACCTCCCACAGCGCGCGCGCCAGCGCGAGCCCTCGCCGCCCGCGCACACGGTTGATCCCAGTGGTACGTCGCCATGGCTCGTCGCGCACCACCGTGGTGCCGCCTTCGGCCCAGAAGTCGAACTCCTCGGCCGCCCAGGAGGCCTTGCCCGCCTCCTCGAGCCGGACGGCCAGCACGTCCCGCAGCTCGATCAGCACCTCGACGTCCAAGGCGGCATACCGGACCCAGGACTCGGGCAGCGGACGTCTCGACCAGTCGGCGGCAGAGTGCTCCTTGCGCATCCGGGCGCCCAGCAGCTCCTCGACGAGCGAGGCGAGGCCGACGCGCGGGAAGTTGAGCAGCCGACCAGCGAGCTCGGTGTCGAACAGCCGACGCGGCCGCAGCCCGAGCTGGGCGAGACACGGCAGATCTTGGCTGGCGGCGTGGATGATCCACTCCGCGTCTCCGACGGCGTCGCCGAGTGACGAGAGACTCTCGTTCGGCACCTCGCCGAACCGCACAGGATCGACCATGATGGTGCCCGCGCCGGTCCGTCGCATCTGCACCAGATAGGCCCGCTGCGAGTAGCGGTGGCCCGACGCCCGCTCGGCATCGATGGCGAACGGGCCGGTTCCAGCGGCCAACCGCTCGACCGCCGCCGACAGTGCTCGCGGATGGTCAACCACCTCGGGGACACCGTCCGCCAGCTCGAGCAGGGGTACGTCGACACCCGACGCGGCTCCCGGAGGACTCGCGGCCGGACCAGCCGCGTCGGCTGGGCTCTGGACGGTCGAGACGTCGTCCGGTGGAACCTCGTCGGGGATCGAGGTCATCGAGTGCGCTGGCTGCGGCGGCTCTGCAAGGTGGCGACGCCGGCGGGCAGCGGCGGCAACCCCGCCGCCGTACACAGCAGGTCACCCCACCCGAGCACATGAGGGGCGATGTCACCCAGCGGCGACCAGGATGCCCGCACCTCGATCTCGGCGCTGCCGGGCTCCTCGTCGAGCCCACCGAAGCTCTCTGAGGCGACCCGGGTGACCGTGCCGCTGGGGGCGAGGAACTCCGCGTTCTGGGCCTGAAGGGCGTCGAGCAGCCATGTCCACCCCACCGCCCCCAGCAGCGGGTCGGTCACCATCTCAGGGTCGATGTCGGCCCGAGCGTAGGCCACGCAACGGAACACGCCCTGCCAGGCGTCGTTGCCCGCGGGGTCGTAGAGCAGAACCAGGCGACCTCCGCCGACCTCCTCACCGCCGATCATGACGTCGGCGGTGAGAGCCGCGGAGTGGGGGGCGATGCGCTGTGGTGCCGGCATCTCCTCGCAGTGGAGCTCCGGGCGTAGCCGCGCAGACCGAAGCTGGTCGAGCGCCAGCCGAAACTCTTCCGGTGGCACATCCACCTGGTTGCGCGCAGCCATACTCCGAGCCTAGGCGCTGGTATCGGGGGAGCCCCCTCGACGCGCCGCCGTCCGGCGGGCGTCACCGTGACAGGATCGCGGCGTGCTCGAAACTCCCACCCCTGCGGGCAGCCCTGCGGACAGTGCGTTGATCCGCGCCGCCATGGGGCGTTCGACCCCCTACGTCCCGGTGTGGTTCATGCGCCAAGCAGGTCGCTCGCTGCCGGAGTACCGGTCGCTTCGCTCCGCCGTGCCGATGCTCGAGGCGTGCTCGCGCCCCGAGCTCATCGTCGAGATCACGCTGCAGCCGGTACGCCGATACGGCGTCGACGGCGCCATCCTCTTCAGTGACATCGTGCTGCCCCTCAAGGCGATGGGCGTCGACCTGGACATCGTCCCAGGCGTGGGACCAGTGATCGCGGCACCCGTTGGAGACCTGGCCGGCGCCGAGGCTCTCGGGGACTTCGACCCGGAGTGCGTCGACTTCGTGTCGCAAGCGGTGCACCGGCTGGTGGCAGAGCTGGGTCCGACGCCGCTGATCGGATTCGCTGGTGCGCCGTACACGCTCGCGTCGTACCTGATCGAGGGTGGGCCCTCCAAGGACCACGCCCGCACCAAGGCCATGATGCACACGGAGCCGCAGGTCTGGCGGGAGCTGATGCAGCGCCTCGCCGTGATCTCTGCCGGGTTCCTGCGGGTGCAGGTGCAGGCGGGCGCCTCGGCCGTGCAGCTGTTCGACTCCTGGGCGGGAGGGCTGACGCCGGCCGACTACCGAACGCACGTGCTGCCCTACAGTAGCCAGGTGTTCGCGGCGATCGCTGATCTTGCCGTGCCACGCATCCACTTCGGCGTGGGCACGGGCGAGATCCTCGCCGACATGGCTTCGGTCGACGTGGAGGTGGTCGGCGTCGACTGGCGAGTGCCCCTGGACCGGGCTGTCGAGCGCATCGGTGCGAGTCAGGCCGTTCAGGGCAACCTCGACCCGACGGTCGTCTTCGCCCCCTGGGAGGTGGTCGAGGCGGCCACTCTCGACGTGCTCGACCGAGGACGGGCCGCGGCCGGGCACGTCTTCAACCTCGGTCACGGCGTGCTGCCTCAAACCGATCCGGACGTGCTCGCGCGGGTGGTCGAGCTGGTTCACTCCCGCGGGGCGACCGGCGCCCCTTGAGCTGCGGTACGACGCGACGGCGTCAGCCGTCGTACCCCGAACCAGATCATGGCGGCGACCAACAGCAGCAAGGTGGCGATCGGGAGCACCAGCCCGAGCGTGTGGGCGACGGCGAGGACGAAGGTGGCCAACGCGTCCCACCCTCGTTTGATGCCGGATACGAACCCGTCCGAGGCGGCGTCGGTGGAGGGCGACTGCTTGGTGTCGGGGTGAGTGACGTCCACCGAGATCGTCGACATGGTGGTGCGAGCCTGCAGCACCCGTTGCTCGGCCTGCAGCGCCTCGAGATCGGCCTCGCGCTGCGACAGCTCGTTCTCGAGCGCGATGACGTCGCCCAGCTTGGTGGCTCGGGTGAAGAGCCGGCGCAGCTGCGCGATGGAGTCCTCGGCGCTGCGCACCCGCGAGTCGACGTCGGCCACCTTGGCCGTGACGTCCTCCGTGGAGGTGCTCTGGTCGACATGGGTGCCGAACGTGGCGATCTTGTCGACGCTGGCCTCGAAGGTGTCGACCGGCACCTGGACCTCGAGATAAGCGTTGGTGGCGTTGCCCTTGGCGTCGCTCGAGGTGTTCTGGCTCGCGACCCGGCCGCCGAGGCCGGCCGTAAGGGCCGTGATCTTGTCGACGACCGAAGCGACGTCGTCGGCCTGCATGCTGACGTCGGCGGTCTTGATAATGGCGCTGCCAGCGAGGTCGCTTCCACGCGTGAGGCCGACCGGCGTCACGCCGGCCTGACCGCCCTGGTCGGAGCCTGCAACGCCGCTGTCGACGGAGCTCGCGGCCGAGCCCAGCGCCTCGCCGGCAGCCGGCGCCCCAGCAGCCGCCGAGTCGCTCGAGGTACCGCTGTCGTTGCTGCCGGAGCTGCAGGCGCCGAGCAGCAGGCAGCTGAGCACGGCTGCGATCACGATGGTCAACACGGTCCGGGCTGGCGGTCGGCGAGAGGTCATGGCGGTGAGACGTCGCGCGTCGAGTGCGGGTTCCGGAACCTGTCGGCTTCGTTATCGGTTCGTGACGCAATCGTCGACTCAGCCGGGGGGTTACGGGGTCTCTCGTCGCGGCAGCACCCGATGCCTCGCCCACCGGCTGAGCGCTGGTCGGAAATTTGGGAGAGTGGCGGGATGGAGGAACCGGTGCGACGCCGCGTCGCGGTGGTGGGTGGAGGCATGGCAGGGCTTGCGGCGGCATACGCGCTGACGAACGCTCGGCCCGACCTCGACGTCATCGTGTTCGAGGGCTCGGGCCAGGTCGGCGGAAAGTTGCGCCTCGGCGAGGTAGCGGGCGTCACCGTTGACCTCGGTGCTGAGTCGATGCTCAACCGGCGTCCCGAGGCTACGTCGCTCGTCCGTGCCGTCGGCTTGGGCGACGATCTGGTGCACCCGGTCAGCACGCAGGCGGGCGTATGGACTCGGAACGCCATCCGACCGCTGCCGCCGACGATGCTCGGCATCCCGACCGACCTGGCCGCAGCCGCACGAAGCGGCGTCATCACGCCGTCACAGGTACGCCGCGCCAAGCTCGAGCGGTGGTTGCCCCGCCTGGACGTCACCGCCGACGTCGGGGTGGGCGAGGTGGTCGCGCGGCGGCTGGGCCGCGCCGTCCGTGACCGCCTGGTCGAACCGCTGCTCGGTGGCGTGTATGCCGGTCGGGCCGATGAGCTGTCACTGCACGCCTGTCTGCCTCAGGTGACCCAAGCGTTGGGTGACCACGGCGGCCTGCTCTCGGCCGTGGCCGCCTTGGCGCCGCGGCCGACAGCCGGGGCGCCGTCGCGGCGACCTGCACCCGGGCCTGTCTTCGCAGGCATCGCCGGGGGGGTCGCCCGGCTACCGCACCAGCTTGCCCACGACCTGACCCATCGCGGCGTCGACGTGCGTCGCAACGCCGTCGTGCGTGAGCTCGTACCCATGACCGGCGGCCGCTGGCGGCTCGTCGTCGGTCCCTCCAGGTCCGCCACGGTGGAGCACGCAGACGCGGTCGTTCTCGCCTGCCCGGCAGGCGCCGCTGCGCGGCTACTGACCAAGGCGGTCCCGGTCGCATCGCGGGAGCTCGGCCAGGTCGAGTACGCCTCGATGGCTCTCGTCACTCTGGCGCTCGAGACGGCCGAACTGAACGCCGAGCTGGTCGGCTCCGGTCTGCTGGTGCCTCCTGTCGACGGTCGCGTTATCAAGGCCAGCACGTTCTCGTCCCGCAAGTGGTCGTGGCTCGCCGGTGACACGACCATCGTCAGGTGCAGCGTTGGGCGCCACGGCGACGAGGCGGTGCTGCGACGAGACGATGACGAGCTCGTCGCGGCTGCGGCGTCCGACCTGCGTGAGGCTGTCGGCCTGGACTCTCCGCTGGTTGACGCACTGGTAACCCGGTGGGGTGGGGCGTTGCCGCAGTACGCCGTCGGGCACCTCGACCGGGTCAGCCGGGTTCAAGCGGCGGCGAGCGGAGTGCGTGGCCTCGAGCTGTGCGGAGCCGTCTTCGAGGGCGTCGGCATCCCGGCCGTCATCGCCAGCGGCCAGGCGGCAGCCACCCGGGTGCTAGCGGCTCTCGACCCGGCACCGACAATGACACCATGACCGACTCCCCTTCCGCGCCTGCTGAGTCCTCGGCCGCGGCGTCCGCCAAACGCCCACAGCAGGGCAAGGCGGCGCGCGAGCTCAACGACACGATCCGCTACACGATGTGGTCGGTGTTCCGTCTCGCCGCTCCGGCGTCCGACGAGGCGGCGCGTTCTGGCCAGGCCGTGCAGGTGCAGCAGCTCTTCGACGACCTCGCCACCCAAGACGTGGTGGTGCGCGGCGCCTACGACGTCTCGGGCCTGCGCGCGGACGCCGACGTCATGGTGTGGTGGCATGCGGAGACAGCTGAGGCGCTTCAGACGGCATACAACCGCTTGCGGCGTACGAGGTTCGGTGGCCGGTTGGCCCCGGTGTGGTCGCAGCTGGCGTTGCACCGGCCGGCAGAGTTCAACAAGAGCCACGTCCCCGCCTTCCTCGCCGACGAGCGGGCTCGGGACTTCGTGTGCGTCTACCCGTTCGTGCGGTCCTACGAGTGGTACCTGCTGGAGGACGCCGAGCGTCGCGCAATGCTCGCCGAGCACGGTCAGATGGCGCGCGACTTCGCCGACGTGCGGGCCAACACCGTAGCGTCGTTCGCGCTGGGCGACTACGAGTGGATGCTCGCCTTCGAGGCCGACGAGCTGCACCGCATCGTCGATCTGATGCGTCATCTGCGCGGCAGCACAGCGCGGCGCCACGTCCGAGAGGAGGTGCCGTTCTACACCGGCCGCCGCCGCGACGTCAGCGACCTGGTCGCCGCATTGCCCTAGCTGGCAGTCTCTGCCGGCTCCAGGTTCAGGCTGATGCTGTTGATGCAGTACCGGGCGTCCGTCGGCGTCTCGTAACCCTCACCGAGGAACACATGCCCCAGGTGGGAGTCGCAGGTCGCGCAGCGCACCTCGGTACGGACCGACCCGAGCGAACGGTCCTCGAGCAGGACGACCTTGTCGCTTTCGGTCGGCGCCCAGAAGGACGGCCAGCCGCAGTGGGAGTCGAACTTCTCCGCGGAGCGGAACAGCTCGGTGTTGCACGCGCGGCAGCGGTAGACGCCCTCGGTCTTGGTCTCGACGTAGTCGCCCGACCACGGCCGCTCGGTCCCGGCCTTGCGAAGGACGTCGTACTCCTCACGGCTCAGCTCTGCTCGCCACTCCTGGTCGGTCTTGGTCACCTGTGTCGTCATAGGACCAGCCTACGGACCACCTCGACACGGTGCCGTCACTGCGGGCGATGCAGCGGCCCGACACTACGCTCGTGGGATGGCAAGCCCGCACACCGAGCTGGAGGTCGCCGGTACGCCGGTCCGGGTGACCAACCCGGACCGGGTGATATTCCCCGCGACTTCGCGCTGGCCGGAGGCGACCAAGCTCGATGTCGTCCGCTACTACGCCAGCGTCGGCGACGCAATCCTGCAAGCGCTGCACGAGCGGCCGACGACCCTGGAGCGTTGGCCGAAGGGCGTGTTCGACGACGTCAAGCTCGCCACCCGCACCGACCCGCACGGGGACGCATTTTTTCAGAAACGGATTCCCAAGGGGGCTCCGGCCTATGTCGAGACGGCACTCATCACGTTTCCCTCCGGCCGGGTGGCCGACGAGGTATGCCCGACCGAGCCAGCCGTGGCGGCCTGGGCAGCTCAGATCGGCACCATCACGTTCCACCCGTGGCCGGTACGCCGCACCGACGTCGACCACCCCGACGAGCTGCGCATCGACCTCGACCCACAGCCCGGTACCGACTTCGCCGACGCGGCGCGGGTGGCGGGTGAGGCCAGGCGGTTGCTCGAGGAGCTGGGCTACCGCGGATTCCCGAAGACGTCGGGCAACCGAGGTGTGCACATCTACGTGCGAGTCGAGCCACGGTGGACCTTTACCGACGTACGCCATGCGGCGATTGCCCTGGGACGTGAGCTCGAACGCCGCCTGCCTGGCGAGGTGACCACCAATTGGTGGAAGGAGCAGCGGGGGGAGGCGATCTTCGTCGACTACAACCAGAACGCGCGCGACCGCACGATCGCCAGCGCCTACAGCCTCCGGCCGCTGCCGGGTGGCCCGGTGTCGAAACCGGTGCCCTGGGAGGAGCTCCCCGGTGGGGTCGACCCGACGGACTTTCCGCTCCGCCGCGCCCCCCACCAAATCG
>JBPCRX010000105.1:0-31377 GCA_050996395.1 Nocardioidaceae bacterium
CGCCCGCCGACAGACCGAACGGGGTGTTGTTCGCCTTCTCCACCGCCTCTGCGGGGGTGCGAAAGGTGAGAACCGACAGGACCGGGCCGAAGATCTCCTCACGCGCGGTGCGGTGCGCCTGCGAGACGCCGGTGAACAGAGTGGGGGCGAACCAGAAACCACGGTCGGGCAGCTCGCACGGCGCCGACCAGCGCTGCGCGCCCTCGGTCTCGCCCACTGCTGACAGCTCCCTGATCTTGGCCAGCTGCTCCGCGGAGTTGATGGCGCCGACATCGGTGTTCTTGTCGAGCGGGTCCCCGACGCGCAAGGTGGCCATCCGCCGCTTCAGCCGGACCAGCAGGTCGTCATACACACTCTCCTGGACGAGCAGCCGCGAGCCGGCGCAACACACGTGACCCTGGTTGAAGAAGATGCCGTTGACGATGCCCTCGACCGCCTGGTCGATCGGGGCGTCATCGAAGACGATGTTGGCCGCCTTGCCGCCGAGCTCGGGGGTTGCAGATTTGCCGGTGCCTGCGATCTCCCGGGCGCTCGACTTGCCCACCTCGGTCGAGCCGGTGAACGCCACCTTGTCGATGCCGGGATGGGTCACGAGCGCCCGTCCGGTCTCACCGGGTCCGGTGATGATGTTGACGACTCCCGCAGGGAGGTCCGCCTGCTGACAGATCTCTCCGAAGAGCAGCGCGGTCAGGGATGTCGTCTCGGCCGGCTTGAGCACCACTGTGTTCCCGGCGGCGATGGCGGGCGCGACCTTCCAGGCGAGCATGAGCAGCGGGAAGTTCCACGGAATGATCTGGCCGGCCACCCCCAACGGCTTGGGGGCCGGGCCGAGACCGGCGTACTCGAGCTTGTCGGCCCATCCGGCGTAGTAGAAGAAGTGCGCCGCCAGCAAAGGCACGTCGACGTCTCGCGACTCGCGGATGGGCTTGCCGTTGTCGAGCGACTCCAGCACGGCGAGCTCGCGCGAGCGTTCCTGAACGATCCGCGCGATGCGGTAGAGGTACTTGGCACGCTCGGGGCCCGGCATCGGCGCCCAGACGCGTTTGTAGGCTCGCCGAGCGGCCCGCACCGCCCGGTCGACGTCGTCCTCGCTTGCCTCGCTGATCTCGGCCAGTACCTCCTCGGTGGCGGGGCTCACCGACTTGAAGGACTTGCCGTTGCCCGTCTCGAACGCGCCGTCGATGAACAGGCCGTACGACGACGACAGGTCGACGACCGAGCGCGACTCAAGTGCCGGGGCGTACACGAAGGACATGGGAAGACCTGCCTCGTCAGTCGAGTGTGAAGTAGTCGGGACCGCTGTAGCGTCCGGTGGTCATCGTGGTGCGCTGCATGAGCAGGTCGTTGAGCAACCGGGAGGCACCGAAGCGGAACCAGTCGGGAGTGAGCCAGTCATCTCCCAGTGTCTCGTTGACCATCACCAGGTACTTGATGGCGTCCTTGGACGAGCTGATGCCGCCGGCGGGCTTGACGCCGACCTGACGGCCAGTCGAGAGGTGGAAGTCGCGGACCGCCTCGAGCATCACCAGCGTCACCGGGAGCGTCGCTGCGGGCTGGACCTTGCCGGTGCTGGTCTTGATGAAGTCGGCACCAGCGAGCATCGCGAGCCACGAGGCTCGGCGGACGTTGTCGTAGGTGGCGAGCTCCCCGGTCTCGAGGATGACCTTGAGGTGAGCGGCGCCGCCGCCCGCACCCTGCCTCGTACAGGCGTCCTTGACTGCGACGATCTCGTCGAAAACGCGCGAGAAGTCGCCGGAGAGGAAGGCTCCACGATCGATCACCATGTCGATCTCGTCGGCTCCAGCGGCGACCGCGTCACGGGCGTCCTGCAGCTTGACGGGCAGCGACGAGCGTCCGGACGGAAAGGCTGTGGCCACCGAGGCGACGTACACCCCAGAGCTGCCGAGTGCCGCCTTGGCGGCCTGCACCATGTCGGGATAGACGCAGATAGCGGCGACAGACGGGCATGAGGGGTCCGCCGGGTCCGGACGAACCGCCTTGGCGCACAATGCCCGTACCTTGCCGACGGTGTCCTGCCCCTCGAGCGTCGTGAGGTCGATCATCGAGATGGCGAGGTCGATCGCCTGGCGCTTGCTGGCCGCCTTGATGGAACGGCTCGCCAAAGTCGCGGCGCGGGCCTCGCAGCCGACCTGGTCGACACCGGGCAGGCCACGGAGGAATCGCGCCAGACCCGCGGGTGTGGTCAGGGCCTCGTCGACGATGTCGGGGCCTACGTCCGTAAGAGCTGCCACCTGAGCAGTCTAGTCGCGCCGGTACGGCTCGGATTGCGGTCTCGCCGGCTGAAGTCAAGGGGGTGGGCCACCTACCCGGCATCGCTTACAGTGGCGAGATGACCAACGGCGCGGAAGGCGCGGCGGGGTCCCAGGTCGAGCTGTTCGCGGCTCCGGCTGGGCGTTGGCTGGGTCTTGCGGCCATCGTGATCGCGGTCGCCGCGATGGCAACCTTGGCGTACGAGGGTCCGGTGCAGGAGCGCCGTTCCGTCTTCTTCTGCGTTGCCTTTGTCGCCGTGGTGTGGGTCGTCATGGTCCGGCCCGCCGTCGCCGTACACGAACACGGGGTGCTCCTGCGCAACATGCTCCGTGACACGTTCGTCCCCTCGTCGGCTATCACCCAGGTGCGGCTGGGGCAGATGCTCGAGATCAAGACCATGGACGAGGTGCACCGGGGGTTGGGCATCAGCCGGTCTGCCCGTTCTGTGATGCGGGGGCAACGGCCTCGCCCATCCGGGTTCGGCATGTTCGGTACCGGTCAACAGCTGGGCGCGCAGTCAACGGGCGCGCCAGGATCAGGTGCTGACGCCGCCGCTCCGAGCTACCTGTCCTACGTCGAGAGCCGCCTGGAGCGCCTTGGCTCTGATGCTGCTCCCGCCGACCGGCGACTCGGGCAGGAGGCTTCGGCTGAGCGCATGCCATCTGTCGTCGCCTGGTCGCGGCCATCCGTGGCGGCATTGTCACTTGCAGGCCTCAGCTTGCTTCTTGCGCTGCTCACCTGATCGTCCTTCCTGGTCGCCCCGTCACTGCTCCGAGTTGTCAGACGCTGAGGCGGCTATAGCCAGCTGAGCGTCTGACAAGTCGGCGGTATGGCGTTGAGGTGCGGTTCTCAGAGCTGAAGGGCGGCGGCCACGGCGGTCCTGACTGCGTTCAGCCTGGCTGTGCCCTCCGCACGGGCGGGCCCTACTTCCCCTTCGACGACGGGCACCACGATCTCCAGGTAGCACTTGAGCTTCGGCTCGGTACCCGAGGGCCGCACCACGATCCGCCCGCCGTGAACGAGCCGAAAACGCATCCCCTCCGTTGCGGGAAGACCTTGGCTGCCCCTGCTGAGGTCGTCGACGACCTCGACAGCGAAGCCGCCCAGCTCGACCGGCGGATGCTGCCTCAGCCGCTGCATCGCTGCGCCGATCACCGAGACGTCGTCCACCCGCACCGACAGCTGGTCGGTCGCGTACACGCCGTACTCGATCGCAATGTCATCGAGCCGGTCCAGCAGGGTGCGTCCGTCCGCCCTCAGCTCAGCAGCGAGCTCCGCGATGCGCAGCAGTGCGGACACTCCGTCCTTGTCGCGGACGAGCTCAGGCGCAACGCAGTACCCGAGGGCTTCTTCATAACCGTATGCCAGGCCCGGCACCCGGCCGATCCACTTGAACCCTGTCAACGTCTCGACGTACGCCGTACCGTGCCGAGCGGCCATCACGCCGAGCAGTGACGAGGAGACGATCGTGGTGGCATACACACCGCGGACGCCTCGCCTCAGCAGGTGATCCGCCAGCAGCACTCCCACCTCGTCTCCGCGCAGCATCCGCCAGCGGTCGCCGTCAGGTACGGCGACGGCGCAACGGTCGGCGTCTGGGTCGTTCGCGACGACGATGTCCGCGCCGCGGCGTTCTGCCAGCGCCAGCGCCAGGTCCATCGCACCAGGCTCTTCGGGATTGGGGAACGTGACCGTGGGGAAGTCTGCGTCCGGCCGCACCTGTTCGGAGACTGGCACCGGCGCAGGGAAACCGGCGCGATTGAGCACACGCTCGACGATCTCGTCGCCGACGCCGTGAAGCGGCGTGTAGGACATGGTCAGATCTCGAGCGCCGCCCGGCGTCATAAGCGCAGCCACGTCGGCGACGTACTGGTCGACGATGTCTTCGTCGAGCAGCTCCCAGCCGGCGACCCGCGGCACGTCAGGCACACGGGGCGCGGCGGTGATCCGTCCGGAGATCTCGGCGTCGGCGGGGGGCACGATCTGGCTTCCGTCGCCCAGGTACACCTTGTAACCGTTGTCGCGCGGCGGGTTGTGCGAGGCCGTCACCATCACGCCTGCGGCACAGCCGAGCTTGCGGATGGCATAGGCGAGTACCGGGGTCGGCAGTGGCCTCGGCAAAGTGGCGCACCGCAGACCTGCGCCGTGCATGACGTCGGCGGTGTCGCATGCGAACTCGTGCGACAGATGGCGGGCGTCATACCCGACGACGACGGCCGGCCCCCGCCGCTCAGCACGGCCGTCGCTCAGACCGTCAAGAACAGGCGCGGCGGATGTCGAGAGGTATGCCGCCAGCCCGGCTGCCGCTCTGATCACCACCGCTCGGTTCATCCGGTTGGGCCCTGCGGCCATCTCGCCGCGCAGCCCGGCCGTGCCGAACTCGAGCTCGCGAGAGAAGCGGTCCTCGAGTTCCTGCAGAGCTGCGTCGTCGTGACCAGCCCGATCGAGTAGCCCCCGAAGCTCCGCCGCGGCCGCGGCGTCCGGATCGTCAGCGAGCCAGGCGTTCACCCGGTCGTGAAGAGCGCTGGGCGGGCCGCTCATAGGCGATCGGTGAACGGTCGACGACTGAAGCTCGGGGTCGCGTACGGGCCGCCCACGTGCGCGGCCTCGTCGGCGTCTTCGGCGCGTTCGGTCAGTCGGTCGCGAAATGCAGTGGCGTCGTCCTGCGGGTGGTACCCGAGAAGGCGCCCTGGTTCCAGGTCCCACCACGCGTCGGTGTTGGCCGAGATGCCGTAGACCACGCTCACGCCGGTGACATCGGCGACCAGCGCCGCTTGGACCAGGGCGACGCAGTCGCGGTACGACAGCCAGGTAGCGAGGTTGCGCCGGGTCTCGGGCTGCTCGAGGAAACTGCCGATCCGAAGCGCGACGCTGGAGATGCCGTGCCGGTCGGAGTACAGACTCAGCAACGCCTCGGCCGCAACCTTGCCGACGCCGTAGAAGGTGTCCGGCCGCGGCCGCACCGTGGTGCTGAGCACGTCGCACCGAGGCGTCATACCGACTGCATGGTTGCTGCTCGCGTACACCAGGCGGCTCACGCCGTGGTCGACCATCGCCTGGAGCACGGCCGCGGTGGTCTCCACGTGCGTGTGCAGAATCGACGGGAGGTCAGACTCGGTGGCGAGCCCGGCCAGGTGCACTACAGCGTCGACGCCCTCAACTGCTCGGGAGACCAGGAGCGGGTCAGCGCAGTCCCCGATGAAGAACTGGCCGGGGAAGGCGCCGCCCGATGCTCGGAGGTCGAGGCCACGCAGCTCGTGGTCGGCGGACAGGCCGGCGGTGAGCACCCGGCCGATGTGACCGGCCGCGCCGGTGATGAGGACGCGCATCTCAGATCCGCGGTAGGACGCGGGCAAGTAGTTCGCCCATTCGTTGTGCCGCCTGGTTGCCGGCCTCGAGAACCTCAGCGTGGTCGAGCGGCTCGCCGGTCATGCCCGCTGCATGGTTGGTGACCAGGGAGATGCCCAAGACCTCCATGCCCGCCGCACGAGCGGCAATGGCCTCGAGCGCCGTGGACATGCCCACCAGGTCGCCGCCCAGACGGCGCACCATCTCGACCTCGGCGGGAGTCTCGTAGTGCGGGCCGGAGAGCTGGACGTACACCCCTTCGTCGAGGCCGGGGTCCACCTCCCGGCACAGGGCGCGCAGCCGTTTTGAGTAGAGATCGGTCAGGTCGACGAAGTGAGCGCCCGTGACGGGGGACGCTCCCGTCAGGTTGATGTGGTCGCTGATCAGGACCGGAGTGCCCGGGGACCACTTCGGTCGCAGCCCACCACAGCCGTTGGTGAGCACGACAGCGCGACACCCTGCGGCGGCTGCCATTCGTACCCCCTGCACGACTGCCCCTACGCCGTGGCCTTCGTAGAGATGGGTGCGACCCAAGAACACCAGCGTCCGCACCCCGCCGATGTCCACTGAACGCACCGTGCCCGAGTGGCCCGCCACCGCTGCCGGCGCAAAGCCGGGGAGGTCGGCAGCCCTCAGCTCGAAGCGATAGGCGCCGAGTGCGTCCGCGGCCGGCAACCACCCCGATCCCATCACCAACGCGACGTCGTGGCGGTCGATGCCGGTCAGCTGTCCGAGGTGGTCGGCGGCCACAGCGGCGGTCTCGCCGGGCTGGGGAGTCGTGGTCACGACCCGACCGTATCGCTCCTGGTTCTCCTACGTCGGAACGCTACTCGCTCACGGACCGGCAGGGACGGTGCCGCAGGTCGTCGAGGTAGTCCTCGGGCGCGCCGGCTGCCAGCGCCGCCTCACTGAGCACGCTCAGGTAGCTGGCTGACGGCAAACCGCCTTCGTGGGCGTCGAGCACATAGAGCCAGACCAGCTCGTCACCGTCGAGAAGATGAGCCCGGAGCTTGACCTTGCGAAAGAGCGACATCTCCCAGCGGTCGAGCTCCGCTTCGTCGTCGCGAGTCACGTCGTACACCGACACGAACACCTGAGCCGTCGGGTCCTCGACGACAGTGGCCATGGCCCCGTCCCAGCCATGGTCCTCACCGGCGAACGTGAGCCGCCACCCGGACAGCCAACCTGTGCCGTGAAACGGCGAGTGCGGGCAGCGAAGGACCATGCGTGCGGGGTCGAGGTTGGGGCCGTAGGCGGCATAGAGCACCACGGGCGCAGGCTATCGTGGCCGCGTGACGCAGGTGGTGATCATCGGCGGCGGGCCGGGGGGCTACGAGGCAGCGCTGGTGGGTGCGCAGCTTGGTGCCGAGGTCACGTTGATCGAACGAGACGGTGTCGGCGGCTCGGCGGTGATCTCCGACTGCGTCCCCTCCAAAACCCTCATCGCCACGGCCGAGTTCATGAGCTCTATGCAGGAGTCTCGTGAGCTCGGCGTCCGGGTGACGGTGCCCGGTGAGCAGCCCGACAGCGTGATCTCGGTAGACCTGGCGGCCGTGAACGCACGGGTCAAGAGCCTGGCCACCTCGCAGTCAGCTGACATCGCGGCCAAGCTGGACGCCGAAGGCGTTCGGGTGCTCAGCGGGACCGGACGGCTCGAGGGCACCGACAGGGTCCTGGCGTCGACCGAGAGCGGGGTCGAGACGCTCCAGGCGGACGCGGTACTCATCGCTACCGGCGCTTACCCTCGCGTGCTCGAGTCGGCACAGCCCGATGGAGAGCGCATCTTGACCTGGGAGCAGGTCTACGACCTCGACGAGCTGCCCGAGCGCCTGGTCGTCGTTGGTTCAGGCGTGACCGGCGCCGAGTTCGCCAGCGCTTACAACGCCCTGGGGGCTGACGTCGTACTCGTCAGCAGTCGGGCCCGTGTGCTGCCAGGTGAGGACGCTCAGGCCGCCGAGGTCCTCGAAAGTGTGTGGCGACGACGCGGCATGACTGTGCTGGCCCGGTCACGCGCACAGAGCGTCGTTCGCCAAGGCGACATCGTCTGTGTCACGTTGTCCGACGGCAGTGAGGTCAAGGGCTCGCACTGCCTGCTGGCCGTCGGCTCTGCGCCCAACACCGCCGACGTCGGACTCTCTTCGGCCGGCGTCAGCGTCGACAGCCACGGCTTCATCGCTGTCGACAGGGTTTCGCGCACGACGGCGCGAGGGGTGTACGCCGCAGGGGACTGCACCGGTGTGCTCATGCTCGCCTCGGTGGCCGCGATGCAGGGCCGCATCGCGATGTGGCACGCGCTCGGAGACGCCGTCACTCCGCTCGACCTCGCGACAGTCTCGTCCAACGTCTTCACCGCACCAGAGATCGCCACCGTCGGATGCACCCAGCAGGAAGTAGACGATGCGCGCATCGACGCACGGATGGTCATGTTGTTGCTGTCGGGCAACGCGCGCGCGAAGATGCAAGGCGTTCATGACGGGTTCGTGAAGCTGTTCTGCCGTCCCGGCACCGGCATCATCGTCGGCGGTGTCGTCGTCGGTCCCCGAGCCAGTGAGCTGATCCACGCGGTGTCAGTGGCATTGGCGGGACGTATGACGGTCGACGAGATGGCGCACGCGTTCACGGTGTATCCGTCGATGTCGGGATCGATTGCCGAAGCTGCGCGGCGACTGCACACCTGACTCTTCTCCCACGCCGCCACCGCTTTGCCGCAATCACATGGCGGCCACTTCCTTCAGGTAAATGACATCGGCGTAATTACTCCGCTGGATTATAAGAATGCAGCGATCGCCTAGCCAAGCGGACCAATTGCCGGTCTAATCATAATTCTGAACACCATCCGTAACACACGTCACAACAGTCCCGTTGGGATCCGAAAATGTGACCCAACGTGAGATCTCGGGAGCACACCGCTATGCAATCGCACCTCTTCCACATTCGCAGAAGCGGTCGCAGAAGCGGCTTCGCGAGCTGTCTCCTGGCCTGTTCGGCGCTCGTCGTGGCCGCTGGATCCTCTAGCGCCTCGGCTGTCGGCTTGCCGAGCTCCGGTAGGGCCGTTGCGGGCGGTTCGACACATGCGAGCGCGGCCTCCACAGGCCTGACGGCTGCGTCCAGTGCTGGTTTCGCCGTGGGTGACCGGGTCGGAATGGCCTCTCAACGGACTCTGGCACGCGTGGGCCAGCCGGACACACCCATCTCGGTGCACAGCACAGCAGTCCCGACCGTTCCGGCTGCCGACAAGACCGCGACAGAGCAACGGCTCGGTCGCCGTGCGGTCGCTGCCGGTCAGCTGGTAGCGCATGTGAAAAGGTCCGTCGTCCGCGACTTCAACCTCGTCTGCGTCACCTGGACGCCAGACTCTGCCCGTCGGGGTACCACTGTCGAGGTCCGCACGCGCTCCGCGGGGCGCTGGAGCGGTTGGAGCGTGCTCGACCCGGACCTCGACGGGCCGACTCCCCAGCCCGACGGTGGATCCGTCACTTCGTACCGCGATGGTACTGAGCCGTCCTGGGTGGGGCCGGCCACAGGGGTGGAGGTGTCGGTCTTCGCCGTCCAAGGGAAGGCGCCCGCAGCCTTGTCAGTGGACACGGTCGACGCGGGCACGTCGTCGTACGACAAGACCGTGCTCACTGGCAAGGGCCGGGTAGCTCCCTCGCGGGACGGCAAGTTCCCAGCCCTGCCGACGGTGATCACGCGCAAGGAATGGGGTGCTGACGAAAGCCTCGGAGACGACTGCTGGGACCCCAAGTACGGCAGCACGTTCAAGGCGGTTGTCGTGCACCACACCGCGGGAAGCAACGACTACACGCAGGGCGAGGCGGCAGCTGTCGTTCGCGGTGTCTACGCCTACCACACCGAGGCGCGGGGCTGGTGCGACATTGGCTACAACTTCCTCATCGACCGCTTCGGGGACATCTTCGAGGGTCGTGCGGGGGGCATTCGCAAACCGGTGAGAGGGTCTCACTCCGGCGACTACAACGTGGACACCACCGGCATCTCCCTGATGGGGAACTTCGACCTGACATCCCCCCCAGCCGCCATGCGGGCTGCCCTGGTCAACCTTGCGGCCTGGCGGCTCGGAACGGCATACCACGGCGCATACGGCCGGCCGTACCTGTACGACGGGCGGTTCAAGCGCATCCTGGGTCATCGCGACGTCATGTCGACCAGCTGCCCTGGCCAGCACGTCTACGACTGGCTGCCCACCCTGCGTGAGCGGGTGCAGACGCGCCTCGGAGACCACGAGACGAGCATCGAGGAGAAGTGGCGCTCCCTTGGTGGCCGCACGAGCGCGCTGGGCGACGTGCACGTCGGCGAGCAGGTGGAGAACGGTGGGCATCACACGGCTTTCGTCAACGGCCGCATGTATGCGAGTCCCGCAGGCATTCACACGTTGTACGCCGGGCACATCCTGGCTCGCTACCTCAGCACAGGCGAGACCGACGGGGACTTCGGCTACCCCCGGACCAACGTCCACCGCATCGGCGACGGGCTCGGCTACTGGGCAGAGTTCGACGGGGGGCGCATCTACTGGTCGTCGCCCACCGGCTCACACGCGCTCCACCGCAGCAACGTGCTGAAGAAGTACATCTCGGTCGGCGGAGCGGTCGGTGCTCTCGGTTTCCCGCTGTCCCCGGTCCTCGACACCGCGAAGGGAGCACGAGCCAAGTTCGAACACGGCTCGATCATCTACGACGCGAGCAGCCACCGCACCAAGGTGGTGAGGTCGTGACGCGACGACTGGCCGGGGCAGCTGCGCTGGCGTCGCTAATGGCGGTTGCCGCGGTCATGCCGGCTGCGCACGCGGACCAGACCTACTACGTGCCGGTCAGCCGCAGCTGGACCATTTCCGGACATGGATACGGTCATGGCCACGGTATGAGCCAGTACGGGGCACAAGGCGCCGCTCTGCAGGGGCTCGACTACCGGCGGATCGCGCACTTCTACTACCCCCACACCACGTGGAGCGACGCCAAGGGCAAGGTCAGGGTTCTGATCGCCGCCGACTGGACGTCGGACCTCCAGGTACGAGCTCGGCCGGGGCTCACGGTTCGGGATCTCGCAGACAACGCGGTCTGGAAGCTGCCCGCACACGACGGCATCGGCAGCTGGCGGATGACGCCGGCGAAAGACGGATCCACCGCGGTCGAGTACCACAACGGGTCCGGTTGGCACCGCTGGGCGATCCCGGGAAGGCGTGGCACCTTCAAAAGCGACGGGCAGTTCCACGCTCCCGGACCGCTGACGCTGCTGCTTCCCGACGGAGGCTCTGTGGTGGGCAAGCGGTACCGGGGGTTCTTGCGCATCTCGCGGCCTTATCCGGGCGCCACCTCACGGGACACAGTCAACGTCGCGACGATGGACCAGTACGTCCAGGGCGTCGTGCCGTACGAGATGCCGTCCTCGTGGCGGCAGCAGGCGCTGCGCGCGCAGGCGGTCGCGGCGCGGACGTTCGCCGCCTGGCAACGCGCCCAGAACTCGTCTCGCTACTACCAGATCTGCGACACCACCGCGTGCCAGGTGTACGGCGGTATGGCCGCGGAAGCCGGATCCAGCAACTCCGCGGTCCAGGCGACGGCCGGTCAAATTCTGCGGTACCAGGACAAGCCTGCCTTCACTCAGTTCTCCTCGTCCTCCGGTGGGTGGACGGCTGGCGGTGGTGAGCCGTACCTGCCGGCGCAGAAGGACCCCTACGACTCCTTCGACGGCAACTCGGTGCACAGCTGGTCCGTCCGGGTCGGCGCAGACAAGCTGGAGGCCCAGTACCCCGAGATAGGGCGGCTCGTCGACCTGCGGGTCACCAGCAGAGACGGCAACGGCGCGTGGAACGGCCGGGTTCAGCAAATCGTGCTCGACGGCACTCAGGGCAAGGCGTTCGTCACCGGCGACGACTTCCGGTGGCTCCTCGGTCTGAGGTCCACCTGGTTCACCATCGCCGCGACTCCCATCATGGTTCGTTGGCGTCACCTCGGCGGTCGCACGTCCGACCTCGTGGAGCCGACCTCCGGCGAGTACGCCGTCGCGGGCGGCTCCGCTCAGAACTTCAGCCACGGCCGCATCTACTGGAGCGCTGCCACGGGGGCCCGTGAGGTGCAGGGCCCGAGTCTTGCGGCCTACCACGGCTGGGGCGGCCCACGGTCGAACTTGGGGTTCCCGGTGACCGGCATGCTGAGTGCCCCGGCGAAGGGCCACAAGATCAAGCTGCAGCACGGCTTCATCTTCAGCACGACCAGGACGGGAGGCCACGTCCTGTACGGCCGGGTGCTCGAGCGTTGGGGGAAGGCCGGCGGAGCGTCGTCGTGGCTCGGCTACCCGACGACAGACGTGTTCGCGATCGACGGCGGGCTGCGTGCCGCCTTCCAGCACGGCGTGATCAGCTGGGACCGCTCGACCGACAGGTACACCGTCGTTCGCCGGTAACCGAGCCACAAGTGCACCGTCGTACGCCGTTAACCGAGCCACTCAGCCACTCAGCCACTCAGCCACTCAGCCCCCTACTCCTCCTGCGACTTGTCAGAACGTCGGCTGGTCATAGCCAGCTGAGGGTCTGACAAGTTGAAAGAGGTCAGGCGGGTGACACCACGACCACCAGGTCACCGCCCTCGACGCTGCGGGGTCCGTCGAGAACCACCCGGGCAACTGTTCCCTCGACGGGCGTCGTGATGGACGCCTCCATCTTCATCGCCTCGATGGTGGCGACGACACCGCCCACCTCGACCTCGTCACCAACCTCCACCGTCGGGGTGACCACACCGTCGAAGGGCGCTCCGACCTGCCCCGGTTGCTGCCTGTCGGCGTGCTCTCTGGCAGGTGCGTCGGCGGCCACCGACCGGTCGCGCACTGAGACCGGCCTCATCTGTCCGTTGATGGTGCACATCACGGTCCGGATGCCGCGCTCGTCGGGATGACTGATCGACTCCACACCGAGAATCAACCGGACCCCCTCACGCAGGTAGACGTCGTGCTCGTCGTCGAAGTCAAGGCCGTAGAGAAAGTCGCGGGTCGGAAGCACGGACAGGTCGCTGTAGCGCTCCCGTGAGTCGGCGAACTGCTGAGCGGGCCCCGGGAAGAGCAGCCGGTTCAGGGTCGTGCGACGGTCTGCCTGCAGCCCACGGAGCTCGTTGTCATCGAGCGGGCTCTCCCGCACCGTGGTCCGGCGGCCCGCCAGAGCCTTGGAGCGAAACGGCTCGGGCCAGCCGCCTGGAGGCTCTCCCAGCTCACCGGAGAGAAAACCGATCACTGAGTCAGGAACGTCGAACGAGCCGGGATCGTCGGCGAAGGTGGCCGGATCCGCACCCACTGCCACCAGATGCAGCGCCAGGTCGCCGACCACCTTGCTCGACGGCGTCACCTTGACGATGTTGCCCAGAATCTGGTTCGCGGCGGCGTACATGTCCTCGATCTGCTCGAACTTCTCGCCGAGGCCGAGCGCGATGGCCTGTTGGCGCAAGTTGGAGAGCTGCCCCCCGGGTATCTCGTGGCGGTAGACGCGCCCGGTGGGAGCGGGCAGGCCCGACTCGAAAGGCGCGTAGAGGCGTCTTGTCGCATCCCAGTACGGCTCGAGGTCGCAGACCGAGCGCAAAGACAGCCCGGTCGAGCGTTCGGTGTGGTCGGTGGCCGCCACCAGTGCCGACAGGGCAGGCTGGCTCGTCGTACCGGCGAGGGCGGCGCTTGCCACGTCGACCGCGTCGACGCCTGCGTCGATGGCTGACAGCAGCGTTGCCAGCTGTCCACCCGGGGTGTCGTGGGTGTGGAGGTGGACGGGCAGGTCGAAGCGCTCGCGCAGCGCCGTCACCAGGCTGTGAGCGGCCGGCGCCCGCAAGAGTCCGGCCATGTCCTTGACGGCCAACATGTGCGCTCCGGCCTCCACGATGCGCTCCGCGAGGGCCAGGTAGTAGTCCAGCGTGTACAGCCGCTCGGCGGGGTCGGACAGGTCGCCTGTGTAGCACAGCGCGACCTCGGCGACCGCTGTCCGGGTCGCCCGCACGGCCTCGATCGCCGGCAGCATCTGCTCCACGTCGTTGAGCGCGTCGAAGATGCGGAAGATGTCGACGCCGGTCTCGGTCGCCTCGGCCACGAATGCGTCGGTGACCCCTCGGGGGTAGGGCGTGTAGCCGACGGTGTTGCGGCCCCGCAGCAGCATCTGCAGGCAGATGTTGGGCACCGCCTCTCGCAGCGCGGCGAGCCGCTCCCACGGGTCTTCGGCAAGGAAGCGAAGGGCGACGTCGTACGTCGCGCCGCCCCATGCCTCGAGCGACAGCAGCTCCGGCGTCATCCGGGCGAGATGACCCGCCACCGCGACCAGGTCCCTGGTGCGGACACGTGTCGCGAGCAGCGACTGGTGCGCGTCGCGCATCGTGGTGTCCGTGATCGCGACCGCTGTCTGGTCCCTCAGCGCCGCCGCGAACCGCTCGGGACCCAGCTCGAGGAGCCGTTGCCGCGAGCCGTCAGGGATCGGCTCCTCCAGGTCCAAGGGAGGGAGCTTCGTGCTGGGATCAGTCGCCGTCGGGGCGACGCCGTGCGGCTTGTTGACGGTCACGTCGGCCAAGAAGTGCAGCAGTCGGGTGCCGCGATCAGCCGAGGACCGCGCCGTCAGCAGGCTGGGGTGCTGCTCGATGAACGACGTGGTGAGGCGCCCGGCACGGAAGTCGGGGTCGTCCAGCACCGCCTGCAGGAAGGAGATGTTGGTGGCGACGCCACGGATGCGGAACTCAGCCATGGCACGCCGCGCCCGGTCGACGGCGAGCTCGAAGGTGCGCCCTCGGCAGGTCAGCTTGATGAGCATGGAGTCGAAGTGAGCCGACACCTCGGAGCCGGGGTACGTCGTACCGCCGTCGAGCCGGATGCCGGCACCGCCGGGAGATCGGTAGGCCGTGATCCGACCAGTGTCCGGTCGAAAGCCGTTGGACGGGTCCTCGGTGGTGATCCGGCACTGCAGCGCCGCACCGCGGACACGGATGTCGCCCTGCCGCAGCCCGAGCTCCTCGAGGGTCTCACCGGCAGCGATGCGCAGCTGCGACTGCACCAGGTCGACGTCGGTGATCTCCTCGGTGACGGTGTGCTCCACCTGGATGCGAGGGTTCATCTCGATGAAGACGTGGCGGCCGTCCGGCGCGACGAGGAACTCCACGGTCCCGGCGTTGACGTAGCCGATCTGCTCGGCGAACCGGACCGCGTCGGCGCAGACGCGCTCGCGCAGGTCGGCGTCCAGGTTGGGTGCGGGCGCGATCTCGACGACCTTCTGGTGGCGGCGCTGCAGTGAGCAGTCCCGCTCGAAGAGATGGATGACGTCGCCGCCGGCGTCGGCCAGGATCTGCACCTCGATGTGGCGCGGGTCGGTGACTGCCTCCTCGATGAAGACGGTGCGGTCGCCGAAGGCGCCGTCCGCCTCCCTCATGGCCGCTTCGACCGCCTCCTGCAGGTGGTCGAGATCGTCCACGCGTCGCATGCCACGTCCGCCGCCTCCCGCCACTGCCTTCACGAAGACCGGGAAGCTGAGCGCAGCCGCCTCCCGCAAAAGCTGGTCGACGTCGCGAGACGGCTCGATGTTGGCCAACACCGGCACGCCGGCATCGCGGGCGGCCGCGACGGCGGTGGCCTTGTTGCCCGTGAGCCGCAAGATGTCAGCTGTCGGCCCGACGAAGGTGATGTCGGCGAGGACGCAGGCCTCGGCGAGGGCGGGGTTCTCGGAGAGGAAGCCGTAGCCGGGATAGATCGCGTCGGCGCCCGCGCGTTGCGCCGCCGCCACCATCGCCTGCGGGTCAAGGTAAGCCCGAACCGGATGCCCGAGGTCGCCGATCTCGTAGGCCTCATCGGCTTTCAGGCGGTGCTCGGAACCTCGGTCCTCGTACGGGAACACGGCCACCGTGCTGGCGCCCAGCTCATACGCCGCCCGGAAGGCACGCACGGCGATCTCTCCCCGGTTGGCGACCAGCACCTTGGAGAACATGCACGTGAGGCTAGTGCCTGGGACGCCTGGGAGGGAGCGGTCAGTCCTTGATCTCGCACAGGGTGGAGCCGCTCGCCACGGTGGCACCGACCTCCGCCGAGAGGCCGGTCACGATGCCGGACTGGTGGGCGGTGATCGGCTGCTCCATCTTCATCGCCTCGAGTACGACGACCAGATCGCCCTTGTCCACGCGCGCGCCCTCCTCGACGGCCAGCTTCACGATGGTGCCCTGCATCGGGGCAGTCAGCGCATCGCCACTCGTCGCTGCGCCGACTGCCTTGCCTCGGATGCGCTTGCGGGGCCGCGCCGCTCCCGCTGCGCGCGCCACACTTCCGACGGCCGTGCCGAAGCCCGCCGGGAGCGATACCTCGAGGCGTCTGCCGGCCACCTCGACCGTCACCTTGTCGCGCGGTACCGGGTCCTCGGCGTCGGGCTGTGCGACCTCGGCGTCTGCGACATACGGCGTGATGTCGTTGTGGAAGGCGGTCTCGATCCAGCTGGTGAAGACCCCGAACCCCTCTTCGTCACCGACGAACGCCGGATCGTCCACGACTGCGCGGTGAAACGGTATGACGGTCGGCATGCCCTCGACGACGAACTCGCGCAGAGCCCGGCGGCTGCGCTCGAGCGCCTGAGACCGGTCCCGGCCGGTCACCACCAGCTTGGCCACCAACGAGTCGAAGGCGCCGGGGATCGTCTCGCCCTCGTCATAACCGGCGTCGAGGCGCACACCTGGTCCGGAGGGCGGATGCCACTGGGTCAGCGTCCCGGGGGCCGGCATGAAGCCGCGCCCAGCATCCTCGGCGTTGATGCGGAACTCGATCGAGTGGCCGGAGACGGCCGGGTCGTCATACCCCAGTTCCTCACCCGCGGCGAGGCGGAACATCTCACGGACCAGGTCGATCCCGGTGACCTCCTCGCTGACCGGGTGCTCGACCTGGAGCCGGGTGTTGACCTCGAGGAAGGAGATGGTCCCGTCCTGTCCGACGAGGAACTCACACGTGCCGGCACCGACGTACCCGGCCTCCGCGAGGATCGCCTTCGACGATGTGTACAAGGTGTCCAACTGGTCCGGCGTCAGGTAGGGCGCGGGGGCCTCCTCGACCAGCTTCTGGTGTCGGCGCTGCAGCGAGCAGTCGCGGGTCGACACCACGACGACGCAGCCGTGCCGGTCCGCGAGGCACTGGGTCTCGACGTGACGCGGCTTGTCGAGGTAACGCTCGACGAAGCACTCACCGCGACCGAACGCAGAGACCGCCTCTCGGACGGCCGAGTCGAAGAGCTCAGCGATCTCGTCGGTGTGGCGGGCGACCTTGAGGCCACGCCCTCCGCCGCCGAAGGCTGCCTTGATGGCGATCGGCAAGCCATGCTCGCGAGCGAAGGCGAGCACCTCGTCGGCTCCACTGACCGGGTCGGGGGTTCCCGCGACGAGCGGAGCGCCGACCCGCTGGGCGATGTGGCGCGCCTGCACCTTGTCGCCGAGTGCGTCGATCGCGGCAGCTGGCGGTCCGATCCAGGTGAGACCAGTGTCGGTGACGGCCCGGGCGAAGGCTGCGTTCTCGGCGAGGAAGCCGTATCCGGGATGCACCGCGTCGGCACCGGCCCGTTCGGCGATGGCCAGGATCTTGTCGATCGAGAGATAGGTGTCAGCGGGGATGGCTCCGTTGAGGGCGAACGCCTCGTCGGCCAGGCGGACGAAGAGAGCGTCGCGGTCGGGATCGGCGTAGACCGCCACGCTGCCGAGGCCCGCATCTCTGCAGGCACGGACCACTCGGACGGCGATCTCACCCCGGTTGGCGACCACCACCTTGCTGAGCTCCGCCACCAGGGTCTCCTCCAGATCGGTCGCGTGATCCTTTGAGAGTCTAAGGCGACGTGTCGGATCGGCGCGGTCGCCCTACAGTGGCAGTAGAGCACCCTGCTGCTGAAGACATGAGGAGAAACCATGGACACCGGCTCACATTCGGTTGGCGACGACGGCACGTCGACGGACGGTCTTGACGACGGCACCGACAACGACACGGCGGCGACCACCAGCACCACGCCGGGCAGCGACGAGCAGCCCTATGAGGAGTACACACACGGCGTCTTCGACCAGGGCCAGCCCGAGGACGACGACGACGTCGACGAAGGGCGCAGTGTCTTCGACCAGGACGAGCCGGACCACCATGTACACCATGACCTCGGTGGCCAGGGCGTGTACGAGCAGGGCCACCCGGAGCACCCCGGCCAGCACGGGGAGGGCGTCTACGGGCAGGGCCACGCCGAGGATCCCGGCGAGCACGGCCAAGGTGTCTTCCACCAGGGCCACGAAGACCACCACCACATCGAGGACGACGGCCAGCCCAGCGCTCCCTGAACAGTTTTGCGCCTGAGAGGTCGTCATGAGCTACAGCCTGTCCTCGGAGCACGTCGACTTCGGCCGCGTCGTGCGGGAGTTCGCGGAAGCGGAGATCGCGCCACACGCCGCCGACTGGGACCGATCGCACCATTTCCCGGTCAACGCCGTGCACAAGATGGGGGAACTCGGTCTCTTCGGACTCACCGCTCCAGAGGAGTACGGCGGGGCCGGAGCCGACGGTGACTTCACGAGCCTGTGCGTGGCGATCGAGGAAGTTGGCCGTGTCGACCAGTCACTCGGCATCACCCTCGAGGCGGCCGTCGGGCTCGGCATCAACCCGATCCAGACCTACGGGACGCCGGAGCAGCAACAGACCTGGCTTCCGGATCTGGTGGCGGGCAGAACCCTGGCAGGCTTCGGGCTGACCGAAGCGGGCGCTGGTTCGGACGCCGGGGCTACGCGGACCCGGGCGACGCTCACCGGCGGCGAGTGGGTCGTCAACGGGTCCAAGCAGTTCATCACCAACTCCGGCGCCGACATCACCTCCCTCGTCACGGTGACCGCGCGTACCGGCGACCGCGAGGACGGCCGCGCCGAGGTGTCCACGATCATCGTTCCGTCAGGAACCGCCGGCTTCACCGTCGAGCCCGCCTACGACAAGCTCGGGTGGCACGCGAGCGACACCCACCCGCTGACGTTCGAGGACGTCCACGTGCCGGAGGCCAACCTGCTCGGCGCCCGTGGGCGCGGGTTCGCCCAGTTCCTGGCCATCCTGGACGACGGCCGGGTGGCGATCGCCGCGCTGGCGGTCGGCTGCATCCAGGCATGTCTCGATCTCTCGGTGCAGTACGCCGGTGAGCGCACCACGTTCAAGGTGCCGATCGGGAGCAAGCAGGGCGTCGCGTTCCAGATCGCCGATCTGGCGGTCATGGCCGAGGCAGCGCGGGCGCTGACCTACAAGGCGGCGGCCCTCAAGGACGGCGGCGCCTCCGCAGCAGCGTTCCGGCAGGCGGCGGCGGTCGCCAAGCTGTACGCGACCGAGGCGGCGGTGACGGCAACCAGGATCGCCACCCAGGTCTTCGGTGGCTACGGCTTCATGGAGGAGTACCCGGTCGCCCGCTTCTACCGTGACGCGAAGGTTCTGGAGATCGGCGAGGGGACCTCCGAGGTGCAGCGCATGCTCATCGCCCGTGGCCTGGGTCTGCCCGTCGAGTAGTTCTCAGTCGTGCTCGTGGTGCCGAATAGTAGCCAATTCGCGCCGGTGGGTGATTCGTCCGGCTGCGTGCGTGGCTTTCCGGTGCGGGTCAGCCGGACGAATCGGGGGAGGGGGATCGGCGCCACAGATCGGTCCAGCCGACCCCGAGTTCGGCGAACATACGTCGGAGCAGGGGCAGCGAGATGCCGACCACGGTGTGTGGGTCTCCTTCGACTCCTCTGACGAAGGCCCCGCCGAGACCGTCGATCGTGAACCCACCGGCCACCGCGAGAGGCTCACCTGTGGAAACGTAGGCCTCGATCTCGGCGGCGCTCAACTGGGCGAAATGGACGACCGTCGCCGCCTGGCGGCTCAGCGAGCGTCCCGAGCCCACGTCGGCGAGGAAGTGGCCGGTGTGCAGCACGCCCGATGCACCGCTCATCGAGGTGAGCCGCTCGATGGCTTCGGCTGCCGAGGCCGGCTTCCCGTGCACCTCACCGGAGAGCTCGAGTAAGGAGTCGCACGCCACCACCAACACGCGTCCGCCGCGGGCAGCAGTGGCCTGCCGGTCGACCACCGCGCGCCCTTTGAGCTCCGCCAGCCGCAGCGCCAACCCAGCCGGGTCGGCGTCGGTGACTGTCGTCTCGTCGACACCTGACACCTCGACCACTGGGTCGAGACCGGCTCGACGCAGGGTCTCAAGACGTGCGGGTGAGGCTGAGGCCAGCACGACGGTCACACCCATGGCGTCGCTGCCGCACTGGGGTCGGAAGGGTCGGCGGTGGAGGCGACGGCGGTGGCGGGAAAGACGACGTGCCGCATCCCGAAGAAGTTGATGGTCGAGGAGACGACCTGGGCGCAGAGGAAGGCGGTGCCCACCCGCAGCTGCTCCGAGGCGGACAGCAGGTGCAGGACCAGCGCGTTGACGCCCACGTTGACGACAAGGGTGACGGCGTACAGCGTCGTGAACAGCAGCACCGCCCGCCGGCCTCCCACCGAAGCAAAGGTGTAGCTGCGGTTGAGAACGTAGGCGCAGACGGTCGCCGCGACGAAGCTCAGGGCCTTGGACGGCGTCAGCGGCAGGCCCGACAGGTGCAACAGGCGGTAGACCACGAAGTCGATCGCCACCGTCGTCGCCCCTACGACGAGGAACCGCATCGCCTGCCGGTGAGCTGCATCACTGCGGTTCGTGGCGCGGTCGGCTGGCACGACGGTGGAGTGTAGCCTCGTGCCAATGAGCGGCGTCAGCGACGAGCATGGTCGCCGCCGGTCCATCCCCGCCCTTGTCGCTCTCGCGCTGCTCGCCCATGACGTGCCCGACAGCTCAGCGAGCGAGCGCTCGTCCGCCGCCTCCTACGTCGACGAGAGTGTGGCAGCGATGCCCGATGTCACGCGCGCGGGAGTGACCATGGCGTCGATCGTGGTCTACGTCGTCTTAAGCATCATGGGGCGCCGGCCGTTCCGCCGGTTGCCTGCGCAGCGCCAGTCCGAGCTGGCCGCCCGGCTGGCGTCGGTGTCGCTGCCGGTGCTGGGCGAGTTCGTCCGCCTCACCCGGGGGCTCGGCCTGGTCGGCGTCTACGAGCGCCGCAGTACCGCCGGCGCCGGGACTTGAGCCGGCACGTGGATGCCCTGGTCGTGGGATCCGGGCCCGGTGGAGCCGTCACCGCGCGAGCGCTCGCGGAAGCCGGGCTCGAGACGCTGGTCGTCGAGGACGGCGACTGGGTCGATGTGGGAGAGGTCGAGCCGTACTCCGTCGACCAGATGCGGCGTCAGTACCGCAACCGGGGCCTGACGGTGGCGCTGGGTCGACCGTCGATCGCCTACACCGAAGGCTGTGGTGCCGGCGGCGGCAGCGAGGTCAACTCGGGGCTCTACCACCGGCCCTCGTCAGAGCTGCTGGCCGACTGGAGCCGCGCCTACAGCATCGAGTCGCTGGACGAGGACGTCCTCGCCCCGCATCAGGCGCTCGTGGAGCAGGAGCTGAGCGTCGCCCCGTGGCCGCAGGACCAGCTGCCTGGTCCCTCGCGAGCTCTGCAACGCGGAGCCGAGTCGCTGGGATGGAGCGGCTTCGATGTGCCACGCTGGGCGCGGTACCGCTGCGTGGACGGCGTGGTCAGAGCCGAGAAGCAGACCATGACGCGGACCTACCTTCCGGCTGCCGCGGCCGCCGGCGCGCAGCTGTGGACCCAGGCCCGGGCGAGCCGCCTCGTGCGCAGCGGCACACGCGTCAGTGGCGTGGACGTGGTCCGGCGCAGCGGCCGCGCCGTACACACCGAGCGCGTGGTCGCCGACCACGTCTTCGTGTGTGCAGGGGCCATCCAGACCCCGGCCTTGTTGCAGCGCAGCGGTCTGCGCCGCAACATCGGCGCCAACCTGTCCGTGCATCCCACGGTCAAGGTCGTCGCCGGGTTCGACGAAGAGGTCAACGCCCCGGGAGACCTGGCGACGTACCAGGTCAAGGAGTTCGGCTCCTGGCTCAGCTTCGGTGGCTCGGCGAGCCGGCCCGCCCTCATCGCGCTGTCCCTGTCGGAGAACTGGGCGCAGTTCTCCGCGGCCGTCGACGACTGGCGCCGCCAGACCGTCTACTACGCGGCCATCCAGAGTTTGGGGCGCGGGCACGTGCGAGCGTTGCCGGGGTTCACCGACCCGCTGGTGACCTACCACCTCACGGCGCGAGACGGCGAGAGGTTGCGCAGCGGTCTCGGCCGGCTGATCCATCTCATGCGGGCGGCGGGAGCGTCCACGATCTTTCCTTCCTACGCCGGTGCTCCGGTCGTTGACGACGCGGTCAGCGCCGCGGATGCGGTACGACGCTTCACACCAGCCGCCGCCAGCCTGATGACGGTCCACCTGACCGGTACGGTGCCCATGGGTGAGGACAGCAGCAGATCCGGCGCGGACTCGTTCGGGCGGGTGCATGGCGTGGACAACCTGCGTGTCAACGACGCGTCGCTGCTGCCGTGGGCTCCCGGCGTCAACCCGCAGGGCACACTGATGGCCGTCGCGCACCGCAACATGACGCAGTTCCTGACCGGCGCGCACTGAACTTCACCCCGTCCACAACCCAACGACTCCACAACCGACGACGAAGGAGAGCGCGTGCCCGATCTGCTGCTCGCTCAGCCTGAGCTGACGATCCTGACTGGCGCCAGCGGCTGGTTCGGCCGTGGTTTCCTGTCAGCCATCCAGTCCGGTCAGGAGGGCACCGGGCCTGTCCAGCGCAACGGCACCGTGCGTGCCCTCGTCGCGTCCGCCGCCGATGTGGAGCCCGTGCTCGCCGTGCTGCCGCGGGCCGAGGTCCATGTGGGGGACGTGACCGACGCCGCTGCCGCCACCCGGTTGTTCGCCGACGCCAAAGGAGCGTCAGTCGTGCACGCGGCAGGTGTGATCCACGCCAAGAAGGTCTCCGACTTCGAGGCGGTCAACTCAGGCGGAACCGCCACCATGCTGGCAGCGGCGCAACGGGCCCGGGTACGCCGTTTCGTCCACGTCTCGTCCAACTCACCGTTCGGCGTCAACGCCACTGTGACCGACCAGTTTCGGGCCGACGAGCCCTACAACCCGTACCTGGGGTACGGGCGGTCGAAGATGCTGGCTGAGGAGCGGGTGCGGGCCGCGTCGCGCGACGGGCTCGAGACGGTGATCGTACGGCCACCCTGGTTCTACGGTCCGTGGCAGCCGCTGCGGCAGACGACCTTCTTCCGGCTGGTCCGCACCGGGCGGTTCCCGCTCGTCGGTGACGGCAGCCAGCGTCGCTCGATGGTGTACATCGACAACCTGGTGCAGGGGGTGGCCCTGGCCGAACGCCGCCACTCCGCTGCTGGAGACGCCTTCTGGATCGCCGACCAGCGGCCCTACCCGATGCTCGAAATCGTGGCGACCGTCAAGCAGGCGCTGCGTGACGAGGGGTTCGAGGTGGCCGACCGGCAGCTGAAGCTCCCCGCCGTCACGGGCAAGGTCGCCGAGCGTATCGACCGGGCGCTGCAGAGCCGTGGGATCTACCACCAGGAGTTCCACGTGCTGGGCGAGATGGACAAGACCATCGCCTGCGACATCAGCCATTCGCGCGACGTGCTCGGCTATGCACCGCGGGTCGAGCTGCACGAGGGCATGCGTCGCTCGATTCGTTGGTGCGCCGAGCAGGGGGTGGAGATCTGATGCCCGAGCAGGCCGAGGCACTCGTGACGGGGGGCAGTGGCTACTTCGGCTCGCTGCTGGTGGCCGAGCTGCGAGCACAGGGTCAGTCGGTGCGCGTGCTCGACCTGGTCGACGCCGACGACCGTCCGGTGGACGTCGAGTTCGTTCAAGGCGACATCCGGTCGGCTGCGGACGTGCGCCAGGCAGTCGACGGGGTCGACGTCGTCTATCACAACGTGGCGCAGGTGCCGCTGGCCCGCGACAAGGCGCTGTTCGAGAGCGTCAATGTGGGTGGCACCAGCACACTTCTCACCCAATGTGAGGACCTGGGAGTCGCGAAGGTGGTCTACACCTCCTCGTCGGCGGTCTTCGGGGTACCGGCCTCCAACCCGGTCTACCCGGGCACCCCGCCGACGCCGGTCGAGGCGTACGGACGGGCCAAGTACGACGGTGAGCTGCTGTGCAGGGCGGCGGTGTCGCGCGGCCTCGACGTCGCCATCGTGCGCCCACGCACCATCTTGGGCCTCGGCAGGCTCGGCATCTTCGGCATCCTCTTCGACTGGATCGCCGACGGAGCCAGCGTGCCGGTGCTGGGCAAGGGCGACAACGTCTACCAGTTCGTGCACGCCCACGACCTCGCCACCGCGTGCATCCTGGCCGGCCGGCGCTCTGGGCCAGGGATCTACAACATCGGCGCCGAGGAGTTCGGCACCATGCGCGAGGCGGTCGAGCATCTGTGCGCGTATGCCGGTACGGGCGCCCAGGTGCGGTCCGTACCGGTCGGGTTGACCAGCAAGGCCATGCAGGCCACTGCCACCCTGCGCCTCACGCCCTTCGGCCCCTACCACTGGATCATGTACAGCAAGGAGCTGTGGTTCGACCTGACTGCTGCAAAGACGGAGCTCGGCTGGAGCGCGAAGTACTCCACCGACGCGGCCTTCCGCGACTCCTACGACTGGTTCCTCGCCAACCGCCAGGCGTTGAGCGGCTCCAACGCCTCGCACCACCGCAGCCCCGCAAAGCAAGGCATCCTCTCCTTGGCCAAGAAGGTCGTGCGCTGAGGATGGGCCTGGCGTGGCGGGCGCGGCTGTGCTGGCAGGCGGTTGCGGTCATAGCGACGGCGGGGTTGCTGGTCGTGCTGCGTCAGCTGCAGCCGATGGCCTGGCTGCTCGACGATAAGCGCAACCAGTACCTGCCCGTAGCCATGGACATCGGCCGACGCCTGCGCGACGGGGAGTTCCCCAACATCGACCCGGACCTCGGCAGCGGTGGCAACTATGCGATCGACCTCCAGTACGGGATCTACGAACCGACCCACCTGCTGGTCGACGTCGGGCTCTCCCACCTGCACGACCTGGCGTTGGCCGCCTTCCTCTGGTCGCTGCTCTACCAGGTCGTCTTCGCCTGGGGCACCACCTGCCTCGCGCTGCGACTCAAGGTGAGTGGTCCATGGGCTGCGACCGCCGGAGCCGCCGCCGCCACGTCGGGATACGTCTTCTACTGGCTGATGCCCAACTGGATGCCAGGTCTGGTCTCGATGGCATGGCTGCCCTGGGTGTGGTGGGCCTGGGTCGGCCGGGTCTCCCCGCTGCGCTGCCTGGCGCTCGGGATCTTCTCCTACCTGGTCATCGCCGGCGGCTGGCCCGCCACCTGGCTGATGTTCGCCGCTCTGGGACTGGGCGTGCTGGCCGAGGCGGTCTTCACTCGCGGCCAGACGCAGTGGCGCGAGCTGCTGGTCCCGCTGCTGGCCCGCAGCGTGTCGGTGCTCGGAGGTGCGATCGCCGCTGCGCTGACGGTGCTTCCCTTGTTGCGGGCGGCAAGCTCCACGGTCCGCAACGACAAGATCGCCAACACGAACTTCCTCGTGGCCAACCTCGCCGACGTGTTCGGGTTCGCCTCTCCCGGTCTGCACGGCGACCTTCAGACCTTTGGCCACCAGACCACACTGATGATCCCGGTGTTCTTCACCGCCTGGTTCGCGATGGCGGTGCTGTGGCTCCTGGACTGGCAAAAAGGCCTGTTGCGCTCGCCTGGCGTGATCGCCGGCCTGGTGGGGTGCGGCCTGATGCTCGCTCTGACTCAGGCCCCGAGCACCCTCGGGCCGCTGCGTGACCCCATCCGCAGCCTGGCCGGAGCTCAGTTCTTCTTCGTGGTCACGGTGGTCGCCCTCGTGGGTGCTGGGCGCCTCGTCGTCACCCGCAATCGGCTGGTCGGGGTAGGTCTGTCCCTGGCGGCCACCGCGTGGTTGACGTGGGCCCGGGATCCGCAGGACACCGAGGCTGTGCTGGCGGTGCTCGCCGTCGCGGTCGCCGTCGGCTGCCTGTGCCTCGGCGTTGCCCAGGCGCGCCGTTTCGTGGGTGGGTGGGTCGCGCTGGCCGGAACTCTTGTCCTGGCGTGGTTGTCCTTCCAGGTCACCGGTCTGAGCCAGACCGACCAGCAACACCCGTCCACCTTGCCGCCCGGCCCCATCTCGTTCAGCGCTTCGGACCGGCCGGTTCTCGCGTCATACCGGCAGGCGTCGATCCCGACGATGGAGCAGTGGTTCGCCGACGGCGTCGGGAGTGGGTTCTCCCGGCTTTCCGAACAGACCCGCTACGCGCCGGGCTACTCCTCGGTGCGGCAGAAGGGGTTCTCCGACACTTTCTGCGTGGTCTCCTCCCACGGCGACACCTGTGACCGGTCGCTGCAGCAGCTCTTCGCGACGGAGCCACGCACGGGCTCTCGATGGATCGACCTGCTCGGGTACCGGTCCGTCGTCGTCACCGGTCACGAGCGCAAGGCGGCGTGGCGCAAGCTCGCGGCGGGTGAGTGGCGCTCGGCGCAGCAGGGCGACAAGTGGATCAAGTTCGCACGGGTGCACCCACTCGACTACCCCGGGCGGGTCACCGCCACCATCGGTTCTGCCGACGTGGCACCCGTGCGGATCCTCAACGACACCCAGTCGTACGACGTCTCGACCACCGACGGGGCGACCCTGGTCTTCCGGGACCTCTTCTGGCCGGGTTACACCGCCACACTCGACGGTGAGCCGATCGCGGTCACCAAGCTGCAGGGGACGCTGGTCACGGTCGCGCTCCCGGCTGGCTCACAGGGTCGGCTCGTGGTGGCCTACGGTCCGGTCGGTCCGACCGCGATAGCGGGGCTGTCAGGAGCCGGAACCGCGTTGGTGGCGCTCGGCATGCTCACGGCGTGGTGGTGGCGACGGCGGGTGGACGCCGACGAGTCGGCGTCAGGGTCCGTAGACGCTGAGCACGAGAAGGACGAGCCAGATCAACGCGAGCCCTTGCAGCACCCGGTCTGACAGGGCGATCTCCTCAGGCTCTCCGGCACGCCCCGCGTCGACGTCCACGGCGTATCGCAGCACCGCGAGCACGAACGGTGCCATCGAGATCGCCGACCAAGAGCTGCCTGTGCTGTCCCTGATCTCGAACGCCCACAACCCGTAGGTCATGATGAGGATCGCCGCCGAGACGCTCCACACGAAGCGCAGGTACGTCTCGGAGTAGCGGCTGAGCGAACGTCGTGTCGCGGCCTCACCGGGGCCGGACATGACCGCTTCGGCATAGCGCTTGCCTGCAGCCATGAAGAGCGAGCCGAATGAGGCGGCGAGCAGGAACCACTGGGACAGCTCGATGCCTGCCGCCGCCCCTCCGGCGACGGCGCGGAGCAGGAAACCGGAGGCGATGATGGCGATGTCGATCACCGGCTCGTCCTTCAGCGCCAAGCAGTAGACCAGCGAGACCGCCTCGTAAGTGGCGATAACGGCGACGAGCTGCCAGGTCGCCAACGAGGCGACGGCCAAGGCGGCGATCAGGAGACAGCTGCCGACGGCGACGGCCAACCGGAGCGAGACCTCGCCGGTGGCGATCGGCCGAAGCCGCTTGGTCGGATGCGCGCGGTCCTCCTCGACGTCGCGCACGTCGTTGATGAAGTAGATGCCCGACGCTGCCAGGCAGAAGGCGACAAACGCCACCGCAGCCTTGGCCAGCACGTCGGCGTCGCCGATCGAGCCACCGAGCGTGGGGGCCGCCAGCACGAGCAGGTTCTTGACCCACTGGCGGGGACGGGCGGCCCTCAGCACCGCGCCGGGAGAGACCGGGCGCGTGCCTGCGATCGGAGTCATAGGCGGCTCAGGGCCTCACGCAGCGGATCGAGACCCAACGAGCCGAGGTCGAGAGCCTGGCGGTGGAACTCCTTCAGGTCGAAGGCCTCGCCCTTGCGCTGCCGCGCCTCGTCGCGCGCCTGGAGCCAGATGCGCTCGCCCACCTTGTAGGACGGCGCCTGACCGGGCCAGCCGAGATAGCGGTTGACCTCGAACCGCACCACGGCGTCATCGACGCGGCAGTGCTGGCGCATGAACTCGTAGACCAGGTTGGCCGTCCAGATACCGCCAGGGTGGAACCCGAATGGGTTGTCCGCCGGAATCCGCAGGCCGAGATGCACCCCGATGTCTACGATCACCCGAGCGGCCCGCATGCCCTGGCCGTCGAGCATGCCCAGCTTGTCGCCCGGGTCGGCCAGATACCCCAGGTCGTCCATCAGCCGTTCGGCGTACAGTGCCCAGCCCTCGCCGTGACCGGAAACCCAGCACATGGTGCGCTGCCAGCGGTTGAGCAGGTCGCTGCGGTATGCCGTCTGGCCGACCTGCAGATGATGACCGGGCACCCCTTCGTGATAGACCGTGGTCACCTCGCGCCAGGTCGAGAACTCGTCGACGCCCGACGGCACGGCCCACCACATGCGGCCGGGCCGGCTCCAGTCCTCGCTGGGTCCGGTGTAGTAGATGCCGCCATCGTTGGTCGGGGCCAGGCAGCACTCGATCCTGCGGATGGGCTCGGGGATGTCGAAGTGGGTGTCGGCCATCTCGTCGATGGTTTGGTCGGCGAGGTCCTGCATCCAGTCGCGGAAGCTCTCCTTGCCGGAAATGACCCGAGCGGGGTCAGCGTCGAGGGTGGCGACTGCGTCGTCGACCGTGCCGCCCGGGATGATGTCGGCCGCCACCTTGGCCATCTCGCCCTCGATGCGCGCCAGCTCGTCCCAGCCCCAGGCGTAGGTCTCGTCGAGGTCGACCTCGGCGCCGAGGAAGAAGCGGGACTCCGGCACGTACTGCTCACGGCCTACGCCGTCTCGGTCCCGGCCCTGAGGCAGGAGCTCGTCGGACAGGAACCTCCCGAAGTCGGCGTAGGCCTCCCGGGCCGCCGCCGCGTGCTCGGCGAGCTGCGTGGACAGCGCGGAGTCGACGTCGGCGGGAGCCACCAGCGTGGTGAAGAAGTCGCTGCCGTCTGGCTCCTGGCCGGTCCAGGATCGGACCTGCTGCGAGACGGCGCTGATCTGGCGCTTCGCGGACACGTGACCCGCACGGGCGCAGTCCCCCAGCGTCTGGCGGTAGGCCCGCAACGCGTCCGGGACCTTGGCGAGCCTGGCGTCGATGTTCGCCCAGGCCCCCTCGGAGTCTGTGCTCATCAGGTCGAAGACGCCACGCACGTTGTGCAGCTCGCTGAAGATCACGCTGACCTGCGACTGAGGCGTCTTGGCCTCGAACTGTTCGACCGACACCGACAACCGCTCGAGGAACGCTGCCTTGGCCGCGTGCTCTCGCTCGTCGGTGGGCTCTGTGTCGCGCATCGCTCGCAGCGCCTCGCGGGTCAGCGACTCGCGCGCCGCGTAGCCGTCACCGGACAGGTCGGGCAGCTGATGGTCGTGACCGGGAATCCCGAGGTAGGTCGCCGACAGCGGGTCGAGCGTCGCGAAGTCCTCCACGAACCTGGCCGCGACTGCGTCGACGGGTCGCGTGCTCGCATTCTCGGCGGTCGGACTCATGCTCCCGACCATAACGGCCCTGCCGTGGCAGTGCGCTCGGCTGGCAACGCGCCACCGTGTCTATCGGACCCGCACTCCGCGTATCCCTTGCGAACCGCGCCTTCTGACGGGAGCGATTTCCCGTTGCACCGATTTCGGGAAATGGGAATGCTCGCCGCCTGTAGCGTCTTGTCGTCGCCGATGGGCTGTCACCTTCCCGTCGCAGCCCCGCTCGGCCAGGAGATCTAGCCGAGAGCAAACGACCCTCGTTCAGGAGTACGCGTGTCCGATCTCGCCCAGCCCACCAGCGCCACCGGGGACGACTCATCCGTTGTCGAGGACGGCCTAGACCCGCGCCGCTGGCTGGCGTTGGGCATCATCGCCGTCGCCCAGCTGATGATCATCCTGGACGCGTCGATCGTGAACGTGGCGTTGCCGTCGGCCCAAGCAGATCTCGGCATCAGCGATGCCGACCGGCAGTGGGTGATCACGGCGTACACACTGGCGTTCGGCGGCCTGCTGCTGCTCGGCGGCCGGATCGCCGACTACGTCGGCCGCAAACGAGCCTTTCTCATCGGCTTGGGGGGCTTCGCGGTGGCGTCGGCGCTCGGCGGCATCGCCTCGAGCGCCGGTCTGCTGTTCGCCGCTCGCGGCCTGCAGGGTGCGTTCGCTGCGCTGCTCGCTCCGTCGGCTCTCTCGCTGATCACGGTGATGTTCACCGTGCCCAAGGAGCGGGCCCAGGCGTTTGGCGTCTTCGGTGCGCTCAGCGGTGGTGGAGCCGCCATCGGCCTCATCGTCGGAGGGGTGCTCACCGAGTACGCGTCCTGGCGCTGGTGCCTCGGCGTCAACGTGCCGATCGCGCTCGCGACTGCGGTCGCCGCGTTCTTCGTCGTGCACGAGAGCAAGGCACATGGCGACACCCGCTACGACGTACTGGGGGCAGTACTGGCGACGCTCGGGTTGGTCTCGCTGGTCTACGGCTTCACGGAGGCGGCGAAGCTGAAGGATCCGGGCAACAGCACCGCGGTGCAGGGTTGGACGGCTCCGATCACACTGTTCTTCCTGATCGCTGCGGTTGTGCTGCTGGTCGCCTTCCTCGCATGGGAGCTGCGAACAAAGAACCCGTTGCTGCCTCTGCGCATCATTTTGGACCGCAACCGAGGCGGCTCCTACCTGACCTTCTTGTTGGTGGGTGCAGGGCTGTTCGCGATGTTCTTGTTCCTGACCTACTACTTCCAGCTCACCTTGGGGTACAGCCCTCTGAAGGCAGGCTTTGCGTTCCTGCCGTTCAGCATGGGCATCATCCTCGCTGCTGGGCTTGTCGCACAGCTGCTCCCGCGGGTCGGCCCCAAGCCGATTCTGATTCCGGGGCTGGTTATGGCGGTCGTCGGGATGCTCCTGCTCGTCCGGATCAGCCCTGACACGTCCTACTGGACGCACGTCCTGCCCTCGCTCATCCTCATCAGTGTCGGCCTCGCCGGCGTGTTCATCCCCGCGTCGAGCACTGCCCTCTCCGGAGTAGGCGACCACGACGCGGGCGTGGCGAGCGCGGTGCTCAACACGGCGCAGCAGGTGGGCGGCTCCTTGGGGCTGGCCCTGCTCAACACCCTGTACGCCGGTGCGGTGACGAGCTACCTGGGCGATCACCTGACGAATCCGGCTGACGCGCCGCAGGTCACCGGTCTTGCATTCGTCCACGGCTACCACGTGTCCTTCTTCTGGGGCGCCGTACTGCTGTTCGCAGCGCTACTCGTGGCCGCGTTCGTCATCCGAGCCACGAAGGAGGACCTCCCAGCCGATCCGTCCGCTGCACCTGTCTGAGCCCGATCCGTCCGCTGCACCTGTCTGAGCGTCGAGGGGTTCGGGCCGCTTGCCGAGACCGTGCAAGGGTGCCGAGCGACGACGCGCGGCTCCAGCAGCTCCTGACTCAGACGCTAGCGTCATCTTCTTTCCGGGCGCGCCCGGCGCGAGCTCAATGGGGCGACGCGCTGGCTCGCCAACCACCGGCTGAGGCGTGGAGCGGTCTCCGAAGGCGGCGCCGGGGATCAGACCAGCTTGAGCGACGTACCGACGCCAGTCGAGCGGCCGCGGCCGGTCCGCGAGAGGCCAGCACGGCGACGAGCGCCGCCAGCTCCTCCGCTGAGGGTTCCCCCTTGACCACGCGAAGCCAGGGCTGACCGTCCCGCTCCGGGGGCGCGCCTGGAACAGCGCCGGCGCTCGCTCCAGGTGAGTCGGTGGCGTTCACAGCGGGATGTTGCCGTGCTTCTTGGGCGGCAGCGTCTCCCGCTTGTTGCGCAGCAGCCGCAGCGACCGGACGATCTCGGACCGGGTCTCGTGGGG
>JBPCRX010000136.1:0-4526 GCA_050996395.1 Nocardioidaceae bacterium
GGATCGAACGGCGCGAAGGTCTGGCCCGTCCGCTTGGTCTCGTTGTCGAGGAACTCGTCGAAGGCCTGCTTCCACGCGGCCGCGTGGACGTCGGCGGTCTTGGTCAGAACCCCGTCGAGGTCGAACAACCAGCCCTGGTAGGCGCCGATGTCCACCGGCCGGGTGTCGGCTGCGGGCGGTGGGCTCATCGTTCGAGCACCTCGGCGAGAACCGCGGCCTCGCTGATGTCGACGCGCTTGCTGGCGGTGAGCAGGGTCAGCACTCGTCTCTCGGCCAGCTCTCGCAGACGTGTGAGTGCCTCGGCGCGCTCAGTGTCTTCGAGCTCGGACCGGTAGCGGCGTCTGAACTCCTCGAAGCGCTCCGGGTCGTGGCCGTACCACTTGCGCAGCTCCGTGGACGGCGCGATCTGCTTGCACCACTCGTCCAGGTCCGCGTTCTCCTTGGTCAACCCGCGCGGCCAGATCCGATCGACCAGCACCCGCAGCCCGTCTCCGCGCACCCGCTTGTCGTAGGGACGCCCGACCTTCACCTTGTGTATCTCCGTCACGATCTGCCCTTCCTGTGCAGTCTCATCGTTGCCCGCCGCCGTCCGAGCCGGTCCGGGTGATCGTGTTGAGCAGCTCGGTGCCCGCCAGGTAGCGACGCAGGTTCTCGATGAACGCGCCCACCATCCGTTCGTTCTCGCGTTCGGTGAGCCCGGCGGTGTGCGGGCTGAGGAGCACGTTGGGCAAGTCCCACAGCGGGCTGTCGGCCGGCAGTGGCTCGGCGGTGAAAGCATCGAGGGCGGCACCGGCCAGCCTGCCCTGCTGCAGCGCCTGGACCAGTGCCGCCTCGTCCAGGACGCCGCCGTGGCCGACGTCCACCACCACGGCACCGCTGTGCATACGACCGATCGCCGCCGCATCGATCAACCCACGGGTCCGTTCGGTCAACGGCAGGGTAAGGACGACGCTGTGCGCGACGGGCAGCAGGTCGGGCAGGAACCGTGCGGTGCGGATCTCGTCCACGTGCGGAGAGTCGGTGCGCCCGTTGCGGTTGACGGCGACCACCCGCATGCCGAACGCCTTGGCCAGCCTGGCCACCTCCAGACCGACCGAGCCGAGGCCGACGACGAGCACGGTGGAGCCGGCCAGCTCGGCCATCGGGTGGTGCTCCCAGCGACGTGCCTGCTTGTCGGCGATCAGCCGAGGCAAAGCCTTGGTGAAGGCCAGCATGCCGAGGATCGCGAACTCGGCCAGCGGCCCGGCGTGTACGTCGGTCGCGGAGGTGACCATCACACGGCCCAGCTCTTGGTCGGTGAGCCCGGCGGCGCGCACCTGCTCGCCGGCACCCTCTGCCGTCGACTGCACCCAGCGCAGCCGACTGCCTGTGCGTACCGCCTCGGCCAGCCCGGCCCCCGAGCCGTCCGGTATGCCCAGCAGTACCTCGGCGTCAGCGAGCAGCTGCCGCCAGCGTCTGTCCTGGTCAGGAGTCCGGCGAAAAGGTTCGGTCCCCCGGTGGTCGCAGCCGAGGCGCAACGGCTGCAGCAGGTCGGGCTCGAAGTGGACCTCGAGCCGGTCATCGACCCTCGCGATGCGCGCGACAAGGTCAGCCTTCAGCGGCGTGGCAATCGCCACGACCGTGCGGCGCTCAGACATCGGGCACTCTTGCTCCTGAGAACACCCACACGAGCGCGTTCCCGGCCCATCCGGGACGCTCCTCGATCGGGTCGGTCATCGGTAGGTCACTCCTACGCGGCTGGTCGAGACCAGGGTCCCCGCCTCGCCCGCGAGCAGCCCCGCGAGGTCGTCAAGAGCGCCGATCACGGCGTCGCCCTTGCTGGAACGCGCAAACAACGACGCTACCGCAATCTTCGGTCCCATCGAACCGGAAGGGAAGGTCATCGGGTCGAGGTCGTCGGGGTGCGCGGTTGCCATCGCCCGCGCCGCGTCTGTGCCCCACTGCTCGTAGACGGCCGGTACGTCGGTGGCGATCACCAGTCGGTCGGCTCCGAGGTCGAGGGCGAGCACGGCGCTGGTGCGGTCCTTGTCGATGACGGCTTCGACGCCGGTGATCCGGCCGGTCGCCGGGTCGACGGTCGTGGGGACACCGCCGCCGCCCGCACAGATCACCACGCAGCCGGCGTCGAGGAGCTGGGTGATCGGGCCGAGCTCGATGACCAGCTCGGGGGGCGCGAGGCGACCACCCGGCGCCAGGCGTCACCGTCCGGCTTGACCGTCCAGCCGTGGCTGGCCGCCAGGTCGTGTGCCTGTTGGCGCCCGTAGACCGGTCCGACGAACTTGGTGGGGTCGGCGAACGCGGGGTCGTCCGCAGCGACGTACGTCATCGTCACGAGGGTGGCGACCTGCTTGTCAGCGGGGAGCCGGTTGCGGAGCTCACGCTCCAGCAGGTAGCCGATCATGCCTTCGGTCTGGGCGTCCAGCACGTCGAAGGGGTATCCGCTGACGTCGTCGTACGCCGCCGCCTGGAGGGCGAGCAGACCGACCTGTGGGCCGTTTCCGTGCGTGATGACCAGCTCGTGCTCGGACCCGGCGGGGGCCAGCGCCGCACAGGCCACTTCTGATCGAGGCCAGCTGATTTGCCGCCCAGTGCCACGACGATCCGCACCTCAGCCTCCCAGGGTGGCGAAGAGGACCGCCTTGATGGTGTGCAGCCGGTTCTCGGCCCTGTCGAAGACGATCGAGTGCGTTGACTCGAACACCTCGTCTGTGACCTCGAGCTCGCTCATGCCGGTGCGCTGCCACAGCGCCTCCCCGACCTCGGTCTCACGGTTGTGGAAGGCGGGCAGGCAGTGCATGAACTCTACGCCCGGGTTGCCGGTGAGCGCGAGTACGTCGGCGGTCACTCGGTAGTCGGTGAGCATGGCGATGCGCTCGTCCCAGCTCTTCTCAGGCTCCCCCATCGAGACCCAGACGTCGGTGTAGACGAAGTCCACTCCTTGGACCGCGGCGACGTCGTCGGTCTGGGTGAGGCGTGCCCCGGTTTGTACGGCGATCTCCTGAGCAGCCTTGAGGACCGACGTTGGGTTCCGAAGGAGCCGGGTCCGACCATGCGCACGTCCATGCCCATCATGGCGCCGGCGACGAGCAGCGAGTTGGCGTGTTGTCCCTGGCGTCTGCGAGGTAGGCGAAGGAGATCTTCGAGGCGGTGTGTCCACGTGCTCGGTCCTCGTGAGCATGTCGCACAGGGACCGAGTGGGCTGCCACTCGTCGGTGAGCCCGTTCCAGACCGGTACATCTGCCGCCGTGGCGAGGGTCTCCGCGGTGCCTCGAGCTGTCCCGGCTCACAGACTCGCCCGACGCGCTCAGCACGGTCAGAGACGTCGGTCCCGCAGCCGCGGGACTTTTGGCCCCGCTCATACGCGACCAGTCGAGGACGTTCGGCTCTGCCCAGCGACGTCCCCCGAGACGGACGATGAAGCCATGACAACACCAGGTTCGACGTCCATGACCGCTACGGCACGGCACCGCTCCGGAGCAGCACTGTTGGGCGGCGGTGCCGTCGCGTTGGTGCTCGCCCTGAGCGGTTGCGGCGCAACCCAGAGCGCCCCATCAGCCGGCGGTGCCTTCAACCGCGCCGACGTGCAGTTCGCACAGACCATGATTCCCCGTCAGCAGCAGGCGTATGCGATGTCCGCCTTGGCGATGACGCACTCTTCCGACCCGGCCGTGGTCGCCCTGGCCGCACGGATCCGCGGTGATCAAGGGTCCTGGACCAAGGACATGAGCGGGTGCCTGACGCGATGGGACCACACAAGACCCTCGGGGATGATGAGCCCTTCGGGCAAAAACGGGATGATGGGCTCAGGCGACGCGAAGGGCATGATGGGATCCACCGGCAGGAACGGCATGATGAGCCGGGCCGGTCTCCGGGGCTTGGCGAGCAAGCACGGAGCCAGCTTCGACGCGATGTTCCTCAAGATGATGGTTCGGCACCACGTGGCGACGCTCAGCCTCGCCAAGGGCGAAGGAGCAAGCGGCACCAGTCCGGCTGCCAAGAAGCTCGCTGAGAAGGTCCAGATGATGCAGGGGCCCGAGCTCAGGAGGATGCGCCGGCTGATGCAGCCCTGAGCGGCAGCATCTGCACCATGAGGGCCTTCATGCGTCCGGTCCCTGCGCAGCTTCGAGCGTCCAGCCCGAGATCTCGGGCATGTCCTCCAGGTGCTCGCGGATGTACGCCGAGTGCTCGGTCAGCTTGGCCCGACACCAGCCGGAGAGCTCGTGCGCCCCGGTCGGCGTCATCCGGGCGTTGTTCAGAGCATCCATGACGAGGTGGTAGCGCGACGCCTTGTTCAGCACGGTCATGTCGAAGGGCGTGGTGGTCGTCCCCTGCTCGATGAAGCCCCGGACGTGGAACCGGTCGGTGTGCGGGCGGCCGTGCAGCAGCTGGTGGACCGCTCCCGGGAAGCCGTGGAAGGAGAACACCACGTCGGTGCTGTCGGTGAACAGTTCGGAGAAGAACGTCGGGTCCATCCCGTGCGGGTGGTCCGAAGGACGCACCAGGGTCATCAGGTCCACCACGTTGAC
>JBPCRX010000060.1:0-6877 GCA_050996395.1 Nocardioidaceae bacterium
CGTGCGTCATCGGGTCGCCACCGAAGCGGTCGGCTGAGTCGAGGGTCGCTAGCTGTCGCATCTCGTCGTCGCTGAGCTCGAAGGAGAACACGTTGCGGTTGTTGGCGATTCGCTCGCGGTTGCTGGAGAACGGGATTGGAACCGCCCCGGACTGGACGTGCCACCGCAGCGCCACCTGCCCAGGGGTCACACCGTGCGCCTCAGCGATGTCGGTGATGGTGGCTGCTTCCAGAACGCTGCCGCCGCGGCGCAGCGGGCTCCATGCCTGCGTGACGATGGCGCGGCCGGCGTCATAGGCGCGCTGCTCCTGCTGGGTCCACTCCAGGTGCATCTCGATCTGGTTCACGGTCGGCAGCACGCCGGTCTCACGCTCGAGCCGGTCGATGTGCTCGGCGGTGAAGTTGGAGACTCCGATCGAGCGGACCAACCCTTCGTCGCGCAGGTCGATCATCGTCTGCCAGCTCTCGACGTACTTGTCGACCCGGGGGAGCGGCCAGTGGATGAGATAGAGGTCGACGTAGTCCAGGCCGAGCCGCGTGAGCGACCCATCGAGTCCTCGACGTGCTGCGTCGCGACCGTGGTCGTCGCCGCGCAGCTTGGTTGTGACCACCAGCTCCGAGCGGTCCACGGAAGACTCTCGTACGCCGCGGCCGACTCCTGTCTCGTTGTCGTAGCGGGCTGCGGTGTCGAGCAGCCGATAGCCGGACTCGATGGCGAACGCCACTGTGTCCGGGGCTTCGTCGTCGTCCAGGGGAGCGGTGCCGTAGCCGATGGCTGGGAGAGTCCGGCCGTCGTTGAGGGGGAGGGACGGGGGAGGCGCGGTCATGGCGACACGGTAGTCGCGCCCAGCGTCGAGACGTCGAGTTCCTCATATCCACGCTCACATGGCGGCCCCTCGGACAGCCACATCCTCCGCTCGGTCAGGTCGACGACAGCGCTTGCAACGGTCAGGGTCTGTTCCTGCGGTGGGAGGGACAGGTCTGGGTGGCGGCACACGCTGTCTGGGAACTCGGTGTGGTCGCTCAGCGCATGGGAAAAGGTCTCGACCTCGACGGCGTCCGAGTCGCCGGTGGTAGCGGTGACCTGACTCGTCATCTGCTTCAGCCGGAACTGGCTCGTCGACGCGACGAGGTCCGCGTAGTCGATGGAGTCGAATTCCGGCGACACGAAGTGGTTGGTGTGCAGCAACATGCCGTGGCGGTCAGGGCGCAGCTCGTGAAGAGCCGACGCCCCGCCGGGGCGCGCCTCCACGTCGACCGCGTCTCCGGTCTCGTCGACAAGCAGGTAGTTGGCCGACGATGCGCGCTCGGCCTGCCTCAGCCGGGTCAGCCCCTCCTGCGTCGTAGCGCAGTCCAGCAGGGCGCGCAGCATGACGTGGTAGGGCACGCCGAGGTTGCCGTTGTCCTCTGTGCAAGCCAGGGCGTTCGTCATGACTGCGAAGCCGTCGGAGTTGACGCCGAACTTGGCCAGCAGTCCGGCTTCCACGACGGTGATGTATGACGGCCCGTCGTCCGGCCGTGCCCGGACCACCACGACGGTGTCGCGGGCGAAGGGCAGCCAGTCCCAGTTCTGCCCTGCCAGCACATGCTGACCAGGTGCAGAGTTGGCGAACACTGAGCACTCTTCCGGCGCAGCCATTCCACGACCCGCGAGTGCTGCACGTACCCGCGCCGCGGACATCACCTCGGTGCGCACGTTGACCGCCACGATGTCCTCGAGGGAGACTCCGGCGCCCTCGGCGAGGCCGCGCATCTCGTCGAGATACTGCGGCGCGAAGCCGTCGATCGAGGGCACGAAGCGCTGCGCCTCGGCTGTCGCGCGGGACCAGTCCCAGCCCGCGAGATAGCCGAACATGTCGGCGTACTGCGCCACAGATCGGTGGACGCGACCGCGCGCCTGCTCGCCGTACTGGCGACCCCGCTCATAGGCCGAGCCGGTCACGGTGACAACGGGAAACATCAGCGCGCTCCTCCCTCTCGAGTGCCAGGAGCAGCCTCTCACGCCTGCGGCGAGCCACGTCTTCAGTGCAGTGCCTTTCACGCCTGCGGGCAGCCGCTGCCCAGCGATGAGGCGGTCTCTACTGTTGGGCGCCGACGGAGCGCCAGTAACTGTTCAAGGCGCCGTTGGTCTTGACGAACCAGATGATGGGCCCGACCAGGATGAAGATGCCCGGGAAGTACCACAGGCCCGTACTGCCGCTCACGGGCTTTTCCTGCCCGCGCCGCGCGTACAGGTCACCCACCTCCGACGAGGTGATGAAGGGCATCACGATGCCGACGAACAGCGCCAGAAGCAGGGCCACCAGACCGCCAAGCTTGACCGGAGTGGCGCTTCATCTCCTCATGGACCTTGTAGTACCAGTACGCCGAGTAGATGCCGATCGTGACGATCGACAGCAGGATGCAGACACCGGTCGAGCGAATCTGGCCCACCGGGCCCGGGCTGCATCGCCACCTGGCCATAGCTGTTCCCGCCCTGGTACGTGGGGCTCTGGGCTGGATACGTTCCCGGCGGAGGAGGCGCTGCGGCGGTTGGCGAAGGGAAGCCGCCTGACTGGCCGGATGCCGGCTGATCGGGGGAGGGCGGCTGGCCGTAGGGGTCTGACATCAGGTGGCTCCTCTGTTTCACTGCAACGGGTCGCAACGATTGTGACTCCTCAGAGGCTGGCTTGTGACGAAGTTGCACTCGGACGGGCCCGATTTCGACAAGTTCGTCACAAATCGGAGCCTCCGGCGGGCGGTGGGGGCTCGGCATGCCGCTCAGGCGAGGTCGCCGACGTCAACCACCCGCACCGCCGCCTCTCCCGCGGCGTCTGAGGCGGCCAGGTCGACCTCGGCGAGGATCGCCCAGTCGTGGTGGCCTCGCGGGTCGTGCAGGGCCTGGCGCACCCGCCATACTCCGCCTGGATGCTCCGGGCTCGGCGATGCCAATGAGGCGGTGTCGATCGAGATCAGCGCCGGCCCGCGGGCGTCGGCGTCGGTAAGCACCTCGGCATGCTCCTCCCAGTACGCCGCGAGCGCGTCCTGCCAGGCGGCCTCGTCCCACCCGGTCGAGCCATCGAGCCCGGCGAGCGCGGCCCAGTCGCGCCGGGCCACCAGCTCGACCCGGCGGAACATGGCGTTGCGCACCAGCACCCGGAACGCCCGGTCGTTCGCGGTCACCGGCCGGTCCCGACCGCCTACACCTGCCCCCGGAGGTATGACGTCTCGTCTCTGACCTGCCGCGCCACCACCGAGACCGTCGGCACCGGCCACGAGCGTCTCCCACTCGTCGAGCAGCGACGAGTCGACCTGCCGCACCAGCTCGCCCAGCCACTCGACCAGGTCGTCCAGCTCCTCAGTCCGGGCGGCGTCTGGGACGGTGCGGCGCAGCGCCCGGTAGGTGTCGGTGAGATATCGCAGCAGCAGCCCCTCGGACCTGGCGAGGCCGTAGAAGCCGACGTACTCGGTGAAGGTCATCGCCCGCTCGAACATGTCGCGCGCCACCGACTTTGGCCGCAGCTCGTGGTCGGCGACCCAGGGGTGACCACGTCGGTAGGTCTCGTACGCCGCCCCCAGCAGCTCAGCCAGCGGCCGCGGCGCAGTGACCTCGTCGAGCAGCTCGATGCGTTCGTCGTAGTCGATGCCCTCTGCCTTCATCGCCGCCACCGCCTCGCCGCGGGCCTTGTTGAGCTGGGCGGCGATCACCTGCCGCGGGTCCTCGAGGGTGGCCTCGAGAACCGAGACGACGTCGAGGGGGTACGTCGGCGCGTCCCGGTCCAGCAGGTCGAGCGTGGCCACGGCAAGCGTCGACAGCGGCTGGTCGAGGGCGAAGTCGGCCTGCAGGTCGACGGTCAGCCGCACACGGCGGCCGTCAACGCCGGGCACGTCGAGGCGCTCGACCACGCCGCCGGCGACCAAGCCGCGAGCCATCGCCAGGGCGCGCCTGATGTGGCGGCGCTGCGCCGACTCATCCTCGTGGTTGTCGGTGAGGAGCTGTCGCATGTGCTCGACCGGGTCACCGGGTCGAGCGATCACGTTGAGCAGCATCGAGTGGCTGACCCTGAAGCTCGACACCAACGGCTCGGGTTCGGCCGCGACCAGCCGGTCGAAGGTCTTCTCGCCCCAGTTGACGAAGCCCTCGGGTGGCTTCTTGCGCTGCACCCGCCGCAGCTTCTTGGGATCGTCGCCAGCGCGCCTGACCAGCCGCGCGTTCTCCACCTCGTGCTCGGGCGCCTGCACCACTACCGAGCCGAGCGTGTCGAAGCCGGCCCGGCCGGCTCTGCCCGCGATCTGGTGAAACTCGCGGGCGCGCAGGTGCCGGGTGCGTTGACCGTCATACTTGGCCAGGCCGGTGAGCACGACGGTGCGGATCGGGACGTTGATGCCCACGCCGAGCGTGTCGGTGCCGCAGATCACCTTGAGCAGCCCGGCCTGCGCGAGGGTCTCTACCAGGCGGCGGTAGCGGGGCAGCATCCCGGCCTGGTGCACGCCAATGCCGCGACGGACCAGCCGAGACAAAGTGCGTCCGAACTCGGCGGTGAACCGGAAGTCACCGATCATGTCGGCGATCAAGTCGCGCTCGGCGCGGGTGGCCACTTTGAGGCTGGTGAGTGCCTGCGCGCGTTCGAGGGCCTCGACCTGGGTGAAGTGGACGACGTAGACCGGCGCCTGGTGCGTCGTCAGCAGCTCCTCGAGCGTCTCGTGGATAGGGGTGGTGGCATAGCTGAAGTGCAGGGGCACCGGGCGCTCGGTCGAGGCCACGACCACCGTGCGACGGCCGGTGCGACGCGTGAGGTCTGCCTCGAAGCGCGTCATGTCACCGAGGGTGGCCGACATGAGCAGGAACTGCGCCTGGGTCAGCTCCAGCAGCGGCACCTGCCAGGCCCAGCCCCGTTCCTCGTCGCCGTAGTAGTGGAACTCGTCCATCACGACCGTCGCGACGTCGGTGTCGGGACCTTCGCGCAAGGCGTGGTTGGCGAGCACCTCCGCTGTTGCGGTGATGATCGGCGCACGCGGGTTGACCGCTGCATCGCCGGTGAGCATACCGACCCGGTCGGCGCCGAAGGTCCCGCAGAGCGCGAAGAACTTCTCCGACACCAACGCCTTGATCGGGGCGGTGTAGTAGCTGCGTCGGCCGCGCGCCAGCGCCGCAAAGTGCGCGCCGGTTGCCACCAGGCTCTTGCCGGACCCCGTTGGGGTGGCGAGTATGACGTTCGCGCCGTCCACGACCTCGATCAGCGCCTCGATCTGCGCGGGATACATGACGAGCCCCAGGTCTGTGGTCCACGCCTCGAAGGCGTCGAACAGCGCGTCCGGCGACACCTCCGGTGGGAGTCGGCCGGTCAGACGCGGCGGGGGAGTCGAGGACATGGTGCGACCCATCGTGCCCGGTCCGGGCGGAGCGCGTGGTCGCCTCGAAGGCGTCGCCGAGTCTTCGGGGCCGATTCACGCTGCGTTCACTACGGCACGCCAGAGTCGAGCTGTGCGGTCAGGTGGGCCGTGCGGTCAGGTGGCCCGAGAACGGCTCACCACCACAAGCAGAGGGAGTTCCCCATGACGTTCACGCGACGCGAGCTGCTCAACCGCAGCGCCGTCACTGGTGCCGGGCTGGTTGTCGCCAGTGCTGGACTGACCGACGGAGCCGCCGAGGCGGCCGACAACGGGCGAGCCGCCCGCCCGTACCCCCATCACGGCTCCCACGCCGATGGCCCGTTCCCTCCTCTCGAGGCTGAGCCGGGCGACCTGCTGGCGCTGCCGCGCGGCTTCTCCTACGAGACCGTCGCCGTCAGCGGCGTCACCGACATCCATGACGGCACCGGCAAAGTCATCGGCAAGACGCCTGAGCGCCCCGACGGGACCACCAGCGTGCGGGCCCCTCACGGCTACCGGCTCATCCAGAACCACGAGGCATCCCCGGGGGCTGAGTTCCCTGTGCCTTTCGTCGAGGGGACGGTGTACGACCGCGGCGCCCTCGGCGGCGGCTGCACCGTCATCGAGACCAGACTCGGTGGCAAGCGCATCTCCGAGTGGGTCGGTCTGGCGGGCACCGTCAGCAACTGCGCCGGCGGAGCAACCCCCTGGGGCTCCTGGCTCACGTGCGAGGAGACCGACAGCACGGCCGGCACCAGCAGCTACGAGAAGGACCACGGGTATGTCTTCGAGGTCTTCGCCGACTCGCCGGACAAGCAGTCGCCGCTGCCCATCAAGGCCTGGGGACGGGCGGCTCACGAGGCTGTCGTGATCGAGCCGTCTCGTCACCGCGCCTACCTGACCGAGGACGCCGGTACGCCGAACGGCTTGCTCTACCGTTGGACCGCACCGACGGGATACCGCCTCGGGCGCTACATCGCGGAGTCGCTCGATGACAACGACGGCAGGCTCGAGGCCCTCGTGGTCCTGACGAACGACGGCAGCGTGCTGCCGGACCTCGCCTATGTCACCTCGGCGCAGATCGGCCGGCCGTTCAAGACCTCGTGGAAGAAGGTCCCCGACCGCCAGGCGACGACCACGTCGATCCGCAAGCAGTTCATCGACGGCGAGGTGACCCGCTCGAAGAAGCTCGAAGGCGCCTGGGGTGACCGCAAGGGCTTCTACTTCGTGTCCAGCTTCGCCTTCGCCGCCGCTGACCTGCCTGCCAACGCGACACCGCACGACGGCCAGCTCTGGTACTACGAGTACGCGTCCGAGACGGTCACTCTGATGGCCTACTTCCCGTACAACCCGCTCCTGCACGACGAGACGATCGACCCCGAGACGGATCTAGGACTCAGCCTGGATCTGGCGTTCGACGGGCCGGACAACGTGCACGTCTCGCCCTACGGCAGCCTCATCCTGGCCGAAGACGGCAGCACGGCAAACCACCTGTTGAGCTGGTCGCGGCACACGGGGGCTCAAGC